>JBKPRG010000127.1:0-22842 GCA_046765815.1 Actinomycetota bacterium
ATCCCGGTCGAGCGTTACGACGTCGCCGCGACGCACGGCGCCGGCTGCACGCATTCGGCGACGCTGGCCGCCCTCCTCGCCCGCGGGCTGCCACTGGTCGCCGCTGCCCGCGGCGCCGCGCGCGCGGCCGGCGAGGCGGTCGCGCAAGGCCTACCCGAGCTCGGCGCCGGCGACGGGCCCGTCGATGTTCTCAACGTGAAAGGACGAACGTGAACCCCGGAGACTCCCTGCGACGGCTGCGCGAGGCGAAGCCGCTCGTCCACCAGATCACCAACTACGTCGTCATGAACGAGACGGCCAACGCCACGCTCGCGCTCGGCGCGCTGCCCGTGATGGCGCACGCGCGCGAAGAGGTGGAGGAGATGGTGCAGCTGGCCGGCGCGCTCGTGCTCAACATCGGCACGCTCTCGCCGCACTGGATCGAGGCGATGCTCGCAGCCGGTCGCAAGGCGAACGAGCTCGGCGTGCCGGTCGTGCTCGACCCCGTAGGCGCGGGCGCCACGACGTACCGCACGGAGACGGCGAAGCGAATCCTCGACGAGGTCGGCGTCACCGTGCTGCGCGGCAACGTCGGCGAGGTGGCGACGCTCGTCGGCGTCGCGGCCGAAGTGCGCGGGGTCGAGTCGATCGACGCAGGCGGCGACGCAGCCGAGGTTGCGCGCTCCGCGGCGCGGTCGCTCGCTGTCGTCGCCTCGGTCACCGGCCCGGTCGACCACGTCTCGGACGGAGACACCGTCCTCGCGGTCTCGAACGGTCACCCGCTGCTCGCGGCGATCACCGGCACCGGCTGCATGTCGAGCACCGTCACGGGCTGCTTCCTGGCCGTGAACCGCGACCGGCCGCTGGAAGCTGCGGCCGAGGCGCTCGTCGCGTTCGGCGTCGCGGGCGAGGACGCCGCCGTGGGCGCGCGCGGCCCCGGGTCGTTCCACGTCGCGCTCTACGACGCGCTGGCCGCGCTCGATCCGGAGACCCTCGACCGGAGGGCGAAGGTCGCGTGAAGGTCCACGCAATCGTCGGCGAGCTTGCGACCGCACAGGCCGCCGTCGCCGCCGGCGCCACGGTCGTGCAGTTGCGGGTGAAGGCGCCGACCGGCGAGGTCGTCGCGCGCGGCGCGGGCTTTCGCTCGCTCGGCGCCACGTTCGTCGTCAACGACGACGTCGAGGCCGCGCTCGCGCTGGGCGCGGACGGCGTCCACCTGGGGCAGGGCGATTCCGGAGCGGAGCGGGCGCGCGCGGCGCAGCTGCTGCTCGGCCGCTCGGCCGTCACGCTCGAACAGGCGCTCGAGGCCGATGCCGACTATCTCGGTGTGGGGCCGGTCTGGGAGACGCCGTCGAAGGACGATGCCGACCCGCCGATCGGGCTCGGCGGCCTGCGCGAGATCTGCGCCGCCGTCGGCGTGCCAGTGATCGCGATCGGCGGCATCGACGCCGGCAACGCGGCGTCGTGCATCGAGGCCGGCGCCGCCGGCGTGGCCGTGATCCGCGCCGCCACCGACCCCGCGCTCAGGAGGGCGGTTGACGAGGCTCTCGCAGCTCGGTGAGCTCGGCCTGCTGGCGGAGCTCGAGCGGCGCGGGCTGATCGTCGGCGTGGAGCACGACGCGGCCCGTGTCGGCCCGGACCTCGTCGTGACGCAGGACGCGCTCGTCGAAGGCGTCCACTTCCTGCTCGACTGGATCGAGTGGCGGGACCTCGGCTTCCGCGCCGCGGCGGTCAACCTCAGCGACCTCGCCGCCTCGGGCGCCGAACCGGAGGGACTGCTCGTCTCGCTCGCGGCGCCGCGCGAGACCGCCGTCGAGGACATCGTCGCGTTCTACGAGGGGATCGCCGAGACCGGGGTGCCGGTCGTCGGCGGCGACACCACGGCCGCGGCCTCGGTCGTCCTCTCGGTGACGGCGCTCGGTCGCAGCGAGCGCGTCCCGGGTCGCGCAGGCGCGCGCGCGGGCGACCTGCTGGTCGTCACCGGCGCGCTCGGCGGCGCAGGCGCCGCCTTCCGCGAGGCGCGCTACATCCGTCCGCCGCTGCGGTTGGCCGAGGGCCGGCGGCTGGCCGCGGTTGCCCACGCGCAGCTCGACGTCTCGGACGGCCTCGCCGTGGATGCCGCGCATCTCGCGCGCCGCTCAGGGGTGCGGTGCGTGATCGAGCTGGAGCGCGTCCCGCTGGCGGACGGCGCGACGGTCGACGATCTCGGTTTCGGCGAGGACTTCGAGCTTCTCGCCGCCGTGGAGGAGCCGCCGCTGGGCACGGTGATCGGGCACGTCGAGGAGGGCGAGGGCGTGGCGCTGCTCCTGAACGGCGAGCCCTACGAGCTCGCCGGCTGGCAGCACTTCCGTTAGAGGGTCTTCCTCGGGTAGCAGAAGTCGACGAGCCAGCTGCCGTGTACGTCGTGCAGCTCGCAGGCGTAGACCTGCTGTCCGGCGGAGCGGCCAGCCGCGGTTTCCTTGGGGAGAACGAGCACGTCGTACCCCAGCACCCCCTTGTACTGGTACTTGAGCGTCGTCCCGAAGGAGCGGAAGGCGTCAGCCGGGTACGGCACGACGGGCAGGTCGCCCGCCAGCCACTCGCTGCGCGTGGTGCCGACCTTCATATGCGGCGTCGCGAGCGGCCACGAGGCGGCGAGGTTCTGACGGATGAACGCGCTGCGGACGAACTTCGAGAGCGTCTGCAGCGCCGCGGCCTTCTCGGCTGCCGTCGCCCGCACGGTCTTCGGCACGTGGAAGCGGGATGCCGCCTTCGACTCGTCGATCGGCGTCTGGGACGAGTGACCGGTGTTCGGCAGGAACACGATCATCGCGGCGACTGCGAGCACGACCGCTGCGGCGATCGACGTCCAGAGCAGCCGGACACGCTTCCTGTGCGAGGACGGCAGCAACCCCAACACATAACCAAGTTACCGATAGGTGGGGACCACGGACACGACCGGCCGCACGGCGGCCGACGTCGGAATCGCCGCGAAGCCGACCTTCGCAGCGAACGGGCCGCTGCCGCCTGACACGACGGCCCTCGCGAGCGCGCCGGTGCCGCCGCCGACCACCCTCCCGCCCGCGTCGAGCAGGACGATCGAGACGGCAGCGCGGGCGAGTGTGTGCTGGGACGTGTCGTTGGCGAGCTCGCCGTCCACCTCGCCTACCCAGCCTGGGTCCGCGCCGCTGTCGACGATCTTGGCGCTCGCGACGCGTGGCCGAGGCATGCTGACGGCCTTCGCGTACGAGCCGACTCGGATCGACGCGCTGAGCTTCTTGACGCCGGTCTGCGTTCCCAGCTCGGTCGCGCCGCCGAGCGCGAAGGTCTCGCCGGCGCCGATCCGCGCAACCGTTGCGGTCTTGCGCCCGATCACGTTGCCGGAACCGGCAACGAAGGAAATCGTGACGGTGACGTTCTTCGCGTCCTTCTTCAGCGCCGGGTTCCGGATCAGGAGGCCGTAACTGACGCCCGACCCCGTGCCGAACGCGTCCGGCCGCTGGGAGAAACCCTGTTTCGAGACGACCGGCTGCGGCGGCCTCGGGCCGACGGTGACGCCTGCCTGGACGATCAGCCAGCTGCCGGTGTAGTTGTAGATGCCCGTGCCGCAGCGAATGCTCCAGTCCGCCGGGCCGAGCGGCGCCTTCGTGGGGATGCGGTACGTCCAGGAGACGTAGTGGCTGCCGCTGGGCCACCTGACCCCGAGGTCGACCCCGGTCGAGTCGGCGTACTGCACGTGCGCGAAGCAGCCGTTCGACGTGCCGACCGTGGCCGCGATGTGCACGAGTTGACCGCGGTGGACGACCGTCGGCGACGCACCGGCGAGGCCGGCGGCGAGGATCATGGGCGCGACGAAGCGAAGCAGCACTGCCCTCTTATGAGTCGTCTATTTGTGACTTTCGGACGACCCCCCTCAGAGGGATCAGAAGAAGGGCGCGAAAGCCTTCGCGAAGTGCCGCTTCGGCCGCGCGCCGTACACGGTCTCGCGCGGCTCGCCGTCCGCGAAGAGCGTCACGGTCGGCAGCGAGAGGACGCCGAACCGCGCCGCCGTGCGCGGGTTGGCATCGATGTCGAGCTTCACCAGCTCCACGGCGTGCTCGGCGGCGAGCTCCTCGAGCGCCGGCTCGATCGCCTTGCACGGGCCGCACCACGGCGCCCAGAAGTCCACGAGCACCGGACGCTCGGCGCGCAACACCTCCTGCTCGAACGTCTCGTCGGTGACGTTGCGCATCAGCGGCCGAGCCGCAGGAGAGGGACGCGCCAGACGGCCTCGAGCACGATGCGGCGGCTCATCTTCGACGTGCCGCTGACGCGATCGTCGAACGTGATCGGGATCTCGACGACTTTGAAGCCGGCCCGCTTGGCGCGGTACGTGGCCTCGATCTGGAACGCGTACCCCTTCGCCGTGATCGTGTCCGGGTGGATCGTTTCGAGGACGCGGCGGCGGAAGCACTTGAAGCCGCCGGTCGGGTCCTTCACGCCCATGTGCAGGAAGAGCGCCGTATAGAGCGAGCCGCCGCGCGAGATCGCCCGCCGAGCGAGGCCCCAGTCGCCGACTCGGCCGCCGGTCACGTAGCGCGAGCCGAGGACGACGTCGGCGCCGTCTTCCGCGGCCGCGATCAGCCGGGGCACGTCGTTCGGGTCGTGCGAGAAGTCACAGTCCATCTCGAGCACGAGCTCTGCGTCCGACTCGAGCACGTGCCGGAACCCGGCGAGGTACGCCGGTCCGAGGCCTTCCTTCCGCGGCCGGTGCAGGACGGACACGAACGGCAGCTCGCGGGTGAGCTCGTCGGCGAGCTGCCCCGTGCCGTCGGGCGAGTTGTCGTCGATCACGAGCACGCGGTCGCCCTCACGGAGCACCTCGCCCAGGCGGCGAAGCATCCGCTCGAGGTTCGCGCGCTCGTCGTACGTCGGCAGGCAGACGGTCGCACGCATCGGCGGGCCTATGATCGCTGACGTGGCGGAACTCCCGCGAAACGACGCGCTCGCGGACCAGTTCGACCTGCTCGCGGACCTGATGGAGGTCGCGGCGGCCGACTCGTTCCGCATCAACGCCTACCGGCGCGCCGCGGCGCGCATTCGCGAAACGCCGGTCTCGGTTGCCCAGCTCGCCCTCGACGGCAAGGCGAAGGCCCTGCAGGGGATCGGCAAGACGATCGAAGGCAAGATCGTCGAGGTTGTCGACGACGGCGAGATCCACGCGCTCACGAAGCGCAAGGCGGAAGTGCCGCCCGAAGTCGCAACGTTCATGCGGCTTCCGGGCCTGGGGCCGAAGACGGCGCGCCGGATCTGGCAGGAGCTCGGGATCACCACGGTCGATGCTTTGAAGGCCGCCGCGTCCGCCGGCCAATTGCGTGGGCACGCGGGGATTGGCCCCGGGACGGAGCAGAAGATCGCCACGGCGCTCGAGCAGCCTCAGGCCGCCGCAGGCCCGCGCCGCGCGCTGCTCGGCAACACCTTGCCGAAGCTGCGGGCGGCGGTCGACGAGCTCGAGGCGCATCCCGCCTCGGACAAGGTCTCGCTCGCCGGGTCGGCGCGGCGGATGCGCGAGACCGTCCGCGACCTCGACATCATCGCCACCGCCTCGGACCCGCCCGCGCTGGTCGAGCACTTCTGCTCGCTGCCCTGGGTCGTCGACGTCGCCGCGAAGGGGCCGACGAAGGCAACGGTCGTCTCGCATGACGGCCTGCGCTTCGACCTCCGCGTCGTCCCACCGGAGAGCTACGGCAACCTGCTACAGCACTTCACCGGCTCGAAGCACCACAACGTCGCCATGCGCGAGGACGCGGTGCGTCGCGGCTTCTCGATCTCCGAGTACTCGGTCACCGTGGTCGAGACCGGCGAGGAGCACACGTTCGAGAACGAGGAGGACGTGTACGCGTTCCTCGGCTACGCCTGGGTCGAGCCCGAGCTGCGCGAGAACGGCGGCGAGCTCGCGGCGGCGCGGAACGGGACGCTGCCGAAGCTCGTGACACTCGCTGATGTGCGCGGCGACCTGCACACGCACACGACGTGGTCGGACGGGAAAGGCTCGCTCGAGGAGATGGTCGCGACGGCGCGGCAGCGGGGCTACGAGTACTACGCGGTCTGCGACCATGCCCAGCGGCTGCGCGGTGACCTGCTGCAGCGCCAGTCAGAGGCGATCGACGAGTTGAGCGAGGTCGTCGCGCCGATGCGGATCCTCAAGGGCATCGAGGTCAACGTGCGCCCCGACGGCACGCTCGACGTCTCGGACGAGGATCTGGCGACGCGCGACTGGGTGGTCGCGTCCGTGCACTCGCGCTTCGAGCACAACCCGACGGAACGCGTGCTGGCGGCGATGGAAAGCCCCTATGTCGACTGCGTCGGCCACGTCACGAACCGCAAGATCGGCAAGCGCCAGCCGGCGCCGGTCGAGCTCGAGCGCGTGATCGAGAAGGCCGTCGAGACGGGCACGTTCCTGGAGATCAACTCACAGCCCGACCGGCTGGATCTCTCGGACGTCCACGCGCGCGCCGCCCGCGAGGCGGGTCTGAAGGTCGTGATCGACTCGGACGGCCACAGCGTCGGTGCGCTCGCGTACGTCGAGCTGGGCGTCGGCCAGGCGCGGCGGGCGTGGATGACGAAAGACGACGTCCTCAACACGCGCTCGTGGAAGCAGATCGAGAAGCTCAAGAAGAAGCGGTGACCTTCCGCGACGACCTCGAGCTGGCGGCCGCCTGGGTCGACGGGTACCTCGCGCGCGTCGGCGAGCTGCCGGTCGCGGCCGGCGTCGCGCCGGGTGACGTGCGCCGCAGCCTGCCCGTCGCGCCGCCTGCGACCGGCGAGCCGTTCGAGGCCGTTCTGCGCGATCTCGACGAGGTCGTGCTTCCCGGCGTCACCCACTGGAACCACCCGCGCTTCTTCGCCTGGTTCGCCAACACCGGCTCGGAACCGGGCATCCTCGCCGAGCTCCTCACCGCCGCCCTGAATGTGAACGCGATGACATGGCTCGCGTCGCCTGCGGGCACCGAACTGGAGCTCGTCACCGTCGACTGGCTGCGGCAGCTGCTCGGCCTGCCGGAGGGCCTCCACGGCCATATCGAGGACACCGCCTCGACCTCCACGATCGCGGCGCTGGCCACCGCGCGCGAGCTGCGACCCGACGGTGTCGTCTACGCGTCCGAGGAGGCGAACTTCAGCGTCGAGAAGGCGGCGCGGCTGCTCGGTCTGGAGTACCGCGCGATCGAGACCGACGACGAGTTCCGGATGCGCTCCGACTTCCCGCTCGGGGACGCCACGGCGGTCGTCGCGACAGTCGGTACGACCGGCACGACCTCCGTCGACCCGGTGCCGGAGCTCGCGCGCAGGTGCGAGGAGGCCGGCGTCTGGCTCCACGTCGACGCGGCGTACGCAGGTTCCGCGGCCGTCTGCCCGGAGCTTCGCTCGTGCCTCGCGGGCTGCGAACGCGTCGACTCGATCGTCATCAATCCGCACAAATGGCTGTTCACGCCTATGGACTGCTCGACGCTCTGGACGCGGCGGCCGGACGCGCTGCACGCCGCGTTCGCGGTCTCGCGCGACTATCTCGCCGGCACGAGCGACGCCGTTGACCTGAAGGACTTCGGCCCCGCGCTCGGGCGCCGTTTCCGCGCGCTCAAGCTCTGGCTCGTGCTGCGCATGTACGGCGCAGAGGGGCTGCAGGCCCTGCTCCGCGAGCACGTGCGGCTCGCGCAGCTGTTCGCGTCGTGGGTCGAGGCCGAGCCGGGCTGGGAGGTCGTCGCGCCGCATCCCTTTTCGACGGTCTGCTTCCGCCACACCGCGCGGGACAGCTTCGAGCTTGCCGCCGACGCGACGCGAACGGGCGAGCTGTACGTCGCCGCAACGCGTCTCAAAGGGCAGGATGCGATCAGGCTCGCGATCGGCAACGGGCGCACGACCGAGGCAGACGTACTTCGCGCGTGGGAGGTGCTCAAAGAGTGCGTGCGGTGATCTTCGACCTCTGGGAGACGCTGATCGACTGGGACGAGCAGGCGGCGCACCGCATGGTCGGCCGCATCGAGCAGCTGGTCGAGCCGGGTTTTCGCGAGCGCTGGTACGCGTCGCCGAACCGCTACATCGCGCCGGTGCGCGACGTGCTCGCCGAGGTCGGCGTGTCGCAGGACGTGATGGAGGACGTCTGCGCGATCCGGCTCGACTACGTGCGGCACTGCATGGTGCCTCGCCCCGGCGCGGTGGCCACGCTCCGCGAGCTGCGCGACCGCGGCTACCTCGTCGGGCTGATCACCGTCTGCAGCCAGGACGTCGAGACGCTCTGGCCCGAGTCGGAGTTCGAGGGGCTGTTCGATGCCGAGGTGTTCTCGTCGCGCGTCGGGCTCGCGAAGCCGGACCCGCGCATCTACCTGCACTGCTGCGAGTCGCTCGGTATCGAGCCGAAACAGGCTGTCTTCGTCGGCGACGGCGCGAACGACGAGCTCGCGGGCGCGCGGCGCGTCGGCATGGAGGCGATCCTCATCCACCGCCCGGGCGAGGATCCGCCGTGGGCGGAGGTGCGCGAGTGGGACGGGCCGCGTGTCACTTCGATCCCGGAGGTGCTCGACCTGCTCGATAGGGTCGCGTCCGAGGCAGGCGTCGAACAGGAGGGCAAATGCTGATCACCACCATGAACGACGTCCCCGGGCACGAGATCGTCGAGGTGTACGGCGAGGTCTTCGGGCTGACCGTCCGCTCGCGCAACGCGTTCTCGCAGATGGGCGCCGGCCTCAAGTCGATGTTCGGTGGCGAGCTGAAGGGGATGACGAAGGCGCTCGCGGACAGCCGGGCCGAGGTCGTGCAGCGCATGACCGAGGAGGCGGAGGCGAAGGGCGCAAACGCGATTGTCGCCATGCGGTTCGACACTTCCGAGATGGGCGAGACCTGGACGGAGATCTGCGCCTACGGCACGGCCGTCAAGATTGCCCGAGCCTAGATAGCGCGGTGTCGTGGAGCGCGACGCGGTACCGCCAGAACGCATGGCCGGTAGCGAGCAGCCGCTCCCGCAGCGCCCCGCCGAGTTCCTCGAGCGTGCCCCAGCGTGCACCGGCAATCTCCTCCGGGTCCTGCGGCTGCAGTTCCGTGTCGGTCGTGCGGGCCGAGAAGACGTGGGTGCGCCACGGAACGTCCTGGGGCTCGTAGACGAAGTGGGCGCGGGAAGCGACCAGGTAGCGGTCGAGCGCCACGTGCAGGCCTGTCTCCTCCAGAGCCTCGCGCACGGCGCCCGCGACGAAGTCCTCGTCCGGCTTGATGCCGCCGCCCGGCGGACGCCAGATCCCGTCCGCGAACTGCGGCTTGCGGATCAGCGCGATCCGCTCGTCGGGATCGAGGATGAAGAGCGTCACGTCGTGCATCCGCGCCGGGTTGTAGGTCGCGAGCGCGTGCTCGCGCTCGGTGATCTCGCCGGTCCACTCGAGCTCGGCCGGCTCGCCGTAGCGCTCGCGGAGTGGGGCGAGGATCTCGTCCGTGACGTGCACAATCCCGATCATGCCCCGCGTGCGCAGGCCGAGGCGCCGGCCGCCCGTGCTCGAGCTCTTGCAGGCGACGCTCCCCGAGCTGAGACGCGGGCTCACCAAGTCGGCCGCCCGCACGGTCGCGTACGAGCTCTTCGAGAAGCTCGGCTACGGCGCGGTGGCGGTGACGGACACGCAACAGGTGCTCGCGTTCGTCGGCGCGGGCGCCGACCACCACGCGGCGGGGGACCGGCCGATCCGGCCCGTTTACGAGGCGCTCGCGGAGTCCCGGCCGCTGCTGGCGCCGCTCGGGATCCGCACGGAGTGCCGGCATCCAGCCTGTCCACTCGGCGCTGCGGCCGTCGTGCCGCTCGTGCTCAACGACGGCCCCGCGGGGACGATCGTCGCGTTCGCAACCGCCGGCTCGCCGCTGGGCGAGGCGGACGTCGAGACGCTGGAGCTGGTCGGGAACCAGCTCTCCGCGCAATTGCAGCTGTCCGAGCTCACCTCGGCCACGACGACCGCGCTGCAGGCGCAGATGGAGCCGCACTTCGTCTTCAACGCACTCAACACGATCGCATCGTTCATCCGCACCGACCCCGAGCGCGCGCGGCAGCTCGTCCTGTCGTTCGCCGACCACCTGCGCAGCCGTCTCGTGCGACCCGGCGAGTTCGTGACGCTCGAGGAGGAGCTGCGGCACGTGCGCAGCTACCTCGACCTCGAGCAGGCGCGGTTCGGCGCAGAGCTCGAGGTGAAGGTCGACGCCGACCCCGAGGCGCTCGCGGTGCGGCTCCCGCCGCTCCTCGTGCAGCCGCTGGTCGAGAACGCGATCAAGCACGGCAAGACAGACCGGCCGCTGCACCTGCACGTCCGCGCGCGCGTCCGCCGCGGACGGCTGCGTGTGACGGTGCGCGACGACGGGCGCGGCATCGCGCGCGAGGCGATCGAGCGTGTCCTCGAGCCCGGCGTGGGTGAGGGCACGGGGCTCGGGCTCGCGAATGTCAACACGCGGCTGACCGCCCACTACGGCGAGGGCGTGCGGCTTCGATCGTTCCCGTTCGGCACGGTCGTGCGCCTCGAGGTGCCGGCCGCGTGATCCGTGCGCTGATCGTCGACGACGAGGCGCCGGCCCGCTCGGAGCTTGCGTATCTGCTCGCCGCGCACGGCGACGTCGTTGTCGTCGGCGAGGCCGCGAATGCCGCCGATGCGCTGGAGCTCGCCCAGCGGGCGGTCTACGACGTCGTTTTCCTCGACGTCGAGATGCCCGGCCTGACCGGCGTCGAGGCGGCGCCGCTCGTTCGCGAGCGGGCCGACCCGCCTGCCGTCGTGTTCGTCACCGCGCACGCCGAGTACGCCGTCGATGCGTTCGCGGTCGAGGCGTTCGACTACCTGCTGAAGCCGGTCGACCCGCCGCGGCTCGCCCGAGTCGTCGAACGGCTGCGCGAGCGGACGCGCGAGAACGCGGTGCCGGTCGAGAAGATCCCGGTCGTCGCGGCCGGCGGCACCGAGCTCCTCGACTACGACCAGGTGCACTACGTCCAGGCCGAGGGCGACTACAGCCGCGTGCACACGTACGACCGCTCCTACCTCTCGACGACGTCGCTCGGCGAGCTCGAGGAGAAGCTCGGGCCGCGCTTCGCGCGCATCCACCGCTCGCACCTCGTCAACCTCGCCAAGGTCTCAGGTGTCCGCCGTGCTGCCGACCGCTTCCGGCTGCAGCTCGCCGACGCGGAGAAGACCGAGCTCGACGTTGCGCGGCGCCAGTCGCGGCAGCTGCGCGAGAAACTCGGCCTATAGACGTCTGAGCAGCTCGAGGAAGGCGCCGGTCGAGCCGACGACGACGTCGGCTCGCTCGCCGAGGACGGCCGGGCCCTCGCTCGAGACGACGGCGACGCGCACCGCCGCATCCAGCCCGTCGAGCGCGTCGAATCCGTTCAGGTCGGTCGTGTCGTCGCCGGCGTAGAGCGCCCGTCGCAGGCCGGTCTCCGTGAGCAGCAGCCGCACCGCCGTTCCCTTCGAGATGTCGAGCGGCGGCAGCACCTCCAGCACCTTCCGGCCCCAGCGCACGCGCAGCCCCTGGTCGAGCGCGCGTGTGGCGACTGCTTCGAGCCGCGTTCGCGCTGCCTCCTCGTTCGGCGCCGAGCGGTAGTGGAACGCGACGCTGAGCGGCTTCAGCTCTGTGTCGCGCCAGGTCGTCTCCGTCGCGAACCCGTGCACGCGGCCGATCCAGTCGCGCGCTGCGGGCGCGAGCTCGAGGCCGTGCTCGCCGGCATAGCGAAGCTGGTCGACGCCGACGATCTTGCGCGCCACGTCGCTCGGGCGACCGGTGACGGCGGCGACGAGCGCGTAGCGGTCGGCCAGGCGCCGCAGCTCGCCGCGCGTCTCCTCCGGCACGCGCGCGTCCTCCGGCCGTTCGACGATCGGCGCCAGCACGCCGTCCACGTCGAGGAACAGCGCCGCCTCGGACGGCTCGGCTGCGATCAGAGCAAGAGGGTCCACCTTCGTAGAGTACGAGCCCGTGGCCATCTCGAGACTCGTTGCCGTCGGACTCGTCGCCGGGTTCTTCAGCTCGCTCTTCGGCGTCGGCGGCGGGATCGTGATCGTGCCTGCCCTCGTCGTGCTGCTCGCGTACGACCAGCGGCTGGCGTCGGGGACGTCGCTGGCGGCCATCCTCGTCTCGTCCGTCGCGGGCGCGATCACGTACGCGTTTCACGGCGAGGTGAGGCCGGGAGCGGCCGCCCTCGTCGGACTGCCCGCCGTGATCGGCGTGATCGCCGGCGCCGCGTTCCAGCAGCGCGTGCCGCTGCACCGGCTCGCGTACGGCTTCGCGCTCCTGCTGGTCGCCGTCGGGGTGAGGCTGCTCGTGTGATCTACGTGCTCGTGATCGCGATCGGCCTCGTCGGCGGCGTCCTGGCGGGCCTGTTCGGCGTGGGCGGCGGGATCGTCTTCGTGCCGACGCTGGCGCTGGCGCTCGGGCTGACGCAGCTGCATGCGGAGGCCTCGTCGCTGCTCGCGATCCTGCCGACCGCGATCGTCGGCTCCTGGCGTCAATACAGATACGGGAACGTCGACCTGCGCGCGGCGGCGCTCGTCGGCTTGGCGTCGATCGGTGGCGTCCAGCTCGGCGTGGTCGTCGCCGAGTCGCTGCCGGAAGCGACACTCCGGCGCCTGTTCGGTGTCCTGCTGCTGCTGACAGCCGCCCACATCGCCTGGCGGGCGAGGCGCACATCGTGAACACTTCAGGGATGGACGACGAGGAATTGCTGATCCCGCTCGTAGACGAGCCGATCGGCGAGATCATCGAGCAGGTTCAAGCGTCACATCCCGAAATCGACCGCCTCGTCTCGGGACCGCGCACGATCCTCGCCTTCCGCACGTTCGCCTACCTGCGGGTCGGGATCCTGCTCGGCCGCCTGCTCGTGGAGAACGACATCCCGGAGTACGACGGCAGCGAGACGTGGGTGGAGGCGCTGCTCCGAGACGAACGCAACGAGCGGGCCGTCGTCGACGAGCTGCTTGCGGTCGCCCGCGAGGTCGCGTCCGACCCGAGGTACGTCGAAGACGAGCCGATCGGCCCAGACGAGGCGGCGCGCGACCGGTTTCGCGAGTTCGCCCGCAAGCACCGCGGGTGACCGTAGACCCACACTGGTACGAGTCGTTCTTCGAGGGCGAGGACTGGCTCTTGATGGCGACGTCGCGGGATCCGGAGCGGACTGCGGCCGAGGCCGAGTTTTGCGCCACTCAGATCCCGGCAGGCGCGCGCGTACTCGACGTGCCGTGCGGCACCGGACGCCATTCCGCGCTCCTCGCACAGCGCGGGCACGCGATCGCCGGTCTCGACATCTCGAGCCGCGTGCTCGAGCTGGCGCGCGAGGCGGTGCCTGACGGCGACTTCCGCCAGGGCGACATGCGCGACCTGCCTTGGGAGGACGCGTCGTTCGAGGCGGTGCTGAACCTCTGGACGGCGTTCGGTTACTTCGAGACGCAGGCAGAGGACGAGCGCGCGCTGGCGGAGTTCGCGCGGGTGCTCGCGCCGGGCGGGGTCCTCATCCTCGATGGAATCAACCAGGCGGCACTGTTGCGAGGCTTCAAGCCGCAAGGCTGGAGCGACCTCGAGGAGGCGATCGTCCTCGAGCAGCACGAGTACGACCTGATCACGGGGCGCTCGCGTGCCGATTGGGTGTTCGTCCGCGACGGTTCGCGCAGCAAGCTCTCCTTCGACACGCGGATCTACACGCCGCCGGAGTACGTGGCCATGATGCGACGCGCCGGATTCGAGCCAGAAGGGTTCTTCGGCGGCTTCGACGGCACCGAGCTCGGCTGGGACACCTGGCGCCAGATCATCGTCGCCCGCAAGGCTTCCTGAAGCGTTGGCAGAATTCGGGGTGGTGCGCCGCATCGCCCTGCTCCTCCCCGTCGCGCTCCTGGCCTTCAGTGCCGGCGGCGCGCAGGGGACCGCCCCGACGCCCACGGCGTCGGCGCATGCGCTCGCCGTCAGGATCACCTCGCCCTCCGGGGGGTCGACCACCGTCGCGGTCGCCTCGCCGCCGAACCCGTCGCCCGCCGCCGGCGGCGCTTTCGCCTATCCCGGCGACGGATCGGTGCTGACGGCGCAGTCGACTACGGCGTCGGCGACGACGTCGGTCCTCAAGAACGCCTCGGCGAAGGCGCAGGCGGTCGTGACCGGCCTTTCGCTGTTCAAGGGCGAGATCAGCGCCGACGGCGTCACGGCGAGTGCGTCCGGGGGGACAGGCCCCTCGGGTGCGGGCGGCAACGCAAACGGCAGCGGGATCACGAACTTGAAGGTGGCGGGCCAGCCGGTGAGCGGCAGCGCCGCGCTCGGCGACTGGGGCCAGCTCGTCGTCGGGGCCCAGTCGGTCGACCGGTCGGCGCCGGCCGGCACCCGCGGCTACAAGGGCGCGGTCACCGAGCTCGACGTCAAGCTCACCGCCGACCACGGCGGGCTGCCGGCGGGCAGCGAGATCCAGGTCGGGATCGTCGACGTCGCGGTGCAGACGGCACCGCCCGTGACGGAGACCACGACGACGCCGACGGGAACCGACACCACGCCGACGATCGACGAGACGCCGAGCGTCGGCGATTCACCGAAGTACCGGATGGCGAAGCCCGGCAAGACGAAGCCGCAGCCGCTCACGGTGCACCCGAAGCTGACCGCGGGGCACTACGTGTTCCCTGTCTACGGGCCGGCCTCGTACATCGACACGTTCGGCGCGCCGCGCGCCGACGTCTCGTACCACCATGGCGACGACATCTTCGGCCAGCTCGGGCAGCCCCTCCTGGCGTGCACCGACGGCACGATCTTCTCCGTCGGCTGGAACAAGATCGGCGGCAACCGGCTCTGGCTACTCGACTCGCAGGGGAACCAGTTCTACTACGCCCACCTCTCGGCCTTCGCCGCGGGCGCGACGAACGGCGCGCGCGTCAAGGCAGGCCAGGTGATCGGTTTCATGGGCAACACCGGCGACGCCGAGGGGACGCCGGTGCACCTGCACTTCGAGGTCCACCCGGTGTCGCTGCTCTACCTCGGCTACGACGGCGCGGTCGATCCGTCGCCGTACCTCGACGCGTGGAGCCACCAGCAGGATCTCGCGTTCCCGACGGGTGTCGGCTGGGCGCCGTTCGTGCTCGGCAGAAGCGGCGTGCCGGAGCCGGGGGCGATCCTGCTCGGGATGCGCGACATCTCGACCGCCGACGGGCTCGATCCGGGCTCGCTACAGCGCGCGCTGGCGCCACCGCCGCGGTCTGCGCTCATGCAGACGCTCGTACCGACGACGGTGGCGCCGACGAAAGACCTCGGGCGCGGCTAACCGCTAGGTCGCGCCGTTCGACGACGGCGGGTAGTCGCCGCTGAAGTCGTCGCTGCCGCTGATCATCTCCTTCAGCCAGCGGCGTGTCTCAGGCCCGGTGACCGGGTTGAAGAGGATGCCGAGCGCGATGCCCGCGATCAGCAGCGTCGTGTTCCGCCCGCGGTGCTCCTGCTTGCCCTGGAGGCGGTCGGCGGCGCTGCGCAGGTCTTCGATTGCCGCACGCAGCTTGTCCCGCACCTCGTCGTCGGTCGCGACCCGCGATGCGACCGCGACCGCGCTCCGGCCGCCGATGAGCTCGTTGTAGAGGTCCTTCGCGGTCGAGAAAGCATTGAGCACGTCCTGCTTCAGCTTCTCGTCCGACATCGCGCGCTCGACGTACGGTTTGACGTTCTCTGCTGCGTCGTAGACCTTGTCCTTCGCTTTGACCATGCTGAGTTCGTCCTTTCGCGTCGTTCCCTGGCGCCTGCTCCCGGCGCTCCTGGTTGCCGCCACCATCTTGGCAGGCTGCGGCGGGTCGGGCGCAGGTGAGCAGGCTCAGACCATCAACGGACGGGGCTTCCGATTCGATGCGCCCGCCGGTTGGACGGTGCACCGGTCGGGGCGGCTGGTTACCGCCGCCAAGGCGGGCGACCTCGTGCAAGTTGCGACGTTCTCGCTGCTCAAGCCCTATAACCCGGCGCTTTTCGACCGGGTCGAGCGGGAGCTGCGCATGCGCATGCAGGAGATCGCGGCGCAAACCGGCGGCACGGTTTCGGGCGGCTCGACCGTCACCGCCGGCGGCATCCGTTCACACTCGTACGAGGTCACCGCGGGCGATCGCGTGGACGAGTACACGTTCGTGCTGCAGGGCAGGCGCGAGTATCAGCTGCTCTGCCGGCGGGCGAGGTCGTCCGGCGACGACGTCTGTGATCGGCTCGTCAAGTCCTTCGAGCCGGCATAGCCGCCGCGCGCTCGATCGCCGTCGGCCGGCGCGCCCGCGCACGACGCCTGCCGTCGAAGACGACCGAGAAGACCTCCTCGATCGCGTCGGCCGGGATGAACTCGAGCGCTGCACGCGTCTCAGCGGGGAGGTCGTCGAGGTCGGGTTCGTTCTCGCGCGGGAACACGACCCGCTTGAGGCCGGCGCGCTGCGCGGCCAGCGCCTTCTCCCGCAGGCCGCCGATCGGCAGCACCTGCCCGGTGAGCGTGATCTCGCCGGTCATCCCCACGTCCTCGGCGACCGGCTCGGCGCGCACGAGTGACGCGATCGCCGTCGCCATCGTCACGCCGGCCGACGGCCCGTCCTTCGGCACGGCGCCCGCAGGAACGTGGATGTGCACGTCGTGCTCGGCGAACCAGCTCGGCGGCACGCCGAGCTCGTCCGAGTGCGAGCGCACCCACGAGAGCGCCGCCTGCGCCGACTCCTGCATCACCTCACCGAGCTGGCCGGTGATCGTCAGCCGTCCCTTGCCGGGGTACGCGGTCGCCTCGATGAAGAGCACGTCGCCGCCGACAGCGGTGTACGCGAGGCCTGTCGCGACGCCGGGCTCGGACGTTCGCTTGCGCACGTCGCCGCTGAAGCGCCGCGGCCCGAGCCAGTCGCGCAGGAGCTCCTCGTCCACCTTCACCCGCTCCGCCTGGCCCTTCGCGATCTGCGTGGCCGCCTTGCGGCAGAGGTCGGCGATCCGGCGCTCGAGATTGCGGACGCCGGCCTCGCGCGTGTACTCGCGGATGACGGCGCGCAGTACGCGCTCGGGAATCGTCAGCTGCGACCGCTTCAACCCGTTCGCCTTCAGCTGCTTCGGCACGAGGTAGCGCTTGGCGATCCCGAGCTTCTCCTCCTCCGTGTAGCCGGAGAGCGCGATCACGTCCATCCGGTCGACGAGCGGGCCGGGAATGGTGTCGATCGTGTTCGCGGTGCAGATGAAGAGCGTCTTCGAGAGGTCGAACGGCAGATCGAGGTAGTGGTCGCGGAACGTCTTGTTCTGCTCCGGGTCGAGCACCTCGAGCATCGCGCTCGACGGGTCGCCGCGCCAGTCCGCGCCCATCTTGTCGATCTCGTCGATCAGGAGCACCGGGTTCGCGGACTCGGCATCGCGCAGCGAGCGGATGATCGTGCCCGGCATCGCACCGATGTAGGTGCGGCGATGGCCGCGGACCTCGGACTCGTCGCGCACGCCGCCGACAGACATGCGGACGAATTTCCGTCCCAGCGCCCGCGCGATCGATTGCCCGAGCGACGTCTTGCCGACTCCGGGCGGGCCGACGAAGCAGAGGATCTGGCCCGAGACTTCGTTGCGCAGCTTCGCGACCGCGAGGTACTCGATGATCCGGTCTTTCACCTTGTCGAGGTCGAAGTGGTCGGTATCGAGCACGTCGCGCGCGTGATCCAGGTCGAGGTTGTCCTCGGTGTAGACGCTCCAGGGCAGCGTCAGCAGCCACTCGAGATACGTGCGGATGACGCCGTACTCGGCCGCGGCCGGCGGTAGCTTCTCGAGCCGCTCGAGCTCGCGCTCGGCGGCGGTGTGCACCTCCTCGGGCACGTTCGCGAGCGCGTTCAGCCGCTCGCGGAGCTCGTTCACCTCGGCCTGCTCGGGGTCGGCCTCGCCGAGCTCCTGCTGGATCGCCTTCAGCTGCTGGCGCAGGAAGTACTCGCGCTGGCCCTTCTCCATCTCCGACTGCACCTGCGACTGGATCTTCGAGCCGAGCTCGAAAACCTCCAGCTCGCGGTTCAAGATCGCCGACACCTTGCGCAGCCTGGCCTCGACGTCGACGGTCTCCAGCAGGTCCTGGCGCTCCTCGGTCTTGATCGTGCGCAGCGTCGACGCGACGAGGTGTGCAAGCGCGCTCGGGTCGTCGACGTTCGCGGCTGCGAGTTGCAGCTCCTCGGGCAGGTACGGCGCGAGCCCGATCACGCTCGCGAACTGGCCCTGCACGTTCCGCGTCAGCGCCTCGAGCTCAGGCGTCTCCAGGACGACGTCCGGCAGGGCGCCGAACTCGGCCAGCAGGTAGGGCTCGGTCTCGATCCGCTGGTCGAGGTGCACGCGCTCGAGCCCCTGCACGAGGATGCGCAGCGTTCCGTCGGGGATCTTGATCATCTTGTGCACGATCGCCGCGGTGCCCACCTCGTAGAGGTCGTCCCAGCCGGGCGCCTCGGCGTCGGAGTTCCGGACCGTGACGAGCGCGAGCAGCCGGTCGCCGGCGACGACGTCGTCGATCAGCCGCACCGAGCGTTCCTGGCCGATCGCGAGCGGCGCCATCGACTGCGGGAAGACCACCGTCTCCTTGAGCGGCAGCACCGGTAGTGCCGCCGGCAGCTCGAGGTCCGGATCGGACGGCTCGGGCACGTCGAACATGACGTCGCTCATGCCTTCCACACCTCGATCGTCACGCGCCCTCGCTGCGGCGCCTGCGCCACGACCGGCAGCACGATCGTCAGCACTCCATGCTCGAACGACGCCGTCGCCCGCTCGGGGTCGACGTCCTCAGCCAGGCGGATCTGCCGCTGGAAGGTGCCGTACTCGATCTCCATCTGCTGGTAGATGCGGCCGGCTACGTGTGGGCGCTTCCGCTCGCCCGCGATGACCAGTGCCCGCTCGCCCGCCGCGACGCGGATGCTCGCGGGCTCGACGCCGGGCAGCTCGACGACGACCGTCAGCACGTGCGGGTCGTCGGTGTGGAAGCAGTCGATGTTCGGGCGGAAGCCGTGCCGCGAGCCCGTGAAACGCGGCACCTGCCAGAGTTCCGCAAACAGCTCCTCGATCTCCTCCCGCCGTGTCATCGCCTCGACAACCGTACCCCGATCTCTACGGTTGAGTCGTGGCGTCGTGGACGCGTCTCGTGCTGCGGTTCCGGCGTTCGGTGGTCGCCTTCTGGCTCGTCGTCGCCGTCGCGGGGTTCGTCGCGTACCAGCACCTGGCGCCGATCCTGACCAACCAGTTCACGGTGCCCGGCACCGATTCGGAGCGGGTGCGCGTTCTGCTGGAGGAGCACTTCGGCGAGCGTCCGGACGGGTCGTTCCAGATCGTCTTCCGCGTCCGCGACTCGCGCGACCCGGCGCTCGCCGCCCGGCTCGAGCCTGCGGTCGAACGTGCCGCGGCGAGCGTGCCGTCCGGCAAGCCGACGCCGCTCATCGCCGCCTCGCCCCACGTCCTCTACGCGGATGTGCTCACGCGGCTCGGCTTCTCGGATGCGAAGCGCTATACGCCGCGATTGCTGCGCGCCGTCGGCACGCCGCCGGGCGTCGAGCGCGCCTACGTCACCGGCGCGCCGGCCATCCAGTACGACCTCGACCCGATCTTCCAGGCCGACCTGCTGAAGGGTGAGGCGATCGCGCTGCCGATCGCCGCGGCGGTACTGATCGGCGTGCTCGGCCTCTCCGGCGCGATCGCGATCCCGTTCGCGTTCGCCGCCGCGAGCATCTTCGGGACGCTCGGGATCGTCTACGGCGTCGCGCAACTCGCGACCACGCCGACCTACGCGACGAACCTCGTGCAGCTGATCGGGCTGGGTATCGCCGTCGACTACTCGCTGCTCGTCGTCTACCGCTTCCGCGAGGAGCTCACCGCGGGTGACGCTGTCGACGACGCTGTCGTGCGCACGATGGAGACGGCCGGCCGCTCGGTCGTGTTCTCGGGCGCGACGGTGGCGATCGGGCTCGCGATGCTGATCGCGCTGCCGCTGCCGTTCATGCGCATGCTCGGTGTCGCGGGGTTCCTCATCCCGCTCGTCTCGATCCTCGCCGCGCTGACGCTCCAGCCCGCGCTGCTCTCACTGTTCGGGCGCCGCGGCGTCGCGCGCAGGCGCATCCTCCCGACGGAGCCGATCGACCCGGAAAAGGGCTTCTGGGCACGCCTCGCGCGCTCGATCATGCGTCGCCCGCTGCTGTATCTCGCGGTCGGCGCGGCGATCCTCGTCAGCGCTGCGGTGCCGTCGTTCTGGCTCGCGCTGACGCCGGGTTCGAGCTTCGGCATCCCGCGCTTCCCGCAGTCGGTCCGCGGCTTCGACGTTCTCCGGGCGGCGACCGGGCCGGGTGCCGTCGCGCCGACGGTCGTCGTCGTCGACACGGGCCGGGCCGGCGGCGTCCGGGGCGCCCCTGTGCTGGCCGCAGTCGACCGCATGACAGCCGAGCTGCGCGCCGACCCTGAGGTGGCGCGCGAGCTCTGGGCACCGGCCGGCCGGTTCGTCGATTCCACCGGCCGCTACGCGCAGGTGATCGCACTCGCGAAGCACGACTACGGGCAGCCGCAGGCGCAGTCCTTTGCGCGGCGACTCCGCTCGCACTTGATCCCTGCCGCGCGCTTCCCGCCTGGTGTGCGGGTGCTTGCGGGCGGCGCGCCGCCGCAGGGCGTCGACTTCCTCGGCCAGGCGTACAGGTGGTTCCCGTACCTGATCGTCGCGGTGCTCGTCCTCACGTACGCCCTGCTGCTACGCGCGTTCCGGTCGGTGCTGCTGCCGCTGAAGGCGGTCGTGCTCAACCTGCTCTCGGTCGGCGCGAGCTACGGCATGCTCGTCGTCGTCTTCCGTTGGGGGCTCGGCCATTCGCTGCTCGGCACGTATCGCGACCCGCAGGTCGAGGGCTGGATCCCGATCTTCCTGTTCGCGATGCTCTTCGGCCTCTCGATGGACTACGAGGTTTTCCTCGTCACGCGGATGCGCGAGGCATGGGACGCCGGCGCCGACAACGCCACCGCCGTCGCGCACGGGCTGGAGCGCACGGGCCGCATCGTGACGGCGGCGGCAATCATCATGTGCGCCGCGTTCTCGGGCTTCGTCGCGGGGAGGATCTCGGGTCTGCAGGAGTTCGGGCTCGGCCTCGCGGTCGCGATCTTCGTCGACGCGACGATCGTGCGCTCGCTCCTCGTGCCGTCGCTGATGGCTGTCTTCGGGCGCTGGAACTGGTGGCATCCGGCGCTCCGTCGATCATGAGCCTGTGCAGGTGGTCCATCCGCGGTGGTCGCCGTGGTCGTTCCTGCTCTACGCAGGGGGTCTGACGACGCTGCTCGCGGCGGGCTTCCTGCTCGCTTACTTCTCCGACAGGCACGGCCCGGGCGTCTACACGCTGCTTGCCCTGATCGTGTTCTTCCTGTTCGCGTTCATCGCGAGGGCGTTGGGTCGCGACGGCGGCCATCGGATCGCCGCCGGGCTGTTTGGGTTCTCGAGCGTCGTGCTCTTCTCGGCGTTCGTCTATGCGCTCTATTCGTGGTTCGGCTGGATCCACAGCTCGGACTCCGCGTTCGGCGGCTTCGACCTCGCGAGATTGACGTGGGTGCTGTTCACCCTGATCGCGGCGCTGGTCGCGCTGAGCGTCTTCCACTTTCCGCTGACTCTGCTGATCGCTGTCGCGGCGGGGTGGTTCCTCGTCACCGACCTGATCTCCGGCGGCGGGAACTGGTCGGCCTTCGTCACGTTCCTCGTCGGCCTCGCCTTCCTGCGCATCGCGCGCAACCTCGACGAGGGGCCGAGCCGGCCCTACGGCATGTGGATGCACGTCGGCGCCGGGCTGACGATCGGCGGCAGCCTGCTCTGGTTCTTCCACAGCGGCGACTTCCGCTGGGCGGTGATCGGGGTCGTCGGCGTGCTGTTCGCGAAGCTCGCCGAGGCGTTCGGCCGGGCAAGCTGGGCGATCTTCGGGACGCTCGGGATCCTCTTCGCCGCCGTGCACTTCTCCGCCCGGCTGACCCACACCCACCTCTCGCTCTTTGGCTCGGAGCTCGGGCCACCGACGCGAGGCTGGGCGCCGGCGTTCGTGTTCGGCATTGCCGGCGTGCTGCTGCTCGTCGTGGGCGGCCGCATGGCTCAGCGCGCCAGGTAGCGTTGGGAAGCCGCCTGGGGAGGCGGCGTTTCGTCGGATGAGACTCTTGGGACGCCTGTTCCGCCTCGTCTGGGGCGGTGATGTCGACCGCGCGCTGCGGCCGGTCCTCGCCGTGAGCCTGACCGGGTCGATCGCCGGCTCGACGATGTTCCCGTTCCTCGGCATCTGGGCGATCAAGGGCCTGCACGCGTCCCAGAGCGAGCTTGCGTTCACGTACCTGATCGGCGCCGTGCTCTCGGGCGCGACGGGATATCTGGGCGGCCACACGTCGGACAAGGTCGGGCGGCGGCCGATGATCTTGCTCGGCTGGGGCCTCGTGGCGCTCGTGCCGGTGGGGCTGCTTGCGGTCGGGCATCACGTCTACCTGGGCCTGGCGCTGCTCGCGCTCTTACCTGTCGTCGGCTCGCTCGGCGGCGCCGCCGACCAGGCGATGGTCGCCGACCTCGTGCCGCCGGAGCGCCACGAAGCCGCGTACGCGTCGGTTCGCGTCGCCTCGAACCTGGGTGTGACGATCGGCCCGCCGATTGGCGGCCTACTGCTCATCGGCCATCACTGGAACCACCTCTGGGCCGGCGTCCTGCCGCTGTCGGCGCTGGCCTTCGCGATCGCGTACCGCTACATCCCACGCGGCGGCGCCTACGCGCCCGCCGGCCCGCCCGAGCGCGGTTCGTTCCGGGTGATCATCCGCGACCACCCCTTCCTGCTCTTCATGCTCGCGTCGGTCTTCGCGACGATGACGTACATCGCGACCGAGACGCTGCTGCCGATCTCGGTCACGACGACGCATCACCTCGCGCCCGCCGCGTGGGGCGTGCTGATG
>JBKPRG010000128.1:0-21199 GCA_046765815.1 Actinomycetota bacterium
GGCGTGACAACGATCCCTGGGCTCGCGCTTCGGGTCCATCGAAACGCAGACATCGTCGCCAAGGAGCTGCGGGGGTCACCGCGTCACGTGTACGCCGCGACGTACGGCGACCCCCCGGATCCGCCCGCGACCGGCGTGCTCCTGGCGGCATTGGCAGAGGCCGCCGGCAGCTAACGGCCAGCCAGCTGCCGAGTCCAGACCTGCGTGCTCTGCGTGTCGAAGGCTTCGACCGTCGTCACGTTGCGGTAGTCGCCCGCTGGCGCGGCGAACAGGTTCTGGCTCACCGGCACGGAGACGACGACGTGCCGGTGAGCCCTCGTAGGGCGGGAAGATCCAGATCGGGGCGGCCGGCGACGGGAACGTCCCGGCGAGGTCACAGCCGACGCCGCCGCGGACCCGTCCTTCTCGATCGCGAAGCAGTAGTGGCCGTCCGGGGTTCGCGACGCGTAGAAGTCGACGCGGCCGGCAGCGGCGCGGGCTCGTGCACCGGCGCGCCGGTCGGGACGGGGTTGGCCGCGGCGAGGCGGTGAACGACGTCGCTCATCTGCTCACTCCTTCGTGTGCGGGTCGAAACGACGCAGCGGCGACGAGCCTCGCGGCGAGCCGCGACTTCGCACGGTGGAAGCGGACGCGAGCCGCGAGCGCCGAGCAGCCGAGCACGGCCGCGGCGTCCGCGAGGGAGAGCCCCTCCAGGCGACGAGCCGCAGCACCTCGCGGTCACGGTCGCTCAGCTCCTCGAACGCGGCGGCGAGCGCCGCGTCGCCGACAGGCTCAGGAATCGAACGTCAGGCCCGCGGCCCGAGGCGCCTTGCGCTCACGCCTCCGCCGTTCGTTCGCGAGCGTCTTGCGGGCGACCGCGTAAAGCCACGGTAGCGCGGGCTCAGGTACGTCCTCGATCCGGCGCAGGCAGACCACGAACACGTCCGCGATGACGTCGTCGACGACCGCCTCGGGCGCACGGCGCCGCACGTAGGCGCGAACGGCTTCGCGGTGCTCCTCGTAGATCCGCTCGAACCGCTGCATTTCACCCCGTCTATGTCGCGACGGTGCGGAACGTTACGGGCGGTCAGCGGGTAATCGCGAGTTGTTCGTCGATCCAGCCGCTCGCCTCCGCCGGCTCGACCTCGCGCGAGAGCGCGATCTCCTGGGTGAGCAATTCCCTCGCCCGGCGCACGAGCTCGCGCTCGCTCGGAGAGAGGCGCGCCGTTTGCCCGCGGACTGGTGCGGACACGCGCTCGTCGCCGTCGCGAACGATCTCGGCGAGCCCGACCGGATCCCCGAGCTTCGCCTCGGCCTCCCGGCGTCGCTTGAGCCAGGAATCGTCGTTGACCGTGCGCGCAGCGCGGAGCACCTCCCGGATGTTCGCGATGTCTGCCTCGTCGACGATCGGCCGAAGCTGTTCCTCCGCGAGCGACAACGGAAGCTGCACCGACAGGCCCGCCGCGAGCGCAACCACGATCACCGTCTGCTGTTCGCCGCCAACCGTCCTCGTCTCCCGCGCCACGACCGGCCCTGCGCCATGAGAGCCGTAAGCGACGATGTCTCCGACAGCGAGCTTCAACGCTCAGGCCACTCGATCGATCAGTCCTGCCGCGACGAGCACCGCCAGAGCGACCGCCACGATCCAGAGGACGGACGTCCAGGACGGCCGCGGCCCTCGCCGAAGCCGGTTCACCTCACCACCTGACCGGCTCGGCCGCGACGCTGGTCACCTCGCCGTGCTGATCGACCGAGATCACCAGCCGCGTTTGCGCGCGCTTGCGCGCAACCCACCGCAGGACGAGATAGAACCGATGCCGGCGAGAGATGACCGCCTGCAGGCCGCTGCGGGTCTCGACCCGAAACCCTTCTGCCACTCGCTCCGCGAGATACTCGTCGAGCGCCGCCGAGCGCTCGGCCGCTGACTGCCCCGCGGTCAATGCCCGCGTCACTCGCCGTCGGATCCCGCGTCTGCTTCCTCGGCCGCGCCGGGTGCGTCGGCTTGGCGGCGCTCCGCCGCCCGCGCGTCCTTCTTCGCCTGCTTCATCTCCCGCTTCTCGCGCAGCGCTTGCTCCCGAGCACGCTTTACCGCCGACTGCGGGGTTCGCCTGCCCATCAGCGCCGCCCTCTCGAGCGGGCCCGCCGCTCCGCGAACAAGGGCACGACCGCGACATTGACCGCCCGCGCATCCTCCTGCTGCTCACCGGTGCGATCAAAGCTGACCCGGATGCCCCTGCACCGATCGCCCAGCTCCTGCCCAACGGCCAGCCCATCCTCGTCGACCCGCAAGCGTTCGCCTTCGTCGGTCCGGATGAAGCCGTGCCGCTTGGCCGGGTTGAACCAGATCATCGTCCCCTCCATGGCCGCTCCTTTCAGGCGCCTGGGCCGCGGGCCTCGAGGCCCGCGGCCGGCGCGGGCTAAACGGCTACGACGTTCTTTGCCTCGGGGCCCTTCGCCCCTTCGACCGCCTCGAACTGCACCTGCGCGCCCTCAGCGAGCGACTTGAAGCCCTCAGCCATGATCGACGAGTGGTGGACGAACACGTCCTTGCCGCCGTCGGCAGGGGTGATGAAGCCATACCCCTTCGCATCGTTGAACCACTTCACGGTTCCAGTTGTCATAAAAACACCTCCTCCACCACGAAAGAACGGGCAGAGGAAGCGCACCTTGCGCAACCGGTACTCGCTCAGCTATCGCCCAGGACCGTAGCAGGGAAAACGTTGCGTCGTATGACTACGCGAGTCGGACAGCCGGGCGTAATTCGCGACCGAGAATCGACGCGAGCCGCGAGACCTCGGCGTCGATGCGTCTGCGCGGCGGCCGTCCAGCCTCGCCGAACCAGGTGACGCGCACCTCCTCCCCGTCGAGCGCCCAGGTGCCGCAGATCGCACCGTCCACGAGCACGACCGGCGAGATCCAGCCCGCCTGCCTGCTCACCGCCGCGCGTCGCTTGGCCGGCACGACGAGGGGATCCTTCGTGCCGGGGCCGAGGACGTACTGGTCGAACCCCGGCACGAGCCGCACAGCTCCGGCCGGCTTCGTCGAGGTCAGCTCGTCGAGGTCCTCCGCCAGCACGTACGCCGTCAGGCCGTCGACCTTCACCTCCGCCAGCCGGTCGCCGACATCGCGGAACCACCCGCGCAACCGTCGCTTGTCGGCCGCGCCGCCGAGCCAGGCGGCGAGCCCCTCGAAGGTCGCGGGCCCGTACGCACGCAGGTACGAGGCGATCACGACCGGTGCCGCTTCGTCGGCGTCGATCAGGCCGGGCCAGCCGGGGTTGCGAAAGGTCACGCGCCCGTCCCGGCTCGGGCCGAAGCAGACCTCGCCCCGCCAGGCGAGCGGCTTCAGGACCTCGCCGTAGCTCGAGCGCAGCGCCGCGTCGGCGAACGACAGACCGCGTCGCGCGGTCACGGCGTCCGCGAGCTCGCTCCGCGTCAGCGGCTCGCCCTGAAGCGCCTCGCAGATCGCGCCCCAGAGGACGTCCATCTGCCTGGGCGTCGTGCCGAAGTAGCGCCGCCAGCGTTCCCACAGTCGGTCGACGGCCGTGACCGAAAGGAAGACCGCGCCGTTTCGCGGCGAGAGCAGGTGAAGCGCGCCCCGCATCGCCCACGTCTTGATGAGCCGTCCCCGAGCGACGGCTCGATCGACCTCGCCCGCCCGCGACGTCTCGCGCCGGACGCGGATCGCGAGCTCGGCCGACGACGCAACCTGCGCCTGGACGCCGCAGAGTCGCTCGACAACGCGTACGGCGGACAACTTCGCCGGCGGATCCAGGAGCTGACGGCGCATCCGCCACGCGAGCGCCTGCCGCGCGGTAACCGCCGCCGTCACTCGCGCGGCCCGGTCACCGCGCGCGTGGCGATCGGCCGGCCGAAGCCCTTCAGGTCGAGGTCACCGAGCGGCGCCGTCACGACGGCCTCCGACACTGCGGCGAAGACGTGCGGCCCGATCAGGATCTGGCCGGCCGCCGCGCGTGTGCTCAGGCGTGAGGCGAGGTTGGCGACGGGGCCGACGGCACCGTAGTCGTACCGCCCCTCGAAACCGATCCGGCCGAGCGTGGCGTAACCCGCCTCGATCCCGATCCCGAGCCCGAGCTCGGTGCCGCGCTTGCGCCATCCGTCGGCGAGCTCTGCGAACCGCTCCTGCGCGGCGAGCGCGAGCCGCACCGCCTGGAGCTCATGCTCGTCGGCGGGCAGCGGATCGTTGAAGAAGAGCATCACTCCGTCGCCGGCGAAGTGCTCGAGCGTGCCGCCGTGGCTCGCGAGCAACTGCCCGAGGACGTGGTGGTACTCGCGCACGACGTCGAACAGCTCCTCGGGTGCGGCCGTCTCCGCGAACGCCGTGAACCCACGCAGATCGCAGAACAGGCACGTGATGTAGGCCCGGTGGCCCGCCAGCAGCTTCTCACCATCGGCGCTCGTGACGAGCTCCGCCACCTGCGGCGAGAGGAAGCGCGAGAGCTCCTGTCGCTGCCGCTCGACCGCCTCGAGCAGGCGCGCATTCTCGAGCGCGATCGCCGCCTGGTCGGCGAACGTCGCGACGAGCGCAACCTGCGAGTCGCTGAACGCTTGCGGCTCGCGCCGCACGAGGACGAGGACGCCGATCAACTCCTCCTCGCCGTTGATCGGCATCCCGAGCAGCGCCCGGTAGCCGGCGCGGCCCGCGTAGGTGTACTCGGGATCGGCGTCGATGTCCGGGATGTGCACCGGCTCGCGCGTCACGGCCGTGCGGCCGGCCCCGGTCGTTCGATCGAGCGCATGCGGATGCTCGCGGTCGTACTCGGCGCTTCCCGGCTCGCCGTGATACGTCGCCAGGTGCAGCAGCTCCCCGTCGAGGAGGTAGAGCGCGCCGAAGTCGGCAGCGCAGAGTCGCCTAGCGGCTTCGACGATCTCGTCGAGAACCGGCTGCAACCCCGTCGAGCGCGCAACCGCGCGCAACACGTCGCTGATCGCACGCTGCTGCTCGCGCAGATCCTCGAGCTGGCCCGCCAGGTCCGACACCCCGCGCAGCTTATGAGAGTGGCGGATCATGTCCGGTTCCGTCTCGTCCAGGGGACATGTCCTCGCTATACCTGGCCACGGAAACCGAACAGGAAAGGGAGTCGATGACCGACCACACAATCGGAACGCGCGAGGAGTGGACTGCCGCCCGCGAGCAGTTGCTCGTCCGCGAGAAGGAGCACACGCGCCTCGGCGACGAGCTCGCGCGGCAGCGACGCGAGCTGCCGTGGGTGCCGGTCGCCAAGGAATACCGCTTCGACACGGACGACGGCGAGAAGGCGCTCGGCGAGCTCTTCGACGGTCGCTCCCAGCTGCTGGTCTACCACTTCATGTTCGGGCCGAGCTACGAGGTCGGCTGCCCGACGTGCTCGTCGATGGCCGACGGCATCGACGGCGTCCTTCCCCATCTACACGCCCGCGATGTGACGTTCATCCTCGCGTCGCAGGCGCCGCTGGAGAAGCTGCAGGCCTTCAAGCGCCGCATGGGCTGGAGCCTGCCCTGGGTCTCGACCGCGCACACCGAGTTCAACTTCGACCTCGGCTACTCGAGCACCGAGGAACAGACCCGCGAGGCCGTCGCGCCGTACGAGGCGGAGCTGCCGCCGATCGCCGCGCACAACGCCGCCGCGACGGGCACCGATCTCTTCGGCTACCTCACGCAGCTCTTCGGCTTCTCGTCATTCGTGCGCGACGGCGACAGCATCTACCACACCTACGCGACAACGGGACGAGGCGTCGAGTTCCTGATGGGCTTCTACGGGATCCTCGACCACGCTCCGAAGGGCCGCGACGAGGGCGCGGAGTGGCAGGTCTGGATCCGCCGCCACGACGAGTACGGCACATGAGCGAACGTGGCACCGCCGGCGGCGTTCCGTATGTCGCGCTTCCGCCGGCGGGCAAGCCCGACGCGCCGCTGATCGTCGCCTGGCACCTGAACGACCCGCCACGCAGCGCAGCGGCGATGGCGGCGGCGCTGCCGTTGACGGACGTCGCGGCGTGGCGCGTCTACCTGGATCTGCCGATGCACGGGGCGCGCCAGCTGCCCGGCGGGCTCGAGGAGTTCATGCAGCTCGGCTACGAGGACGCTGTTCTCAAGGCATTCGAGCCGCAGGTCACCCAGGCGGTCGACGAGTTCCCGGCAGTGCTCCGCGACCTGCGCGACCAGTTGCCCGTCGCGGACGGTCCGATCGGCCTCGTCGGCGCCTCGGTCGGCGCGCTGCCGGCGGCGCTCGTGATCGCGACGGGCGTCGCGCCGGTCGCTGCAGCGGTCCTCATCAGCCCCGTCATCCAGCTCGCCGAGGTGGTCGCTGCGAACGAGCGGCGGTTCGACGTGAGCTACCCGTGGAGCGACGAGTCACGCGCGGTGGCCGCCAAGTTCGATCTCGTCGCGCGCGCGGGCGAGCTCGCGGCCCACGATCCGCAGCCCGCGCTGCTGCTGATCACGGGCGACGAGGACGATCCGGCCTTTGCGCGCCAGGCAGAGCGCCTGCAGTCGGAGCTACGCGAGCGCTACGCCGACCCGGCCCGCGTGCATCACCTGAGCATTGCCGGGATGAAGCACGCGTTCGCGGAAGAGCCCGGCATCGAGCCGGCGCCGCAGACCGACGATGCCCAGGTCGCCGAAGCTGCTGCCGCGGACTGGTTCGCCCGCTACCTCGCATGAGTTGGCTCGACGCCGCCTGGCCCCTCGTGCGCGACCACCTGCCGCCGGCGCCGGCGCGCGTGCTCGAGCTCGGCTGCGGCGGGAAGGGCGGCTTCGTCCCGAGGCTGATCGCCGACGGGTTCGACGCGGTCGGCGTCGACCCGGCCGCGCCTGACGGGCCTGGCTACGTGCGCGCGGAGTTCGAGCACGCCGACCTTCCGGCGTCGGTGAACGCCGTCGTCGCGTCGCTGTCGCTCCATCACGTCGCCGATCCGGCGGCGACCATCGATCGCATCGCCGATGTGCTCGAACCGGAAGGCACGGTCATCGTCCTCGAGTGGGCATCGGAGCGGTTCGACGACGGCACGGCGCGTTGGTGCTTCGAGCGGCTCGGCCCGGACGACACTCCGACCTGGCTGCACCGCCGGCGCGACGAGTGGCAAGCCTCGGGCAAAGCCTGGCCCCGCTATCTGCAGGATTGGACCGCCGAGCACGGCGTGCATCGAGGCGACGACGTCGTCCGCCTGCTGGACGCGCGCCTCCGCCGCCGGTTGGTCGAGCACGGGCCGTACTTCTTTCCCGACCTCGCCGACACGTCCGAGAAAGAAGAGCGGGAGGCGATCGACGCCGGCCGCATCCAGGCGGCGCGAATCAAGTGGGTCGGCGAGAGATCTTCAGCCACTTAGGTCTACGCTCACGAGGTGCCAGGCTGCTGCAACGCGCGGGGCTGTGATCGATTCTTCGGCCCGCGGTTTGCGCGCCGATTGGCCAAGCGCTACCGGAAGCGCGGGCTCGACAAGACCGCGACGCGCATGGTCGGGTTCCTCGCCGAGCGAGGCATCGACGGTGCGAGCGTGCTCGAGGTGGGCGGCGGCATCGGCGAGATCCAGATCGAGCTGCTGAAGCGGGGCGCCGCGCGCACCGTCAACCTCGAGCTCTCGCCCGGGTACGACGACGAGGCCGCGACGCTCCTGCGCGAGAACGGCTTCGAGGGCAAGGTCGAGCGACGGATCCACGACATCGCCGCCGAGCCGAGCGCGGTCGAGCCCGCCGACGTCGTCGTGCTGCACCGCGTCGTCTGCTGCTATCCCGACTACGAGCGGCTGCTCGAGGCGGCCGCGGAACACGCGCGCCGGCTGCTTGTCTTCAGCTATCCACCGCGCAACGTCGTCTCGCGTCTCGTCGTCGCCACTGAGAACCTCGCCTTCAGGCTGCTGCGGAAGGAGTACCGCTCCTTTGCGCATCCGACCTCGGCGATGATCGGCGTCCTCCGCGACCACGGGCTCCGCCCGACGTTCGCGCACCACGGGCTCGCCTGGCAGGTCACCGGGCTCGAGCGCTGATTCGTCAGCGCGCTTTGCGGGCGCGGCTGGGAGCGACCCGCGGCGGCTCGTCCGGCTGCTTCGGATAGACCGGCGGCCAGGGTGCGTCCAGCAGGCCCGCGGCCCGGTCGCGCTCGTGCAGCTCGAGCAGCGGCTCGAGCGACTGCAGCTGCTCGTTCATCCCCTCCCACGGATCGCCGAGCGCGGCCAGCCGCTCGGGCACGCTCGCGATCGTCAGCTCGTCCGGGTGCAGCCTGCCGACCTCGTCCCACGTCAGCGGCGCCGAGACCTGGGCGCCGGGGCGAGCGCGTACCGACCACGGCCCGAAGACGGTCTTGTGCGGCGCGTTCTGGTTGTAGTCGACGAAGACGCGGCAGCCGCGTTCCTCCTTCCACCACGCGGCGGTGATCAGCTCGGGATGCCGTCGTTCGAGCTCGCGCGCGGCGGCGACCGCCGCGGCGCGCACCTGGTAGGAGTCCCAGCGCGGCTCGAGCCGCACATAGATATGCAGTCCGCGGTTCCCGGTCGTCTTCGGGTAGCCGGCGATCCCGAGCTCGTCGAGGAGGCGGCGCACCTCAGCCGAGGCGGCGCGCACGCCGTCGAAGTCGACGCCCGGCTGTGGGTCGAGGTCGAGGCGCAGCTCGTCGGCGACCTCTACCCGGTCGCGCGTGTGCGGCCAGACATGAAAGCCGAGGCAGGCGAGGTTCACCGCCCAGATCGCGTGGGCCATGTCGGCAAGCACGAGCGCGCGAGACGTCGTCCCGTTCGGCGTGCTGACGATCGTCGTCTCGAGCCATTCGGGCGCGGAGTCGGGGACGCGCTTCTGGAAGAACGAGCTCCCCTCGGCGCCGTGCGGGAACCGCTGCATCAGCGTCGGCCGGTTGCCCGCGGCGCGCATGAACGGCTCCGCGACAGCGAGGTAGTACCGCGCGAGGTCGAGCTTCGTCTCCCGACGCTCGGAGAAGAAGACCTTGTCCGGGCTCGTCACGGCGACGGCTTGTCCCGCGACTTCGAGGACGCACTCGTCGGGCACCGGCCAACCGTAGCTACAGGCTGTACTCCCAGCCTTCGCGCCATTCGAACGGCGTGTCGACGAGCTCCTCGAGAGCGATCCCGCCGATGAGGTGGTCGAGCGCCCAGCGCGTTGCGATGTGGCCGATCAGCAGCACGCGCCGTCCGGCGCGGGCTTCTCGCAGCTCCTGCAGGAAGGTGCCGACGCGCGCGACCGCCTGCCGCCAGCTCTCACCGTCCGGAAACGGATCGTCGAGACGCCGGTCGCGCTCGACGTCGAGTTGCGCCCGCGGCATGCCGTTCATGCGGCCGTAGTTGCACTCGCGCAGGCGCCAGTCGAGCAACACGGGAATTGCTGAATCGGCGAACGCAATCTGCGCGGTCTCGACGGCGCGGTTCAGGTCAGATGCGAACACGACGTCGATGCGGTCGTCGCGTCGCCGCGCGCCGAGCTGCCGCGCCTGCTCCCGCCCGGTCGCGGACAGCCGCCCGCCGAGCCAGCCGGTTGCGATCCCAAGCTCGTTGTCGATGCTGGTGGAATGCGTCTCGTAGACGACGTCGACGCTCATGTCGACCGTAAGAGTGCTTGCGGAGCGACAATCGTCGGCATGCGCAAGGTGGCCGTCGTCGCGAGTGCGAGCGGAAACGGCAAGACGACCTTCGGCAGGGAGCTCGCCCGCCGCCTCGGTGTGCAGTTCGTCGAGGTCGACGCGCTGGTTCACGGCCCGAACTGGGTCGAGACGCCCGACGACGAGTTACGCACGCTCCTCGAGCCCATCCTCGCCGCCGACGGGTGGGTGATCGACGGCGGCTACCAGCACAAGGTCGGTGATCTCGTTCTGGACTCCGCCGACGTGATCGTCTGGCTCGACCTACCGATTCGCGTCTGGCTCCCCCGCCTGCTCCGGCGCACCTGGCGGCGAATCCGCGGCCGGGAGCAGCTCTGGAACGACAACCGCGAGTCGCTCAAAACGGCAATCTGGGGCCGCGAGTCGCTGGTCGTGTGGGCGCTGCGCTCCCACTTCGGCCGGCGACGCCGGTGGCCGCACCGGCTGGCGAACTATGACGTCGTCCGTTTGCGGACGCCCGCGGCCGTCGAACGGTTCCTCGCAGACGTTCGGCCGCTCGTGAGCGCCTGAAGGTCGTCGAGCATCTGGCGGACCTGGGCGCGGACGACGAGCACGTCGCTGCTGTCGGGCTCGACTGCCGTCAGGCGCTCGTCCGCGGCGGCGGCCGCGGCGCGCGCATCCTCGCCGCGGAGCGCCACGTCGGCCGCCTCGGCCACTGCTCGCAACGCGCCGCCGAGCTCCGCGCTCTCGACGGCGGTGTCGGTTACGTCGCGGGCGACTGCCCGTGTATGCCGAAAGAGGCGCGCGGCCAGGTTGATCCGTTCGTCGAGCTCGGCCAGCTCGTCGATGTCGCGACGGCGAAGCGGGTTGAAGCGCAGCGCGCGCCGCGCCTGCTCGAGCGCCAGCACCTCGCGCACCGCGTCGACCGAGTGCGCGCGGATGTCCTCCATACGAGCTCCGACGGCGTGGCTGCCGAACGCGAGATCGCCGGCGACGAGCCCGAGGTCGCCGGCCAGGTCGCGCCGCAACCGGTCGAGCCGCTGGTGCAGCTCGCGCACCGGATGCGGCGGCCAGAGCAGCACGGCGACCAGCAGCGTGACGCCGGCGCCGATCGCCGTCTCCCAGAGCCGGGCGACCCCGGCGTGGAATGCGCCGCTTCGGCCGAGCGCGACGAGGAAGAGCGCGCTGACCGCCGGCTGGATGTTCGGCCGGTCGCCGACGCGAAGCGGGATCCCGGCCAGTGTTCCGGCCGCGAGCGCGATCACGACCACGAAGACCAGGCGCACGTCGAGCTGCAGCACCGCGATCCCGATCGCCACGCCGACGAAGACGCCGAGTATGCGCGCAATCGAGACGTTGAGCGCGCTGAATGGATCGCCGCTGAGCGCGATCAGCCCGACGAGGGCGGCAAACACCGGCCGCTGTTCGCCGGCAAGCGTCGCCAGCCACCAGCTGAGCGACGACGCGAGCGCCATCTTGATCGCGACGCGGGCTTCGGAGCCGAGATCCCTGCCGTGCAGGCGCACTGCGGAGAGGGTTACGGCTTCCCGGCGCTCAGCCCGCCGTCGATGACGAGGCCGGAGCCCATCACGAAGCGCGACTCGTCAGACGCGAGGTAGAGCGCAGCACGGGCGACGTCCTCGGGTTGGCCGAGTTCGCCGGTCAGCTGCCGCGAGCGAATCGAGCGCCGTCCTTCCTCCGGATCCTCGTACGACTCGGCGAGGTACCGCTCGACGAACGGTGACATGATCGTGCCCGGCATCAGCGCGTTCACGCGCACGCCGTGCAGCGCGAGGTCGACCTGCATCGACTTCGTCAGCGCGAGCACCGCGCCCTTCGATGCCGCGTACGACACACGCCGGCCGAGGCCGGTCTCCGCGATCGCGGACGACATGTTGATGATCGACCCCGCGCGCTGCGCGACCATCGTCGGCACGACCGCGCGCGACATGAGAAAGACACCGCGCACGTTTACGCGCATCACGCGCTCCCAGAGCTCGAGCGTCGTCTCCTCCACGTCGCCGACACCCGGTATGCCGGCGTTGTTGAAGAGCACATCGATCCGGCCGTGCTGGTTCACGACGGCCGCGGCGAGCGCGCGCGTCTCGTCCTCGTCGGCGACGTCGACGCGATACGGCGTGCCCTCGAGATCGGCCGCAACGACCGTCGCGCCCTCCGCGTCGAACAGCTCGGCGCTCGCGCGCCCGATGCCGGAGCCCGCGCCGGTGACGATGCAGACCTTGCCCGCGAGCCGCACGGTCAGGCGCGCACGGAGCCGAGGGCACGGGCCAGCGCGAGCGCGACGAGGATGATCGCGCCGTTGACGGCGTCGATCCAGAAGGTCGACGTGTTCCGGAGCACGAGCACATCGTTCACCATCCCCAGCAGCACGACGCCCGTGAAGGCGCCCAGCATGCGGCCGCGGCCGCCTTCGAGCGCGATCCCGCCGATCACCGCCGCGGCGAACACGGTGAAGATGAGGTTGTTTCCCTGGTTCGCCGTCACGGTCAACACCTGGCCGGCGGTCATCAGCCCGCCGATCGCACCGAGTACTCCGGCCGCGCAGAAGACGCCGATGCGGATGCGGTCGACCTTGATGCCGGCCGCGCGCGCCGCCTCCAGATTGCCGCCGATCGCGTAGATCGCGCGCCCCACGCGGTGGTAGCGCAGGAAGAGGCCCGCGGCCACGAACACCGCGATCGTCGTCCAGGCCGAGAGTGGGAACCCGAACCAGTACACCGAGCCGAGGTAGACGAACGAGCCCGGCATGTTGTACGCGGACTGGCCGCTGACGATGCCCTGCTGGATCCCGGCGAGCAGGATCAGCATCGCCAGCGTGAAGATGAACGCGTTGAAGCGGAGCTTTACGACCATCAAGCCGTTGAAGAGTCCGACGGCCCCGCCGATCGCGAGCACGACGAGGATGCCGAGCGCCGGGCTCCACTCCGTACCGAGCCCGTGCCCGTCCTTGGAGACGATGAGCCACGCGCCGACCATCGGCGCGAGCCCGTAGATCGACTGCAGCGACAGGTCGAAGCTGCCGGTGAGCAGGATCAGCGTCTCGGCGACGACGACCATGCCGAGCGCGGCCGAGCCTTGCGCGGTGTTGCTGAAGTTCGAGGTCGTGAAGAACGCCGGGCTCGAGGCGACGCCGACGACGAGCAAGACGCCGATCGCGGGCAGCAGCGCGAGCTCGCGCAACCAGCCGAGCAGCGTGCGGCCGCTCAGGCGTCCGAGCCGCGGTGCGCTGTCGATGGTCGTATCCACCGCCGCGTCAGTCATGCGGCCGTCTCGAATCCTTCGGCGGTCGCAATCAGCGTCTGGCGATCCCACGGCGGCGTCCGCAGCTCGCGGACGATCGCGCCGCGCCGAACGACGAGCACCCGGGTGCAGATGCGGAGCTCGTCGAGGTCGTCGGAGACGAGCAGCACCGCGGTTCCTTCGAGCCGCGCCTCGTCGATCACGCCGAGCAGTGCCTCCTTCGACGCGACGTCGACGCCAACCGTCGGTGAGACGACGACGAGCAGCGACGGCTTCGAGGCCAGCGCGCGGCCGACGACGACCTTCTGCTGGTTGCCGCCGCTGAGCTCGGAGACCGGCTGGTCAGCGCTCGACGCGACGATCTGGAGCCGGTGCGCGAGGGGTGACGCGGCGGCCCCAGTCCGCGCGCGGGCGAGGAGCCCGAAGCGCGAGAGCCGTTCGAGGATCGGCAACGCGATGTTCTCCCGCACTCCGAGCGTCGGCACGAAGCCCCGCGCGTGGCGATCCTCCGGCACGTAGCCGACACCGTGCGCCAGAGCCCGGTCGACCTTGCCCGGCTCGAGCTGCCTTCCGTCCAGCACCACGGTCCCAGAAACTGGCTTGAGCAGCCCGGCCACGGCGTCGGCGACGGCGACGCTCCCGGAACCGCGCAGCCCGAACAGGCCGACGCACTCGCCCCGGTAGACCTCGAGCGAGATGCCGTCCGCGTCACCGAGTGGGGAGCGGACCGAGAGCTGCTCGACTCGAAGCCGCGGCTCGAGGGCGGCCTCGCCGCTCGGCTCCGGCTCGCGCTGCTGCGCGCGGGCGAGCTCGCCGCCGACCATCGCCGCGACGAGCGCGTCGTGATTCAGCTCGCCCACGGGCGCCGTCACGATCCGCTTGCCGTCGCGCAGCACGCTCACGCGGTCGCAGATCTCGTAGATCTCTTCCAGGTGGTGCGAGATGTAGAGCATGGCGACACCGCTCGCCTTCATTCGGCGCACGCGCTCGAACAGGCGCTCGATCGCGTTCGACTCGAGCGACGCGGTCGGCTCGTCGAGGATCAGGAAGCGGGCGCCGATCGCAAGGGCGCGCGCGATCTCGACGATCTGCTTCTCCTCGACCGAGAGCTCGCCGGCGGGCCGGTCGACGTCGAGGTCGAAGCCCCACTCGAGCAGCAGCTGTCGCGCGCGCCGGCGCAGGGCACGCCAGTTGACCACCGCCCCGTCCATGCGGTTCAGGAAGATGTTCTCGCCGACGCTGAGCGACGGCACGACCATCGAGTGCTGGTAGACGCATGCGACGCGCTCCTGCCACCCGGCGCGGTCGCCGAGGCTCGGCGCCGGCTCGCCGTGCAGCTCGACCGTGCCCCGGTCGGGCTTGAGGAGCCCGGTGAGGACGCCGACGAGCGTCGACTTGCCGGCGCCGTTCCGGCCGACGAGCGCGTGGCATTCGCCGGCGGACACCGAGACCGAGACGTCCACGAGCGCCCGCGTGCGGCCGAAGGACTTCCAGATCCCCTCGGCGTGAGCAGCGGGCGGCCGCTCGTGCGACCGCCCGCTCTCGAGTCCCGGCGTGATGCTCACTTGCGCTTGTAGTTCCCCCAGAGCGCCGGGTCGTTGACGTTTGCCTTGCTGACAACAGGAGCGACGATCGCATCCTCGAGGTTGCCGAGGAGGTTGACGATCTTGCTGCCGTGGTCGGTCTTCTGGCCGGCCTTGTACTTCACGCCGGCAATCGCCTGCTTCGCATAGAACACGGCGAACTTCGCGTAGAGCGTCGCCGGCTGCGAGATGGTGGCGTCCAGCTCACCCTGACGGATCCAGCCGTGCTCCTGCGGCGTCCCGTCGTCGCTGAAGAGGACGATGTGGTTCGCGGTACCCACCTTCGTGAACTTCCCGGCCGCCTTCTCGGCCGCGATGATGCCCGGCACCGGCCCGCTCCAGTGGACGTAGATCCCCTTCAGGTCCGAGTAGCTGCTGAGAGCGGTCTTGGTGTCGTTCACCGCGGTCGGAGTGTCCCACTTCGTCGCGTACTGGGCGACCTTCAGGTTCGAGTGCGCCTTCATGCAGTTGAGGAACCCGTTCTTGCGGTCGAGGCCGTTGATCGAGGCGAGGTCGCCTTCGAGCATCGCAACGTGGCCCGAGCCCTTGACGTGCGACGAGATGTACTTGCACGCGCTCTGGCCGTACAGCACGTTGTCGGCCCGGACGATCATGTAGACCTTGCCCTTCGTCGGGGCGACGTCGACGCTCACGACCGGCACGTGCTTGCTCGCCGCGTAGGCGAGCGTCGGCTCGATCGCTGCGCTGTCGACCGGGTTGATGATCAGCGCGTTCACACCCTGGGTGATCAGCGTCCTGATCTGCGTCGCCTGCTTGCCGGCATCGCCGTTCGCCGAGATCGGGCCGACCAGCGTGACGCCGTACTGCTTCGCCGCGGCCTTCTCGAACGCGACGTACGAGCTCCAGAAGTCCGTGCTGTAGCCGGCGAGCGAGACGCCGACCTTGATGCTGCTCGCCTTGTGGGTCTGGCTCGAACCGGCACCGAACGCCGCCGTCGCGAGGACGCCGACAAGCGCGAGCGCGCCGATCCCGCCAATCACACGACTCTTCACCGTCTCCTCCCTTTCCGAGGTCGAATCTGCCTGCCGGTCGTCACGCGGGAACTCCCTCCTCCTTCCACCAGCCCGGCCCGTCCGGGAACGCGAACTCGGACAGGGACTCGGGCCGGATCTCGATGCTGTATCCCGGCGCCGTCGGCGCGAGGTAGCGGCCGCCGACGACGCGAACCGGGTCGACGAAGTGCTCGTGCAGGTGGTCGACGAACTCGCACACGCGGTCGTCGAGCGAGGCCCCGACCGCGACGAAGTCGAACATCGAAATGTGTTGTGCGTACTCGCAGAGCCCGACGCCGCCGGCGTGCGGGCAGATCGGCACGCCGAACTTCGCCGCGAGCAGGACGACCGCAAGCACCTCGTTCACGCCGCCGAGGCGGCAGCAGTCGAGCTGGCACGCGTCGATCGCGTCCAGCTGCAACAGCTGCTTGAAGACGACGCGGTTCTGAACGTGCTCGCCGGTCACGACGCGCACGGGTGCCACGGCGTCGCGAATGCGCTTGTGGCCAAGCACGTCGTCGGGGCTCGTCGGCTCCTCGATCCACCACGGGTCGACCTCGGCCAGGCGGCCAATCGCGTCGATCGCCTGGTCGACGCCCCACACCTGGTTCGCGTCGAGCGAGAGCCGGTGCTCGGGGCCGATCGCCGCGCGCACGAGCCGCGCGCGGCGCAGGTCGCCCTCGGGATCACCGCCCACCTTCAGCTTCAGGTGCGTGAAGCCGTCGGCGACCGCTTCGCGCGCCCGCTCGGGGAGCGTCGCCTCGGGATAGCCGATCCAGCCCGCCGACGTCGTGTACGCAGGGAACCCTTCGGCCAGCAGCTGCCGTTCGCGCTCCGCCTTCGTCGACTCGCTCCTGCGTAGGAGCTCGAGCGCGTCGTCAGGCGTGAGCGCGTCGTCGATGTAGCGGAAGTCGACGCACGCGACGAGCTCCTCGGGCGAAAGGTCGGCGAGCAGCTTCCACAGCGGCTTGCCCTCGAGCTTCGCGTACAGATCCCAGACCGCATTGACGATCGCCGCCGTCGCCAGGTGCACGACGCCCTTCTCGGGGCCGAGCCAGCGGATCTGCGAGTCGGTGACCAGCCGCCGCCAGAATCCTCCGAGGTCTGCGACCACGTCCTCGACGGTCTCGCCGACCACGTGCGACACCAGCGCCTCGATCGCCGCGACGCAGATCTCGGTGCCGCGCCCGATCGTGAACGTGAGGCCGTGGCCCGCGACGCCTGACGGATGGTCGGTTTCGAGCACCACGTACGCCGCCGAGTAGTCCGGATCGGGGTTCATCGCGTCCGAGCCGGCGCCGCTCAGCGACGTGGGAAAACGGACGTCGTATGTGACAGCCCTCACGATCCGCGTCGGCACAGTGGGGAGGTTTCTAACGTAGAGATCCGATGTTTGTCAAGCGCTTTGGCATGATTGTGTCCTGATCGTGGCGTATAGTCAGCTTTCACCCGACCTCTGCTGACAAGACATGGGATCTTCTGACACCCGACGCCGCACCGCCGGCGTCACCGGCGATGCGATCGAGCGCATCCGCGAGCTGATCGCCACCGGCCACTGGGGGCCCGGCACCAGGCTGCCGCGCGAGAGCGACCTTGCGCTGCAGCTCGGGTTGTCACGGAACTCGCTCCGCGAGGCGGTGCGCGCCCTTTCCCTCGCACGCGTGCTCGAGGTGCGCCAGGGCGACGGCACATACGTCAGCAGCCTCGAGGCCGGCGAGCTGCTCGAGCCGACGCTGTCGGCGACCGACCTCCTGCGCGGGCGAACCGTGCTCGAGCTGTTCGAGGTGCGCCGTATGCTCGAGCCGGAAGCGGCCGCGGTCGCGGCGCAGCGTGCCGACGACGAGACGATCGCGGGCCTGCGCCGCGAGCTCGACCGCATGATCGCGGCGGGCGATCGCGCGAACGAGCTCGTCGAGGCCGACGCGGCATTTCACGATGTGATCGCAGCGGCTCCGGGGAACAGCGTCTTGCGCGCGCTGCTCCGCAGCCTGTCCACGAGCACCGCACGTGCGCGCCTCTGGCACGGCATCGCCGAGCGCGGCGCACTCGACCTCGCGCGCGAGGAGCACGCGCGCATCTACGACGCCATCGCCGTCGGCGACGCCGACCTCGCGCGCGCGGCGGCACTGCTCCATATCGCAACGAACGAGCGCTGGTTGCGCGAGCACCTCGACCCGGCCGACGACGTCCCAGCTGGTGTCTGACACCTCTAAAGGTGTCAGACACCTTTTTGACGAAATCGGCCCGCTCGGCCTCGGCACCGCCCCGCTCGGCGGTCTCTACGAGGCAGTCGACGAGGACACCGCGCTCGCGGTGGTCGACCGCGCCTGGGAGCTCGGCCTCCGTTACTTCGACACGGCGCCGTACTACGGCTCAGGTCTCGCCGAGCGCCGCCTCGGCAAAGGGCTAGGTGTCCGGCCGCGCGACGAGCTCCTCGTCTCGACGAAGGTCGGCCGCCTCCTCCGGCCGGACGCATCCGGCTGGGACGGTGCGTACTTCGACTTCTCGTACGACGCCGCGCTCCGTTCCCTCGACGAGAGCCTCGCGCGGCTCGAACTCGATCACGTCGACGTCGCGCTCGTGCACGACCCCGACGACCACTACGACGAGGCGCTGACCGGGGCGTTCCCGGCGCTTGTGCGGCTGCGCGAAGAAGGTGTGGTTCGCGCGATCGGCGTCGGCATGAACCAGACGGAGTTGCTGTGCCGCTTCGCACGCGACGCCGACCCCGACTGCTTCCTGGTCGCCGGCCGCTACACCGTCCTCGACCGCACGGCCGCCGACGAGCTGCTGCCGCTCTGCGAGGAACGCGGCATTGCAGTGATCGCCGGCGGCGTCTTCAACAGCGGCATCCTCGCCGGCGGCGACACGTTCAACTACGAGGCCCCGCCACCGGACGTCGTCGCTCGCGTCCGAGACCTGCGCGAGGTGTGCACGCGATGGGACGTGCCGCTGCCTGCCGCCGCGGTGCAGTTCCCGGACCGTCATCCCGCCGTCGGCTCGACCCTCGTGGGCTGCCGGTCGGTCGACGAGCTCGAGGAAGACGTGCGTCTCTTCGAGCTCGAGCTACCGGCAGGGCTCTGGGCCGACCTCGCGTGATCGTCGACGCGCACCAGCATTTCTGGGATCCGGCGACCGCCGATTACCCGTGGATGACCGACGAGGTCGCGCCGCTGCGCCGCCGCTTCGGCCCCGAGGACCTGGAGCCGCTGCTGCGTCGGTACGGCATCACCGGCACGGTCGTCGTGCAGGCCCGCCATTCGCTCGACGAGACGCGAGCGTTGCTCGAGCTCGCGGCGGCGACGCCGTTCGTGCTCGGGGTGATCGGCTGGGTCGACCTCACCGGCGACGTCGCGCGCCAACTCGAGGAAGCTTGCGCGAACTTGGCACAAGCGAGGCTCGTCGGCCTCAGGCACCAGGTGCACGACGAGCCGGACTCGGCCTGGCTCCTCCGCGACGACGTCCAGCGCGGGCTCACGGCGGCCGGTGAGGCCGGGCTCGTCTACGACCTGCTCGTGCGTGCGCGGGAGTTGCCCGCGGCCGTCGAGACGGTCAAGCGGCATCCCGGCGTCACTTTCGTCCTCGACCACGTCGGCAAGAGGCCGCAAGACGACGCGGCGTGGCGCGACGGCGTCACCGCGCTGGCCGATCTTCCGAACGTGGTCTGCAAGCTCTCAGGCCTCTTCGTCGAGCACGACCCGGCAGGCACGGTGGAGCTGGCGCTCGGCTGGTTCGGCGAAGAACGATGCATGTTCGGCTCGGACTGGCCGGTCTGCTTGCTCGCCGCCGTCTACGGCGAGACACTCGCCGTCGTCGGGGACGACGAGGACGTTCTCTGCCGGACCGCTCTGCGCACGTACAGTCTCGCCCCCTAAGCTGCCGCGATGGAGTACGTGCGCTTCGGCGACAGCGGCCTGCGCGTTTCGCGCGTGTGCCTCGGAATGATGAGCTTCGGCGAGACGCCGGATCGGCCGTGGGCCTTGAACGAGGCGGACGCGCGGCCGATCATCCACCGCGCGATCGAAGGCGGAATCAGGTTCTTCGACACGGCCGACGTCTACAACGGCGGCGAGAGCGAGGTGCTGACCGGCCGCATTGTCGGCAAGGCGCTGTCGCGCGAGGAGTACGTCGTCGCGACCAAGGTCCACGGCGAGACGATGCCGGGCCCGAACGGGCGCGGGCTCGGACGCAAGCACATCCTCGCCTCGATCGACGCCTCGCTCGAGCGCCTACAGCTCGACTACGTCGACCTGTACCAGATCCACCGCTGGGACGACGGCGCGCCGATCGAGGAGACGATGGAGGCGCTGCACGACGTTGTCCGCGCAGGCAAGGCGCGCTACATCGGCGCCAGCAGCATGTACGCGTGGCAGTTCGCGAAGGCGCAGGCGCTCGCCGAGCGCAACGGCTGGACGCGCTTCATCTCGATGCAGAACCACTACAACCTGATCTACCGCGAAGAGGAGCGGGAGATGATCCCGCTCTGCCTCGACCAGGGCGTGGCGGTGATGCCGTGGAGCCCGCTCGCGCGGGGGCGCCTGGCCGGCAACCGCGGCCCGCACGGCGAACGCCTGACGCGCCGCGCCGAGACGGACCCGTTCGGCGACTCCCTCTACCCATCTCCCGGCCTCGACCAGCCCGTGATCGGCCGCGTGAACGAGCTCGCCGCGGAGCGCGGCGTGACCGCGGCGCAGATCGCGCTCGCGTGGCTCCTGCACCAACCTGGGGTGACGGCGCCGATCGTCGGCGCGACCAAGACGTCGCACCTCGACGATGCGCTCGCCGCCGAGCAGCTGCAGCTAACCGACGACGAACTGGTGCGGCTCGAGGAGCATTACGTGCCGCATCGCATCGCCGGCCACTAACGGGCGACGCTGCCCTGCCTTCGCGCCACTTCGCGTAGCTCGTCCGTCAGCTCCTCGACCAGCTCCGGACGTCCATGGAACTGCGCGGGTGTGTTCTGGAACAGAACGATCCGCCAGTCACCCCCGTCTCGAGACGCAACGACCGTCTGGTGCGCGTTCCTGTCCGGCGCGATGTCCGAGTTCGACGGCGGCACCATGCCGACAACGGCGCGCAATACCGCCACGTTCGGACTGAGGTTTCGCACGCCGCGCACTTTCGCGACGTACGCGGCCGTCTCATGATCGTCGAAGATCCGCCCGATCTCCTCGCGGATCGCATCTCGCCCTGCCAATTCGCTGCCGTCGAACCCGATCATTGCTCCGTCGTCTGCGAACGACGCGGCAAAGCGATCGGCGTCATGCTCGTTCCAGCCCGCGATCAGCTGCTCGTAGCGCTCGACGACGTCCATCGTGGAGCGCATACCCGGCCTGCGCGTGCTCCATGCCTTGTAGCAACTCGCAGCGGTTTCCTACGACTTTCCAAGGTTCGCGTGCTCTCGTGTGCGCAACCGACGAAAGGGCGTGCATGAAGAAACAGTGGAGAACCTGGCTCGGGGTCGCCGCGCTCGGGGCCTCGGCCCTGGCCGGCGCGACCGTCGCGGCCGCGGCCGGGTCGAGCTCGAAGACCAGCACGACGACGAGCGCGACGACGACTACGACGCGGACCGGGCACGCGCCGGAGTCTCCCCTGACCGGCGACGTCGCCGCGCAGGCGAAGGCCGCCGCGGTCGCGAAGGTCGGCGGCACCGCCGACCGCGCGACGACCGAGAACGACAGCTCGAACGCCGCCGCCGCATACGAGGCGCACGTCACGAAGGCCGACGGCTCGCACGTCACCGTCATCCTCGACAAGGACTACAACGTCCTCTCGGTCGAGACCGGCCACGGCTTCGGCCGAGGCGACCACGGCCGTGG
>JBKPRG010000129.1:0-15802 GCA_046765815.1 Actinomycetota bacterium
GCCGAGTGCGCGTCCCCGCGCGCACGACTCGGCGAGACCGTCAAGGTCATCCAGGTCGGCGAACACGGACTGCGGCGGCCGCGGCAACCCAGCTGCCAGCGCCGCGTTGATGACGCGGCTGCGCGCCCAGTCGAGGCCGGCGTCCTCCGCACCGGTCTCCGCGCGCAGGTCGGCCTCGCCGAGCGACAGCCCACGCACGCCGGGCGCGGACGCGATCTCGAACGCGCGCTCGACGCCGAGCGGCGTCTCGACCAGGCAGTGCAGCTCGAGCTCGCCGACCGACGGGAGCTCCGGCGACTCGACCTTCGGCAGATGCACGCCGTGGACCGCAAGCCCGCGCACAGCGGCGAGATCGTCCTCCACCCACCGTGTGCCGAGCGCGTTCACTCGGACGTGCACCCGCACGGGCGGCAGTTCGCGGAGCAGCTCGGCCAACCCCGCCCGCGCCTGCTCCTTGTCCGCGGGCGCGACACCGTCCTCGAGGTCGACGATCACCGCATGCGCGCCGGAGGCGAGCGCCTTGCCCACGCGCTCGGGCCGGCTGGCCGGCACGTACAGCCATGTCAGCGGCGCCAGTCCTTTCACACTGTTCCTTCCGCGCGCAGCGCCGCGAGCTCCTCGTCGCCGATGCCGAGCTCGGCCAGCACTTCGGCCGTGTCCGCGCCGTGCGCGCGGCCGGGCCAGCGGATCTCGCCCGGCGTCTCCGACAGGCGCGCAACGACGTTCGACATCAACACCCGGCCGAGATCTTCGTCGGGAACGTCGGCGATCGCACCGAGAGCGGCGAGCTGCGGGTCGTCCAGGATCTCGAGCGCGTCATACACCGGCCCGACCGCGGCCTCGGCTTGCTCGAACGCCGCGGTCACCTCCTCGCGGGACCGGGCCTCGATCCACGCCGCGACGGCCGCGTCGATCTCGTCGGCGTGTGCGGCGCGACCCGAGCCCGTCGCGAACCAGTCGCGCTCAGTAAGGTCGGCGCGGCCAACGAGCCGAAGCACCCGCTCGGCGATGCTGGTCGCGCTCGCCGAGACCGCGACCCACTTCCCATCCGCCGTCCGGTAGAGGTTGCGTGGCGCGTTGTGCGACGAGCGGTTGCCGGTGCGCAGCTGCACCTCGCCGAGTAGATCGGCCTGCGCGAGCTGCGGGCCGAGCAGGAGCATCAACGGCTCGACGAGCGACAAGTCGACGACCTGGCCGCGCCCCGTCCACTCGCGCGCGCGCAGCGCCGCGAGCACGGTGAAGGCCGTCGCGAACGCGGTGACGCCGTCCGCGAGGGCCAGCGGCGGCAGCAGCGGCGGATCGTCGGGCTCGCCGTTGAGCACCGCAAACCCGCTCATCGCCTCGGCCAGCGTCCCGAACCCCGGGCGCGATGCGTAAGGGCCGGTTTGGCCGAAGCCGCTGACGCGGGCGACGACGACGCGCGGGTTGACCGCGAGCAGCTCGTCCGGACCAAGGCGCCAGCGCTCGAGTGTGCCCGGGCGGAAGTTCTCGATCACCACGTCGGACCGCTCGACGAGACGCAGGAAGACGTCGCGGCCGCCCGGCGTCGCGAGGCTGAGCGTGACGAGGCGCTTGTTCCGCGAGAGCGTCTTGAACCACAGGCCGACGCCGTCCTTGCTCGAGCCGTGCCCGCGCGCCGGATCCGGTCGCGAGGGATGCTCGATCTTGATCACGTCGGCGCCGAAGTCGCCGAGCAGCATCGACGCGAGCGGCGCCGCAAAGAGCGTCGCCGCCTCGACAACCTTGATGCCCTCGAGCGGCCGCGTCACGACAGGTCGACCGCGAGTCGAAAGCCGATCGACGGCGAGCGCTGCAGCCCGCCGCCGACGAGCAGCAGCTTCAGCGAGCGCTCCGGGCGCACGTCGCCGCCGTCCACGTACCAGTCCGAACCCGCGACGACGTGATCCGAACCGCCCTTGAGGATCGCGAAGCGCGTGCGGCCGTCCCGGTGCTCGCTCTCCGTCCACTCCCAGACGCGCGGTTCGCCGCGCTCGATCACTCCGGCAGCTGCCTGCCACTCGTCCTCGGTCGGCAGCCGGGCGCCGCGTTCCGCCGCGTAGGCGCGCGCTTCGTCGAGCGTCACGTTGACGAGCGGCTCGCGGTTGACGGAGATCGCGTAGCGCGCGACGCCGGCCGGGCGCTCGACCTCGACGAAGTCGTGCAGGCGCGGCGGCAGCGGCTTCCACTCCTCGACGTACGGCGCCGAGCCGTACGTGCCGGTCTCGCGCCGGCGGAAGACTGCGGCCTGCGCCGGCGGCGGCGGGCACGCGACCATCCCACGCGGTGGCTCACCAGCGGCCGCCCGCGGGACGGGCACGCGCACGGTGGCGCGAACCGGAAAGTGGGCCGAGGCGTCCGCCGAGACGACCACGCGGCCGCCCGGCTCGACGGCGGCGAGCCCGCGCGGCGGGATCGCGAGGCGGAAGGGCCCGACATCGCCGTCGAACAGCGACCGCGTGCGATTCACGAACGTCCACAGCTCCTCGCCTTCCCGCACCCAGCGCGAGCCGACGACCTCGAGCCCGTCGCTGTGTGCCGCAAGCGGTGTCCACTCACCGTGGGTGAGGAGCGAGGCGTGCCGCCGCTGGACGCCGACCATCGTGCGGAGGAGCGACTTGTCGCGTTCGTTCCAGCCGACCCAGACGCCGAACACGACGTCCCAGACGAGCATCCCGGTGCCGTTCAGCCAGCTCGAGTGCAGCTCGTCGCTGTGGTCGCGGTTCCAGCGGCGGGTGTGGTGGAGCATGTGCCGCTTCTCGAACCAGCGCGCGCGGATGACACCCGGTACGTCGCTATCCGCGAACCACTGCGCCCACGAGAGGTGATGATCCTCGACGCGGGCGAGCGGCAGCGTCGACTCGCCTTCGAACGCGACGCCCGGTCGCGCTCGATCGAGCGCGGCGCGCAGCGCGACCGGCGCCTCTTTCATCGTGTCGAGGAAGACGCCGTCTGCATCGAGCCACTCGACGATCGAGGCCACCGCCTCGGCATCGTCGGCCGGCTCGCGGCGGGTGCCCACGTCCCACGGGTTGTAGTCGACGAACACGCGCACGCCCGCCCGGCGCAGCGCAGCGACCAGCTCGGGCAGGCCCGGCACGTCCCGGTACCAGTCGAACTGGTTGCGAGCGTCGATTCCGATCACCGGGTACGCGTGCCAAAGAACGACGCCGTCGAAGCCACCGAACTCACGCCGCCCTTCCTCGAGGAGGCGCTCTGGCGTGAACCGCCCAGCCTCGAAGTCGTAGAGCAGCTCGTCCCACAACCAGACGAGCGCGACGGAGAAGCACGACTGCGTCCACTCGAACTCGGGCCGTGCGTAGAGCCCGCCGTCGTAGCGGATGCGGGCGCGCGCGTCCTCACGCCACGCGGCGAGCTGTTCCCGCCAGGCGGGCCAGTCCGCGGGGTCGTCCGGCGCGGCGATGATTTTCGCGCCGTCGAGCTCGTTGTCGATCTCCGTCGGCAGGTCGATCGGGCGCGGGACGAGCGGGTCGAGGATCACGCGGCGGCCTCTGTGCGGCGCACGAGCTCGTCGACGGTCGCGCCGTCGAACGAGGGCAGCGAGCTCGCGAACCGTCCGTGCAAGGGCTCCGACCAGCGTTCGTCGATCGAGTACAGAGCGCCGAGGATCGAGCCGACGGCAGCGCCGTTCGTGTCCGTGTCCCACCCACCCTGCACGACCGCGCCGATGCCGGCGGAGAAGTCGCCGTCGAACGCGGTCAGCGCGGCGGCGACGAGCGCGGTGTTGTTGATCGCGTGCACCCAGTGGTAGTGGCCGTAGCGCGCGTACAGCTCGTCGACGACGTCCTCCCATTCGCCCTCGAGAGACGTCGCGGTTCGCACGGCCTCGGCAAGCCGACTCTCCGCCGGCACGACCGAGAGCCCGGCCGCGACACACTCCACCGCAGACGGCGCGCCGAGCGACGCCGCGTGCGCCGCGGCCATGAACATCGCCGCGTAGACGCCGTTCGCCGTGTGACTCACGCGGGCGTCTGCCCACGCCATGCGGGCTGCGCCGACGGTGTCGCCGCCCGCCGCCCAGCCGTAGGCGTCGACGCGCAGCCGCGCGCCGATCCACTCGCGAAACGGGTTGCGCCGCGTCGCGGTCTCCGGCGGCAGGTATGCCTCGAGCAGGTTGCGCAGCGCGACGCGCTCGGCCGTGAAGATGCGCCCCGCCGGCAGGTAGTCGAGCCAGATCTTCGCCACGTCCAGCGAGTCGAACTCGGTGCCGCAGCGCTCGAGCAGCGCCAGGCCGAGCATCGTGAAGTTGAGGTCGTCGTCCTCCGGGATGCCGTCGATGTTCTCGGCGAGACTGGTCGGGCGGCTGGCGCGGTTCCAGGGCCACCGCTCGGCGATCGCCGGGTCGAGCCCCTCGGCCGTGAACCAGCGCGAGACGGGCCAGTTGCCGGTCGACTCCGCGATCGCACGGATCCCCTCGCGCGGGATGTTCTCGACGGGCTTCCCGAGCACGCACCCAACAGCGCGACCCAGCCACGCGCCGTGAATCCGGTCGCGATCCGCTTCGAACCCAGTTCGTGCCAAGCCGGCACAAGCAAGGATCTCGTCAAGCGCCTCCGGCTCCTCGGCAGCCAGCGGCCGCGGGATCGCGGCCGTCTCGTCGAGCAACTCGAGCGCCAGCGCGCGCAGCTCCGGCGAGGCGGGTTCCGGAGACGCGCCGCGCGCAGGCGCCGGTGACCCGCCCGCCGCGAGCCACCGCGCCTCGAGCGCGCCGACGTCCTTGCCCTCCTCACGCGCCTGCCGGAACTCGTGCCCGACGAGATCCTCGGGCTGGATCCACGTCACCCTCACGCCACGGTGTAGGGCGCGAGTACTTGCGCGCGCCGCTCGTGCCGCTTCGCGTCGCGCGCGAAGATCTCGGCGGCGACCTCCGCCATCGTCCGTCCTGCCTCCTCGATGTCGATCTTGCTGGCGGCCGAGATCTCGTCGACCCAGTCGCGACGCGGCTCGCGGCCAAGGGCGCCGGCGAGCGCGCCGCCCATCGACGCGATCGAGTCCGAGTCGCGGCCGTAGTTGACGCCGCCGAGGATCGTCTCGTCCGGGTCGCCGTCGCACGCGACGAGCAGGCCGAGCGCCACCGGTACCTCCTCTATCGAGTGCAGCCGGCTCGGGATGCGCGCGTTCTGCGCCGGCTGTGCGTACCGCTCGCCGACGCTGTCGAACGGCGCGAACGCCGCACGCAGTGCGGCGAGCCCGCCGTCACGCCAGCCGTCGAGGTCGGACGCGACCGAGGCGACCGCCTCGATCGCACCGCGCGTCCCATCCTTTGCCAGGTGGAGGCACACGTCGACAACCGACGAGGGCGTTGCCTCCGGCGTGAACGCCTCGGCCACCGCCGCGGCCAGCACGCCGGCCGCCTCGCGTCCGTAGCTCGACTGGTGCGCGCCGGTCAGCGCGAGCGCCTCTGCGTACGCACCCTCTGGATCGCCCGCGTTTGCGATCCCGACCGGCGCGATGTACATCGCGGCGCCGCAGTTGACGATGTTGCCGACACCGGCTTCGCGCGGATCGGCGTGCCCGTAGCGCAGCTTCAACACGAGCCACTTCTCCGCGAGGAAGAGCCGGTGGTAGAGAAGATCCTCGCGGTCGAGCTCGGGCACCCACGTCTTCTCGTCGACGATCGCGGGCAGCATCAGCCGCTCCACGTCGTAGGCGTCGAGGTGATCGCGCTTGACGTTGTACGCGTGCACGAGCACGCGCGTCATCAGCGTGTCGTCGGTGACGTGCCCGTCGCCCTTCCAGAATGGCGAGAAGGGGCGCACCTCGCCGCGCGCGTGCCGGATCGACTGCACGACTCCCTCGACCCAGCCGTCGAAGTGGGTGTGGATCTCGTCCGACTCCCAGCCTTCGGTGGCGCCGCCGAGCGCATCGCCGACCGCGGCACCGGCCAGGCAGTTGACTGCCCGGCCGGTGAGCGTTCCGTTCGGCTCCACGGTCACCCGTGGATCTTCGTCCAGCCGTCCGACAGTTGCTTGCCGAGCTGGTCGAGGCTGATCTGGTTCCCGAGATACGCCCGGAAGGCCGGCGTCGCAATCTCGGCCTTCCACTGCGGATAGGCCGCGATCGTGACCCAGTTCGCCTTACGGAAGTACGGCACGGCGGAGATGGCGTTCTTCCAGCTGCCGTAGTGCCTGGTCGACTTGATGACGATCTTGCCGGCCGCGGGAGCCGCCGGGATCAGCCAGTCGCCCGCGGCGAGCTTCGCCATGTTCTGGGCGTTGAGCGCGTAGGCGATGAACTGCATCGCCTCGGCCTTGTGCTGGCTCTGCGCGGAGATCGAGTACGTCTGCGGGTTCGCCGCCTGGTTCTGCGACTGGCCCTTGAGCGGCGGGAACAGCGCCCAGTTGAAGCCCTTCGGGCCTTGCTCGATCATGCCCTGCGCCTGGTAGTTGCCCTGCACCGTCATCGCGCACTTGCCGCCGAAGAACGCCGGCAGAACCGCGCTACCACTCAGGCCGACCGCCGCCTGGTCGATCGAGTGATCGACGTAGATCATGTCGTGCATGAGCTTCGGGATCGCCTGCTCGCCGGCGCCCCACTTGAAGGCCCACTTGCCGTTCTGCAGGTAGTTGAACTGGCCGCCGAAGTTCAGGGCCAGCGTCTGGATCGTCGCGGTCGGCGACCGCAGTCCCCAGCACACGCCGTAGTTCCCGTTCTTCGTCAGCTGCTTCGCGACCTGCCGGAACTTCGTCCATGTCCACGGGCTCGCGATCGTCGGCGCCTTGACGCCGGCCGCCTTGAGGATGTCCATGTTCGCGAAGACGTTGTAGGTCTGGAGCATGATCGGCACGCCCATGATCTTCCCGCCGAGATTGACGGTCTGCCAGACCGACTTCGGGATCTCGGCCTTGAGCGTCTTCGGGATCAGCGGCGTGAGGTTCGATAGGTACCCCTGCTGCGAGAACCCGCCGATGTCGGCCGCCTCGTCGTGGACGATGTCGGCCGAGGTGCCGCCGACGAAGTTCGTCAGCAGCTTGTCGTGCACCGAGTTGACGTCGACCGGGAGGATCTGCACTTGGATGCCCGGATGCGACTTGTTCCACGAGTCGACGATCGCCTTCGTCGCCGCGACCGTCGTCGGCTGCCAGACATAGGTCGCGAACGTGAGGTTGGTCACGCTGTGCCTCTTGGGCACGGCCTGCGCCGCCGCCGCGGCCAGCGCGAGGGTCAGCACCGCCGCGGTGCCGACCATGAGGAGTCTCCTCATCGGGATGCCACCTTTCTTGGGGGTTGTTGCCTTAAGGGAAAACATGCGCGCTAACCTTTGACCGCCCCGGAGAGCAGGCCCTTCGTCAGCCAGCGCTGGAGAAAGACGAACAGGATCAGGCTCGGGAGCGTCGCGAGCAGCGCGCTTGCGGCGAGCGGTCCGAGCCTGACGATCCCCTCGATGCCGACGAACTGCGCCACCCTCAGCGGCAAGGTCGTCTTGTCGGGGGTTTGCAACAGGACGAGCGCGAAGAAGAACTCGTTCCAGGCAAAGATGAACGCGAACAGCGTCGTCACGACGATGCCCGGCGCGAGGAGCGGCGCGATCACCGTCCGCAGCACGTAGAGCCTCCCGGCGCCGTCGACCATGGCCGCCTCCTCGAGGTCGCGCGGGATGCCGCGGACGTAGCTCTGGAGCATGATCAGGATGAACGGCAGCGCCCAGACGACGTAGACGAGGACGAGACCCACGTGCGAGTTGATCAGATGGAGATGCCGCAGGATCAGGAAGAGCGGGATGACGATCAGGATCAGCGGGAACATCTGGCTGAGCAGGATCCAGCCGATCCCGAGCCTGGCGATGAAGCCCTTCGAGCGCGCAAGCACGTACGCGGCGGGCAGTCCGACGAGCGTCGTCAGCAGCGACGTGAAGGTCGCGACCTTGAAGCTGTTCCAGGCACTGTGCAGGAGGCCGTTTTCCGTGAACGCGATCCGGTAGTTCTCGAAGGTCGCGTGCGCGGGGATGAGGTGCGGATGCAGCTCGACGAGCTCGCGCGGCCCCTTGAAGGAGATGGAGAGCATCCAAAGGAGCGGGAACGCGAGGAACACGACGTAACACGTGAGCGCCACGTACTGCGCCGCCCGCGCCCGCTTCGCCCGGGGCGAGACGATCACGACGAGGCCTCCTTCAGGCGCCCCCAGAGGTAGACGCTCAGCGCGATCGCGATCACGAGCACCATGAAGTCGCCGAGCGCGGAGGCGTAGCCGAATGCGCCGTACTTGAACGCCTCGTTGTAAGCGAACAGCATCGGCAGCTCGGTCTGGTGTCCGGGGCCGCCCTGCGTGAGCACGTAGACGAGCCCGAACGAGTTGAAGTTCCAGATGAAGTCGAGCGTCGTGATGGCCACGATCACCGGCCGCAATTGCGGCAGCGTGATCGTCCAGAAGCGCCGTAGCGTCGTCGCTCCGTCGACGGCCGCGGCCTCGTGGAGCTCGTCGCGGATGCCCTGCACGCCGGCAAGCAGGGCGACGGTGGTCTGAGGCATCCCCGCCCAGACCCCGACGAGGATGATCGCCGGCAGCGCCCACGTGAAGTCCGAGAGCCAGTCGAGCTGGCTGCCAGGCAGATGGGCGCGGTAGAGGAGCTCGTTGAGGATCCCCGCCTGCGGCTGGAAGAAGAGCCGCCACATGATCGCGACGACGACCGAGGGCATTGCCCACGGCACGAGCGCGAGCGAGCGCGCCAGCCAGCGCGCATGGAGCGGCTGACTGAGCAGAAGCGCGAGGCCGAGAGCGAGGCAGAACTGGATCGCGGTCACCGACCCCGCCCAGATCAGGCCGATCTTGAACGAGTTGACGAACAGCGTGTCGTGCCAGAGCGTGCGGAAGTTGTCGAAGCCGATGAAGTGCGTCGGCACGCCGAACCCCGCGCGCGAGTCGGTGAAGCCGAGGTACATCCCGCGCGCGAGCGGCGCGACGCTGAGCACGAGGATGGGAACCATCGCCGGGATCAGGAGCAGGATCGACTCGCGCGACGACAGCCCGATGCCCGGGCGCCGGCGCCTGCCGAGACGGAGCAGGCGGTTCGGCTCCGGGACTGTTGTCACTGGACCGCCCCGCAGGACTCGCGGATCACGAGCCGCGGATCGACGCCGACACTCGACGCGCGGCGACCCGGCCGGTCGATCCGCTTGAGGAGCAGCTCCGCGGCCAGCCTCGCACGCTCGTACGAGCCCAGGTCGACGGAGGTGAGCGGCGGCCAGCTCACGGCGGCCAGGCTCGTGTCGTCCATCCCCACGACCGCGACGTCCCGCGGCACGTCGAGCCCCGCCTCGCGCAGCGCGCTCAGCGTGCCGAGCGCCAGGAGGTCGTTGGCGCAGAAGATCGCGTCCGGCCGCGTACGGGCGAGGAGCCGCTCGGCCGCCTCGCGGCCCGGAGCGAGCATGAAGTCGGCGGCGACCTCGATCAGCGCGTCGTCACGTTCGAGCCCACACGAGCGCAGCGCGTCGAGATAGCCCTGCCGGCGCGAGCTGCCCGATACGGTGCCCTCGGGGCCGTTGAGCAGCGCGATCCGCCTGCGGCCGAGCGAATGGAGGTGACGGACGGCTTCGGCCGCGCCGCGCCGCGAGTTCGCCCGCACCGTGTCGATGCCGGCCTCCTTGGGCGAGCGACCGATGAGAGTCACCGGGACGGCGGCGTTGTTGACCGCTTCCACGTGCGCCGGCGTGAAATCCAGCGAGGCGAGGATCAGACCGTCGACGTAGCGCTGCTTGAGGTCGTCGAGGAGCGAGAGCTCGTCCTCGGCGTTCGCGCCGGTCGAGTGTAGGAGGAGCCGCCGCCCCTGCTGCTGCATCACCTGCTGGATCGACCCGACCATGCTCGTGTAGACGGGGTTCGCGACGTCCGGCATGGCAAACGCGACCTGGCCGGTGCGGCGAGAGCGCAGGCTGCGGGCGGCCGCGTTGGGCACGTAGCCGACCGCCTCTGCGGCAGCCGTGACACGGGCGAGGGTCTCCGGATGCGTCTTGATGCCGTTGAGCGCCCGCGACGCGGACGCGACCGAAACGTTCGCGAGGCGCGCGACGGTGGTGATCGTGGGTGTCTGCGGCTTCCGCTGCAAAGGATTACGGGTAAACGTTTACAGCAGGGCGAGGATGCCATAAGATCGGAGCCGCGGTCAAGGGCTAAGCGACAAGGAGCGCGCGACGATGGCCGAGATCCGGCTCGAGAACGTGACCAAGGACTACGCGGGCGGCGTCCGCGCAGTCGACTCTGTCAACCTGGCGATCCCCAGCGGCGAGTTCATGGTTCTCGTCGGCCCGTCGGGCTGCGGCAAGTCGACGCTGCTGCGGATGATCGCCGGCCTCGAGGAGATCAGCTCCGGCGATGCGTACATCGGCGAGCGCAACGTCACGAACCTCAGCCCGCGTGACCGTGACATCGCGATGGTGTTCCAGAACTACGCGCTCTACCCCCACCTCACAGTCGAGCGCAACCTGGCGTACGGCCTGCGCGTGCGCCGGACGCCGAAGCCGGAGATCTCGCGGCGGGTGAACGAGGTCGCGCGGATGCTCGGGCTCGAGGAGCTCCTGCACCGGCGGCCCGCCGCGCTCTCGGGCGGGCAGCGCCAGCGCGTCGCGATGGGGCGCGCGATCGTCCGCGAGCCGGCCGCATTCCTGATGGACGAACCGCTCTCCAACCTCGACGCCAAGCTGCGCGTCGACATGCGCGCCCAGCTGGCGCGCCTCCACGACCGGCTCGGCGTGACGACGGTCTATGTGACACACGACCAGGTCGAGGCGATGACCCTCGGCCAGCGCGTCGCGGTGATGCGCGACGGCAAGCTGCAGCAGGTCGACACACCGCAGAACCTCTACCGCAATCCAACGAACCTCTTCGTCGCCGCGTTCATCGGCTCGCCGTCGATGAACCTGGTCGAGGCCGAGATCGGCGACGGCGAGGCGCGCTTCGCCGGCTTCCGCATCCCGTTGCCGGCGAACGGTGCGCCGACCGGCCGCGTCATCCTCGGCATCAGACCGCAGGACTTTCACGACGCCGCACAGGCCGACCCGTCGCTGCCGACGATCGAGGCCGAGCCCGCTGTCGTCGAGGAGCTCGGGTCGGCGACGCACGTCATCTTCGAGATCGAGGCGCCGCCCGTCGAAACAGCGGCGGTCACCGCGACGACGGACGAAGGCGATTCAGCAGTTCTGCTCGCGACCGACCGGCGGGCCTTGTTCACCGCCGAGGTGCCGGAGACGACGGTCGTGCGCACCGGGCAGAAGCTGCGCCTGGCGCTCGATCCCGCTCGCCTGCACATGTTCGACCCGGCAAGCGGCGAGCGGCTTTACGTTCACCAAACGCGAGAGCCGTAGCCGGCTCCCCTCCTCGCGCGTTTGCAGGGCGACAACACGCCCTACGAACAAGTCCGGCGCTCTGCCCCGCCGAACGCGAAGGAGGCAGGCACAGATGAAAAACACACGACTCGCCGCAGCACTCGCGGCCATGGTTCTCGTCGCGCTCACGACCGTCGCAGCCGCCGGACAGGCGGCGCGCGCGGCGGTTCCGGTGAACACGGCACTCCCGACGATCAGCGGCACAACGACCGTCGGCCTGACGCTTACTGCCAGTGACGGCAGCTGGAGCAACAACCCGACTTCGTTCAGCTATCAGTGGCTGCGCTGCAACGGCGGCGGAAACAGCTGCGTAGGCATCGCGAACGCGACCGCCAAGACGTACACGCTCGTCGCGGCTGACGCCGGGCACGCGATTCGCATCCGCGTCACCGCCAGCAACGCGGACGGTGCTTCGACGCCCGCCGAGTCAGCGGCCACGGCCGCGGTCGCGCCGGCGACGGCGAACGCCGCCCCGAAGAACACGGCGCTTCCGACCATCTCCGGTACGGCCCGTGTCGGGCAGACGCTGACCGCTGCTCCGGGAAGCTGGTCCGGCAACCCGACGGCATTCGCCTACCAATGGCAGCACTGCAATGTAGACGTCGCCACGTGTGCCGACATCGCCGGCGCCACGGCACGGACCTACCTGCTCCATGCCGTTGACGTCGGCTTCCGCATGCGGGTGAAGGTGACCGCGAAGAACGACAAGGGCTCCGCAACGGCGACCTCGGCGCCGACTGGAGTCGTCGCACCGGCGGTCCCGATCACCAACAAGCGGCCGACGCTCGTGATCCTCTCGGTTCGCTTCCTCGGGCAGGTCGTCTACGCCCGCTTCCGCGTCTGCGATGACGCACCGAAGAACCTGACGATCATCGAGACCGACTCGCGGCCGGGCAAGCTGTCGTACACGCGTCGCTTCACGACGCTCGTGCCGCCCCGCCCGTGTGGCGTCTACACCCGCCACTGGACGCCGGCACCCCGCTTCCGCGGCCCGGGCCGTTTCACAGTCACGCTGCGCGCACGTGACAAGTCAGGCCTGACGAGCCTGCCGGCACGGCGCACGTTCAACCACGGATAGGGACACGCTTCAAGGGGAGCGGCGGCAGCGCGCCGCCGCTCCCTATTCGTCACGGAGTGATTTAGACTCCCGGGCTCCGTCAACCGCGCGGAGGAGTCTGCGCCGCAGACACGAAGCGCGTCACTGGTGCGCCCAAACTACCTCGTCACCGCCGTCTGCTCGGTTGTGCTCGCGGCCGGTCTCTTGATCGGCGACACGCTGGCTGCGACGCCGAGGGAGCGGCTGCGGGCGAAGCAGGCCCAGGCGGAGCACATCCTGGCTCAGGTCAACGCGCTCGACGGCCGCATGGGACGCACCGTCGAGGCCTGGAACGGAGCGAGGTACCGGCTCGGCAAGGCGCGCGTCGCGCTTGCGGCCGAGCGGAAGATGCTCGCGTCTGCGAAGCAACAGCGGCGCCACGCCGTCGCCCGAGTGCGCGCGCGTGTGGTCGCCCTCTACGAGAGCGACAGTGCGCCGACGACGATCGCGATTCTCTTCGGCAGCTCGAGCATCGGCGAGATGATCGACCACTTCCAGGCCGCGCAGGCGGTCGCGGACGCAGACCACCACCTTGCGGTCGAGACGGAGCGGGCGCGGGCGCGGTACGCCGCCGCGGCGCGGCGTCTGCAGGCGACCGAGCTGAAACGGGCGGCCGCCTTCGCCCAGCTCGACGCGCAGCGTCACCAGATCGAGGGCATGCTCGCCGAGCGCAAGCAGCTGCTCTCGCACGTCCAATCGCAAGTCGCCGCGCTGCAGGCGGAGGAGGCACGCCGGCAGGCGAAGCTCGAGGCGGAGGCGCAGGCCAGGCTCGCGGCGGAGGCCGAGGCGCGGCGCAAGGCGGAGGCACTCGCAGCGGCCCGGGCGCGCGCGAAGCGTGAGGCGCCGCCCACGCCGGCCCCGACGACGACCACGCAGACGACGGCACCTCCGCCCGCGACGACCACGACGGCGACGACAACGACCACACCTGATCCACCGCCGACCACCCCGGCCGCAGACCCGGGCGCCGGACATCCCGATGCGGCCGCGATCGCGATGCACTACCTCGGCGTTCCTTACGTCTGGGGCGGCGCGTCACCCTCGGGTTTCGACTGTTCCGGGCTCGTGATGTACGTGTACGCGCAGCTCGGCGTCTCACTCCCCCACTTCGCAGCCGCGCAGTACGGCTTCGGCACTCCGGTCTCGCGCGACCAGCTGCAGCCCGGCGACCTGGTCTTCTTCGACGGCCTCGACCACGTGGGCATCTACATCGGCGGGGATCAGATGATCCACGCGCCGCACACGGGCGACGTCGTCAAGATCGCGCCGCTGGGCGACGGCGGCAGCTACGTGGGAGCGCGCCGGCTCTAGAGGATGGGGGCGCTGCGGCTGTCGCGGCACTTGCCTTCATCGCTCATCGGCCGAGTCACCCGCGAGCGGGGCGGACGAAAAGGTCGCGTCGTTACCTCGTTTCAGGGATGGCCCTGATCCGCGTACTCGTACAGGGTCTGTGGGTCGGGTTTCAGCTGCCGAAGCGAGGGGGTCAAGTTGTCAGAGGTGTTGAAGTTGGCGCGCAAGGGTCGCAGTTCGCTGTTTCTAGCCTTGCCTGTCCTGCTCGTGGCGTTGCTCAGTGTCGGTGATGCGGCCGCGACGCCACCGCCCGGCCAGAACGGACGCGTGATCTTCTCGTTGAGCGTCGGCGACAGTCTTCAAGACGTCTACGCCCTCAACGCTGACGGCTCCGTCGCGGGCCTCACCTCGACACGGGCGGCTGCTGAATATTGGCCCGAGCCTTCTCCCGACGGAATGCGCATCTCCTACGCGCAGATCACGACACAGCCGAACGGCCTGCCGCTGGACAACCTGTTCGTGATGCGCGCCGACGGCACTCAGCAGAAGCAACTCACCTTCTACAACGACCCAAACGAACAGGCTCACTCTCCGACCTGGACCTCCGACGGGTCGGCGATCCTGTTCGTCCACGCAACCGCCAACGGCAACGACATCTGGTCTGTGAAGCCAGACGGGACGAACCTGCACCGACGCTTTGGTCTCGACTGGGCAGTCCAAGGCATCGACGTCTCTCCTGACGGCACAAAGCTTGCTTATTCCGTATACGTCCCCGGCATATCCGGCTACGCGATCTTCGTCCACGACCTCGACGGAAGCACGCCTGACGTTCAGCTGACCGGGAGCTTCCAGGTCGACGACCTTCACCCACGTTGGTCGCCCGACGGCACACGAATCGTCTTCGACAATCAGTTCGAAGGAGTGACCGTCATCAACGCCGACGGATCGAATCGAACAAGCCTCGCCTCCGTGGGCTCACTCCCCTACTGGTCGCCTGATGGGAGCAAGATCATCATGCAAGGGACTGGCTTCAACGATTGGTCGCAACTCCTCGCCATGAATCCGGACGGGAGCGACCTTCACCAGCTCACGGCGATCGCGTCCGCGAATGCGGCATTCCCAACCTGGAGTCGACGCCCGCAGGCGGCCACCCAGATTGATGCTCTCCTGAGCTACACACTCGCGCTACCGCCAGGTGGAAGCCTTACCCAGAAGGTCCGCAACGCACAGTCTGCGTTCGCCGACGGAGCAGGCAACTGGGACAACACCTGCAACAAGCTCAACGCGGTCAGCAACGAAGCCAACTCGGAAGCCGGCATCACGATCACCGCTGCACAAGCCGCCAGCGTTGCCGCGCAAACGAGCTCAACCCGCACCCTCATGCAGTGCTGACGGTTCACCCGACGGTCGGCTGAGCGGCTACCGAGCGCTGGCATCCAGCCGGATCCACGAGCTGCCGCGGCGCGCACGGTAGTCTCGAGGCATGTGCCGCAACATCAGAGTTCTCCACAACTTCGAGCCGCCCGTCACGACCGACGAGATCCACGAGGCCGCTCTCCAGTACGTGCGCAAGGTGAGCGGGATGCAGAAGCCGTCCCGCGCCAACGAGGAAGCGTTCGCGCACGCGGTCCACGAGATCGCGCACACGACCGCGCACCTCCTCGAGTCGCTCGTCACCTCTGCTCCGCCGCGCGATCGCGAGGTCGAGGCCGAGAAGCGTCACGCGCGCGCGGTGGCGCGGTTCAGCCGGGCCTGACGCCGACCGCTCGGCACCAGGCGAACGACAGGTAGGCGTCTGGCGCGAGCGACCACTCGCGCCAGGCACGTTCCATCTCCGCCAACTCACTGCGCGTGGCAAATCCTTGCGCCCGCGCGTGCGTCGAGTACCAGTCGTCACGGCAGTCGGCCGCCCTCGCCTTGCCGAACGGCTCGACCGCCGCGGCGGTGCCGTAGGAGAAGCTCTTCGTCGTTGCGACGACGTCGCCGAAACCGGCCTCGTGCAGCAGGCCTCGTAAAGCGCGGCCCCGATACGGATCTGAGCCGGCGACCGAGAGCCAAAGGTGTTCGCGAATCTCGTAGA
>JBKPRG010000130.1:0-18434 GCA_046765815.1 Actinomycetota bacterium
TGCCGTGAACGATGTCAGCCTCGACATCAAGGACGGCGAGTTCATGGTGCTCGTCGGCCCGTCCGGCTGCGGGAAGACGACGGCCCTGCGCATGGTCGCCGGGCTCGAGGAGATCTCCGAGGGCGTGCTCAAGATCGGCGAGCGCGTCGTCAACCACGTCCCGTCGCGCGACCGCGACATCGCGATGGTGTTCCAGAGCTACGCGCTCTACCCCCATCTCTCCGTCTACGAGAACATCGCGTTCGGCCTCCGGCTCCGCAAGATCTCGAAGCAGGAAGTCGACGAGCGCGTGCAGCGGGCTGCGAAGCTGCTCGGACTCGACGAGTACCTGAACCGCAAGCCGCGCGCGCTGTCCGGCGGGCAGCGCCAGCGCGTCGCGATGGGCCGCGCGATCGTGCGCGAGCCGGCGGCCTTCCTGATGGACGAGCCGCTGTCGAACCTCGACGCCAAGCTCCGCGTCCAGACGCGGGCCGAGATCGCGAAGCTCCAGTCCGATCTCGGTGTGACCACGATCTACGTCACGCACGACCAGGTCGAGGCGATGACGATGGGTGACCGCGTGGCGGTGATGCGCAAGGGCGAGCTGCAGCAGGTCGACGACCCGCAGACGCTCTACGACCGGCCCCTCAACCTCTTCGTCGGCGGCTTCATCGGCAGCCCGGCGATGAACATGCTCGACGCGGTAATCGAGCAGGCGAACGGTGACCTCAACGCCAAGATCGGGCAGCAGACGATTTCCCTTGGCGCCGAGACGATCTCGCAGCGGCCCGGGCTGAAGGCCTACGCGGGCAAGCAGGTGATCATCGGGATACGGCCCGAGGACCTCGAAGACGCGGCCCTCGAGCCCGATGCGCCGGCGGACCGCACCCTCCGGGGCAGGCTGGAGCTGCGCGAGGCGCTGGGCTCGGAGATCATGGCGCACTTCGCGACGAAGGCTGCCCACGCGGAGACCGACGAGATGCGCGAGCTCGCGGCCGACGCCGGAGCCTCGCCGGACGGACCGCAGATCGGTGTCAAGGAAGACGAGGCGGTCGTAGTCGGCCGCTTCAGCCCCCGCTCTCGGATCCAGCCCGGCGACGAGGTCGTCGCCGTGGTCGACACCCGCGCGCTGCACTTCTTCGACCCCGCCACCGGTGCAGGCATCTACGACGAGACGCCCCCCAGGAAAGGAGAACCCTCATGAGGAAGCGCTGGCCCCTTGCGGCCGCCGCTCTGGCTGTCGTCGCCCTCGCCGCTCTCGCGGGCACGCAGCTGGCGAGCGCCTCCAAGAGCTCGAAGTCGGTGAACACCGCAGTTTCCGGATCGATCACGTTCGACGGGATCTGGACCGCGTCTTCGGGTCAGAAGCAGTTCGCCGACGTGATCAAGGCGTTCAACAAGCTCTATCCGAACGTCAAGGTCAACTACAAGCCGGTTGGAAACAACGTCCCGACCGTCCTCGCAACGGCGATCGCCGGCGGCCATCCGCCCGACATGGCGGACATCGCGCAGCCGGGCCTCGTCAAGCAGTTGGCCGAGCAGGGGCACCTGAAGCCGATCACGTACGCGAAGGGCACGATCGCCGCGAACTTCGCGCCTGCCTGGCAGCAGCTGGGCTCCGTGAACGGGAAGCTGTACGCCCTTGTTTTCAAGGCAGCCAACAAGTCGCTGCTCTGGTACAACGTGCCCGCCTTCAAGACCGCAGGCATCTCGGCGCCGAAGACGTGGTCCCAGCTCACGAAGGCGGCGAAGACGCTGCAGGCGAGCGGAACGCCCGCGTACTCGATCGGCGGCGCTGACGGCTGGACGCTCACCGACCTGTTCGAGAACATCTACCTGCGCACGTTCGGGCCGGCGAAGTACAACGCCCTGAGCGCGCACAAGGTCAAGTGGACGGACTCGTCGGTCACGAAGGCGCTGAAGACGATGGCGCAGGTGCTCGGCACGTCGTCCAACCTCGCAGGTGGGACGTCGGGAGCGCTGACGGCCGGCTTCAACGACTCGGTCACGAACGCGTTCTCATCGCCGCCGAAGGGGGCGATCGTGTTCGAGGGTGACTTCGTCGCCGGCGTCATCCTCTCGTCGACGAAGGCGAAGCCGAAGACCGGCTTCAACGCAAGCCCGTTTCCGGCGATCACGCCGGCGAACGCGGGCGCGGTCGAGATCGGCGGCGACCTGCTCGTGACGTTCCGTGACACGCCGGCCATCGAGGCGTTCGTGAAGTTCCTCGCGACGGCGCCCGCCGCAAAGGCGTGGGCCAAGAGCGGCGGATTCGGTACCGGCAACAAGAACGTGCCGGCAAGCGTCTATCCAGACGCCATCACCCGCGCGACCGAGGCACCGATCGGCACCGCGAAGGCGGTCGTCTTCGATATGTCGGACGAGCAGCCTGCGTCGTTCGGAGCCACGACCGGCCAGGGCGAGTGGGGCATCTTCCAGCAGTTCCTGAAGACCCCCTCGAACGTCTCCGGCATCCAGAAGAAGCTCGAAGCCGCCGCGACCGCGGCGTACAAGAAGGGCAAGTAGCGCGTGAGCGCTGGGGGTGTTGCGGTGGAGCCGCCGGTAACGGCGGCTCCACCCCCCGAGTCCGAGCCGGGGAAGCTCGCCCGCTACATCACGGGCGCGATCTTCCTCGCCCCGGCGTTCTTCGTCCTCAGCGTGTGGATGGTCTATCCGCTCGTCTACACGGTCATGCGCAGCTTCTTCGGCCAGCAGGGATATCTCGGGACGTGGGTCGGCGTCGACAACTACAAGCACCTCTGGCACGACCAGAACCTGCGCACGGCGATCAAGAACAACATCATCTGGGTCGCCGTTGTGCCGGCGTTCGTGACGGCGCTCGGCTTGATCTTCGCCGTACTGACCGAGCGCGTCCGCTGGTCGGTGGCGTTCAAGACGATCGTCTTCCTGCCGATGGCGATCTCGGCCTTTGCGACGGGCGTGACGTGGCGGATCATGTACCAGCAGGATCCGAACGTCGGCGCCGTGAACGCGCTCGGACGGGTCGCGGTCGACGCGGTGTCGTCGCCGGGGGCGCTGCCGAACGCCCTGCCGTCACTGGGGACGCCGATGAGCGGCAGCCCGCAAACCGGGCTGGTGCTGCAGGCGCCGTTGCAGCCCGGCGGCATCGCGAAGCTCGGCCTGACCGGAATCGCACCCGGGGCCGAGCCCGGCGGCTCCAAGCAGGCGGTCCAGCCCGCGCCGAAGCAGGGCGACATCGTCGGCGTCGTCTGGAAAGACTTCAAACCGGGCGGCGGCACACCAGGCAAGGTCGAGCAGGGCGAGCTTGGTCTGCCCGGCGTCAACGTGCAGCTGCGCTCGTCCGACGGCAAGGTCGTCCAGACGGCGACCTCGGACGCCGACGGCAGTTTCGACTTCAAAGACGTCTCCGCCGGCTCCTATAAGGCCGCGATCTCGAAGTCGACGTTCGCGAAACCCTGGGCCGGCTACTCCTGGCTCGGCCCGAGCCTCATCACGGCCTCGCTCCTGATTGCCTACATCTGGATCTGGGCCGGCTTCGCGATGGTCGTGATCGGCGCGGGGCTCGCTGCGATGCCTCGAGATGTGCTCGAGGCCGCCCGAACCGACGGCGCGACCGAGTGGCAGACGTTCCGTCGCGTGACCGTTCCGCTGCTCGCGCCCGTGCTCAGCGTCGTGTTCATCACGATGATCATCAACGTCCTCAAGGTCTTCGACATCGTGCTCGCGCTCGCCCCCGAGTCGACGCAGCAGAACGCGAACGTGATCGCGCTCGCGATGTGGCGGACAGCGTTCGGCGGCGTCAACGACTTCGGCACCGGCTCCGCGATCGCCGTGTTCCTCTTCCTGCTCGTGATTCCGGTGCTGGCACTCAACATCAGGCGATTCAAGAGGGAGCAGTAGTGGCCGCCGCAACCGACGTCATCGTCATCCCGAAGCCGCAGGACACGAGCGCGGCGAAGATCCTCCGCTGGATCGCGAGGGCGCCCGTTCACCTCGTGCTGGCGCTGCTGGGCGTGCTCTGGCTCGTCCCGACCTTCGGCCTCTTCATCACGTCGATCCTGCCCGCCTCCGAGCTCGCGTCCAACGGCTGGTGGAGGGTCTTTTCGAAGCCGAGCCTGGCGACCTGGTCGAACTACGACGCGCTGATCCACAACCACGGGTTGACCACCGCGCTGAAGACGACCGCTTACATCTCCGTCGGCAACACGGTCATCGTCGTCGTCATCGGCGCGCTTGCCGGCTACGCGCTCGCCTGGCTCGACTTCCCCGGCCGCGACTGGATCTTCATCGGCGTGGTCGCCCTGCTCGTCGTGCCACTGCAGATGGCGCTGATCCCGATGTTCAAGCTCTACGACCAGTTCGGGCTCTTCGACACCGTGCTCGGCATCATCTTCTTCCACGCCGCCTTCGGCCTGCCGTTCGCGATCTTCCTGCTGCGGAACTTCTTCATCGGGCTGCCGAAAGACATCCTCGAATCCGCCCGGATCGACGGCGCGTCGGAGGTGCGCATCTTCCTGCGCCTGATCCTGCCGCTCGGCCTACCGGCCATCGCATCACTCGCGATCTTCCAGTTCCTGTGGACGTGGAACGACCTGATCGTCGCCCTGACGTTCGGCCAGAACACGCAGCCGATCACCGTCTGGATCTTTGGACAGCTGCGCGAGTTCGGCTCGAGCATCGACATCATCGCGCCCGCGTCGTTCATCTCACTCGTCGTGCCGCTCGCAGTCTTCTTCGCATTCCAGCGTTACTTCGTCCAGGGACTCCTCGCCGGCTCCGTCAAGTAACTAGTCTCAGGGCGAGATGCGCTGCGCGATCGTCGGTAGCGGCCTCGCGGCACTCGCCACGTACGCGACGCTGCGCCACGGCGGCGTGCCCTCCGAGGAGATCGCCGTCTTCGGCACGCACGACGACCCGACGGCGGTTTGGCGCGTGCGTGCGGCATCGATCCGCCAGCAGCGGATGCGTTCCGAGTCGGACGGGCACCTCGCCGCGACCTCCTTCCCGGGGCTCGCGTTCCGCGAGGTGACGCGCACCGGCGTGCTCACGCCGCTCGTCCTCAGCGTCGCGGACCGCTATCACCCGACGGTGGACGACTTTCTGCGGCACGCGGAGGAGGTGCGCGCGCGGACAGGCTGGGACAGCAGCTTCCGCTCGGAGCGCATCGAGCGGATCACGCCCGTCGACGGCGGCTTCGAGCTCGACGGCGGCACGTTCGCGCACGTCCTGCTCGCGACAGGCCATCCGGGGCTGCACAAACCACCGGACTGGCCGGATGCCGTGCACGCGTACGAACCGCATGAGTACACGCGGAAGATCGCAATCGTCGGAGCCGGGATGGCGGCGGCGACCGAGTGGCTGAACGCCCTCGCCGCCGGCAGCGAGGTCGTCTCGATCCGCCGTCGCGAGCCGCTGCGCCGGCCGCTGAACGTGCCGCGGCCCCTCTTCTCCAAGCGCGGCCTCGCCTCGTACCACGCCTCCTCCGATGAGCGGCGCTCGGCAACGCTGCGCGAGCTTTCGCTCGCGTCGTACCCACCCGGCCGCGCGTGGGACGAGCCGTTGCAGCGCGCCGAGCAGGAGGGGCGGTTCCGCGTGCTCGCCGAGGCGCCGGCCGGCCACGACGTGATCGTCGCCACCGGCTTCCAGCGCGGCTACCGGCACGATCCGCTGCTCGCACGGCTGGTCGACGAGAACGAGCTCGCGACGCGCGACCGTTGGCTCATCCTGGACGACGACTCGACGGTGCGGGCGCTGACGGATGCGTCGCGGACGCTCTCGGTGGCCGGCGTCGCGGGTCAGTGGGCGTTTCCGGCGGGCGACACGATCGCAGGTGCGAAGTACGCCGCGCGCGCGTTCCTGAGGCGGGTATGTCGTACACCCTGAAGGGACGCCTCGAGACGCGCCTCGCCTCGGTGCTGCCGGCGCTGATCGTCGCGCTCGCCGTGCACCGCTGGTGGGCGATCGAGCTCGTTGCGCTGATGCTCGCAGTCGGTCTCGTGCTCGACGCGATCGTCTACCACCGCGCGCTTCCCTACCAACCGGGGTGGTTTGCCCTGCCGCTCGGAGGGGTCGAGCTCGGCGTCGTGTACGGCTGGATGCACGCGCTCGGCATCGCGGCGCCGATCCGGTGGGCGCTGCTGCTCTTTCTCCTCGGCTGGGCGTCGGCGCAGGTCTTCGGGCACGCCGTCTTCCCGCGGCTTCACCTCGAATACGCCCAGTCCGGCGGCGAGCTCGGGCGCTTCGGCGTCGCGACCGCGGCGGCGGTCGCGGTGGTGGTCGTCGGCGGGCTCGGCGCCGATTACGCAGTGCGTCCGCCGACAGTGCACCTGCACGGCGTGGTTCAGGGGCCGCTCGTCGTCCGTCACTCCGGCACGCTCGTCGGCGGCGTCGTCCGCGGCGGCATCCTCGTGCGCGCAAACCACGTCACCCTGCGCCATGTCACCGTGATCGGCGGAGAGTACGGCGTCGACATCGAGCACGTCGAGGACGTCATCCTCGACGACGTGCGCGTGCTCGGCTCGACGCTCGCGGGCATCCGGGCGTACGACGCCGGGGTGATGGTCCACGACTGCTCCGTCTCCTCGCCGAAGGGCCCGTTCGTGAGCGGCGTGCTGATCAACTACTCGATCGGGAGGCCGATGAGCATGGTCTCCGGCTGCACGATCACCGGCACGCGCGAAGGTATCGCCACGCACTCGGCCGAGGTCGACGTGATGGACAACCACGTGATCGGCACCACCGAGCGCGGGATCCTCCTCGGCGAGATGTCGATGGACATGGCGCACGGCAACCGGGTCGAGGGCGCGAAGGGGATCGGGATCATCTGCATGGACCACTCGGTCTGCGAGATCGAGCACAACACGGTCGCCGGCACGCAGGTGGACGGCAACCAGGATCAGACGCGGCACGGCGTCGCGATCCAGGCCTACTACTACGCCGACGCCGAGGTGCGGCACAACACCGTGATCGCGAGCCCCGGCGGCGTGAAGGCGTTCGTCGGCTCGACGATCACGCGCTGATGGCGCCGGCGCGGTTCCACCTCGTTGCCCGGACGGGGCATCCGGACTTCCTCGACCTGGCGTGGGAGGAGCCGCTCGAGGAGTGGCAGTCGGAGCGGTTCGTGAACCTGATTCGCGGCATCAGCCGGCACGTCGTGCGCTTCGTCGAGTACGACGGCGCGCTCTACGCGCTCAAGGAGCTGCCGGAGCGGCCGGCGCGGCGCGAGTGGACGCTCCTGCGGCGGCTCGAAGGTCAGGGCTTGCCCGTCGTCGAGGCGGTCGGGATCGTGACCGACCGCGGCGAGGACCTCGACGCGGTGCTGATCACGCGGCACCTCGAGTTCTCGCTCCCGTACCGCGCGCTCTTCTCCGGGCGGGGCATCCCCGACCTGCGCACGCACCTGCTGAACGCGCTCGTCGAACTGCTTGCGCGCGTGCACCTGCGCGGGTTCTTCTGGGGCGACTGCTCGCTCTCGAATGCGCTCTTCCGCCGCGACGCCGGCGCGCTCTCCGCGTATCTCGTCGACGCCGAGACGGGAGAGCTGCACGGCACCCTGTCGGACGGGCAGCGCGCGTACGACCTCGACATCGCGCAGGTGAACATCGTCGGCGAGCTGCTCGACGTCGACGCGGAGGTCGGCCTGCCCGCCGATCTCGACCCGGACGAGACCGGCGAGGAGATCGTCCGCCGCTACCAGGCGCTCTGGGAGGAGGTCACGCGCGAGGAGACGTTCGGGCCCGACGAGCGGTTCAAGATCGAGGAACGGCTGCATCGCCTCAACGACCTCGGCTTCGACGTCGAGGAGCTGCAGCTCGACGCGACCCCGGATGGCTACCGGCTACGGCTCGACCCGCTCGTCGTCGAGCCGGGCCACCACCGGCACCGCCTGCTGCGGTTGACCGGGCTCGACGCGCAGGAGCGGCAGGCACAACGGATGCTGAACGACCTGGCGCGGTTCCGCGAAGCGCTCGAGCGACAGGAGAAGCGGACGCTGTCGGAGTCGGTCGTCGCCTCGCGGTGGCGCGAGGAGGTCTTCGAGCCGACGATTGCGGCCGTCCCCGCGGAGCTGCAGGGCCGGCTCCCGGCTGCCGAGATCTTCCACCAGGTGCTCGAGCATCGCTGGTTCCTCTCCGAGCGCGCGAAGAAGGACGTCGGCATCGACAAGGCCGTGCGCTCGTACATCGCCAGCGAGCTGCCGCGGCGCCCGCCCGAGCGCATCGTGATCGCACCGCCCGACTGATGGACGCGTACCGCACACCCGATTCGCGTTTCGAGGACCTGCCCGGCTACGCGTTCGAGCCGCGCTACGTCGAACAGGACGGCCTGCGCATGCACTACGTCGACGAGGGCGCGGGCGACCCCGTGCTGCTTCTGCACGGCGAGCCGACCTGGGCCTACCTCTACCGCAAGGTGATCCCGCGGCTGCCGTCGTCGTGCCGCTGCGTCGCGCCGGACTACTTCGGCTTCGGCCGCTCGGACAAGCCGACGGATCCGAGCTGGTACTCGTACGACCGGCACGTGGAATCGATCGCGCGCTTCGCCGAGCAGCTCGACCTACGCAACACGACTGTCGTGATGCAAGACTGGGGCGGGCCGATCGGCCTCCGCTTCGCGGTCGAGCATCCCGACCGCGTCGCGCGGCTCGTCGTGCTGAACACCGGCATCGGCGCCCGCGCGCCGAACGACGAATGGCTTCGCTTCCAGGCGTTCATGCGCCGCGTCGGGACGGACATCGTCGCCGGGCAGCTGATCCGGCTGACGCTCGTGCAGCCCGTCGACGACGAGGTGATCGCGGCCTACGACGCACCGTTCCCGGTTCCCGAGTCGCGCGTCGGCATCGTCCAGTTCCCCGAGCTGGTCGCGACGAGCAGCGACCATCCGTCGGCGCCGGCGATGCTCGCGGTGCGCGAGGCGCTCCCGAGCTACGACCGGCCGGCGCTCGTGCTGTTCAGCGACGGCGACCCGATCTTCGGCCGCGCGGCCGCGGAGCTGATGGCCGGATTACTGCCGGGAGCGGAGCTCGACCCGCCGCTCGAAGGGGCCGGCCACCTCCTCCAGGAAGACCGCGGCGAGGCGATCGGCGACCGCATCGCGGCGTGGCTGCGCTGAAGGAAGCGCCGCTCGACGAGCCGCCACGACAGCTCGGCGAACAGGAACGACCCACCGAGGAGCATGGCGCCCATCAGCCATGAGATCCCAATCCACCGCTCGAGGGCGTAGCCGAGCGGCAGGCTCCAGAGGTAGATCGCGTACGAGCGGCGCCCCGCGTAGCGGAGCCACGCCGACTGAAGGAACTGGTCGATCCGCGTCCCTGCGCCGGAGATCAGGACCGCGGTCGCGACGCACGTTGCGAAGACGCACCACGGTAGGAAACCTGGGTTGGTGTCGGGCACGAGCAGCGCGAACACTGCGAGCGTCAGCAGCGCGGCGCCTCCGAGCAGGCCGCTGCGGTGGCGCGGCCGCGCAATCGCGGTCGCGGCGCCGACGAACAGCCCGAGACTGCTCGTCAACGACGAGAAGTAGCCGAAGTCGCGGTCGTGGCCCTCGACGGCGAGCGCTGTCAGGAGGAACGTGACGAAGATTCCCGCGACCACGAGCCGGCGCAGCACACGCTCGGGCTCCCTCGCCCGCGCCGCCGCGATCACGATCACAGTCGGCCAGACGAGATAGAACTGCTCCTCGACCGAGAGCGTCCACAGGTGCACCATCCCGACCGGCGCCGGGATGCCGAGCGCCAGCACCCAGTTGTAGAGCGCGACCATGCCGACGAGAGGCATCAACGCGAGATGCGGGTCGGCCGGTGTCGGCGGCGTGCGCAGCCGTTCTACGGGCAAGAGGCCGCTGAGCGTCACGGCGAGCCACACCGCAAGGAGCACGACGAAGGCCGGCCCGAGCCGCCGCAGGCGGCGCCCGTAGAACGCCTTGCGGTCGATCCGGCCGGTCTCCGCGCGCTCGGCGAGCAGCAGGCTCGTGATCAGGTAGCCGGAGAGCACGAAGAAGACGTCGACGCCGAGCCACCCGCCCGGCAGCAGGCGCCGGTCGGCGGGCAGGAGCCGCACCGCCGTGGGCGTGTGGTAGAGGAGCACCAGCAGCACCGCGAGCCCGCGGATGCCGTCCAGGCGCAGGTCGCGACCACCGGTGCGGCGGGCCGGGGACATGGCCTTCTCATCGGCCGCCGCGGGCGGGCGGCACGATCACCCTTTCAGATGATCCCGGTCCGCGGCAGAGCGGGAACGTCGAGCCGTCCAGCGCCAGCAGCGACCATCGCCCCGTCCGGGCTGAGCGCCGGCGCGACGGTGTAGCCGTTCGTGAGGAACGCGCCCGTGCGCAGCGGCCGCAAGGTGTCGGCGTCGAGCCGGCCAGATGCCCGTGGTCGCGGCTCGTCTCAGATGATCCCGGCGCGCGCGGCGTGCGTCGCCGCCGCGGTGCGGGACGACTGCGCGAGCTTGCGCAGGATGTTCGCGACGTGCCGGTGCACTGTGTGCTCGCTCAGCACGAGCGAGCCCGCGATCTCGCGGTTCGACAGGCCCGACGCAACCATCCGCAGCACCTCCGTCTCGCGCGACGTGAGGGGCGATTCAGCCGCGTCCGGCGGCGGCTCTCCCTGTAGGAAGCCGGCGAGCGCCCGCATAAGCTCGCGCTGGTCGTCTCGCCACGGGAGGTGTGAGTCGCCGCCGAGAGGCACGAAGCGAGCGTTCGGCAGGAGCGACGCCAGCTCGCGCCCGCGGCCGATCGGCACGGTCCGGTCGCCGCGGCGGTGGAGCACGAGCGCAGGCGTCGGCACGTCCGGGAGCAGGTCGCGGACGTCCGCGTCGATGTCGAGCTCGATGAAGACCGATGCGGCCTCGGCCGACGCGGCTGCGCGCTGCATCCGTGTGTACTCGGCGATCTCGTCACCGCTCGCATGCGGATCGAACAATCCGGCGAGCATCTGCGCTGCAAGCCGCCAGTTCGTCCGGACGAACTCGATCAACGAGTGCTTCGTCGCCGGCGGGATGTCATCGCGCGACGCGTAGCCGCCGAAGTAGACGATCTTCGTCACGGCCTCGGGACGCCGGATGGCGAGCAACGAGGTGGCCATGCAGGAGCACGACGAGGCGAAAACGACCGCGTGGCCGCCGACCGCGTCGATCACCGCCTCGAGCTGCCGGGACTCGGCCTCGATCGTCGGCCGCGGCTCGAGCTCGCGCGACGAGAGCCCGCAGCCGACGCGGTCGAAGCGGACCACCTGATGCGTGCGGGCGATCTCCTCGTAGAAGGCGCGCTGGCGCCGGTCCTGCCACTCCTCCTCGAGGTGGCTCACCCAGCGCGGGCCGAAGACGATCGGGGGCCACTCGCCGTAGGTCGCGTACGCAAGCCGGCGGCCCTCGAAGTCGAGGAACCGGATGTCCTGGTCCATGTAGACGGAGCTTACTGGCCCGAACGGGCCATTCTCGAAAGATGGCCCGTCGGGCCGACGCGCCGGGCCATCGCCCGTCGCCACGATGGCTTCATGAACGCGGAAGTGATCAAGGGGATCACGATCCGGCCGCTCCGGAACGGCGAGACGGCGGCCGTACAGGCCGTCTTCGACCGGCTCGGGCCGCGTTCGCGCCTGCTCCGCTTCGGCGGGGCGAAGACCGTGCTCACCGAGAGCGACCTGCGGCAGCTGACGCGCGTGGACGGCGACCACCACGTCCTCGTGGCGCTCGCTAAAGGCGAGCCGATCGGCATCGCGCGGCTCGTGCGCGACGGCGACGAGGCCGACGTCGCCTTTGCGGTCGCCGACGAGTGGCAGCACAACGGCGTCGGCTCGATCCTCGCCGACCGTCTCGCATGCGACGCGCGCGCCGCGGGGATCGTGCGCCTGCGCGCGACGATGCAGGCCGAGAACAGCGCCTCGCTGAAGCTGATGCGGCGAATGACGCGCGGACTGACGACGCGCGTCGTATCCGGTCAGCTCGAGGTCGCGGGCCGCGCCGCCTGACTTGCCCGCCGTACCCCGATCGGCGACAGCACCACGACCAGTGAGACGACGATCACCGAGACGTAGAGAGCGGTCGCCGTCGAGCTTCCCGAGCGCATGTCGTGGAAGCGAACGAGTGCGACAAGGTTGAGGGCGAGCGACAGACCGACAGGGACCACCATCAGGCGCACGCGCCGCCAGTCGCGCTCCAGCGCGGCCCAGCCGTAGGCGGTCGCGAGCGTCAGCAACCACGTCCCGACGATCGATGCAGAGAGCGGAGGCAGCTTCCACACCCACCGGTCGGCGAGTGCGCCCGGAGCGATCATCAGCCACAGTCCGAGCGCCGCGAGGCCGCCCGCGACGACGACGAAGCTCTGCTGAACGATCGGCGCGAGCGGATCGGAGACGGCCCAACCGGCACGTCCCGAACGGCGCTCGTGCGTGAACGCGACGACCGCAACCGCGGGTGGAAGCGCTGCGTAGACGATCAGCCACGTCCACGCCGTCATCTGCTGGCGCCCGCTGCCGCTGCCAAGCTTGAACTGGTCGAAGAAGTGAATGGTCGTGATCAGGTTGGTGGTGACGAGGACGAAGGCCGGAGCCAGGATCACCCGCACCCGCGGCCACCCACCGTCGCGAAGGGCGAGGGCGAGACCGAGCGCCGCCCCCGCGAGGTAGCCACTGCCCATGAGTGAGGCTGTCAACGGCGCCTTGATCGGCCACGCAAACGAGTGACCGCCACTCACCGGAGCGAGGTACAAACCCGCGCCGGTGCCGAACGTGATCAGGAAGCCGACGACGAGAAGTGCGCGTGCCGGCCGATCGAGCCGCAGGACCGGATCCACCAGTCGATCATAGGACGATGCCCTGCCAGGGTTCCAGCGCGCGGCCCTCGTAGGTCGCGGCTCGGTTGCTCAGGTTCACGGCGCACGTGACGTCCCCGCGCGCGTACGCCCAGACACCACTGGGGCTCGACAGGGTGCGGTACGGCGCGTCGGCAAAGCCGCGACGCAGCTCGATCAGCCCGCGAACGAAGTTGAGCGTGCTCAGCGGATCGTCGCGCTGGTCATGGACGTTTCGCGTCGTGTCGGCGAGCGGCAGCCACGGCGACCGCCACTCCTCGGCCGACCGCGTCCACGGTAGGGGCGTGCGCTCGGGATCGCGCGGCGGATCGGCAATGTCGGTGATGCGGTCACGCGGCACATTGCCGTCGGTGAGCCCCAGCTCGTCGCCCTGGTAGAGGATGACGCTGCCGCGGAGCGTGAGCAGCACGAACAGCGCGGCGCGCGCCTTGCGCTCGTCTCCTCGCGCCCAGCGTGTTGCGAGCCGCGAGTGGTCGTGGTTCGAGCCGAACCAGAGCGGCGTGCGGTCGGCGGGGATCTCCGCCTCGACCCGCTCCACGATCGCGCGCAGCGAGTCGACGTCGAAGCGCGAGCGCACGAAGTCGAAGTTCTGGACGAGGTCGAGCTGCGCGTAGAACGCGAACATGCGCTCCAGCGGCACGTACGTCTCCCCCATCAACGTCGGCTTCGGCTCGTACTCGCACGCGATCGCCTGCCACTGCCGGAAGATCTCGTGCGCCTCGGGCCGCTCGCGCATGAACCGCGCGCCGTCGCGCAGCTCGGCGTCCTTGATCAGTGCGTGCGCGACGTCGATGCGGAACCCGGCGACGCCGCGCTCGAACCAGAAGCGCAGGATCCGCGCGAACTCCGCGCGCACGTCCTCGTTCCACCAGTCGAGGTCGGGCTGCTGCGGGGCGAACTGGTGCAGGTAGTACCGCTTGCGGCGCTCGTCGTACTCCCACGCGGTGCCGCCGGTGAAGATCGACTTCCAGTCGTTCGGAATGTGATCGGACCAGACGTAGTACTCGGGCCGGTCGGTGAACCACGGGTGCCGGTCCGAGGTGTGGTTGGGGACGAGGTCGAGCCAGATCTCGATCAGCCGCTTCCGCGCCTCGGCGATCAGCGCATCGAGGTCGGCAAGCGTGCCGAAGTCGGGATGGACGTCGAGGTAGTCGGCGACGTCGTAGCCCCAATCCACGTTCGGGCTCGGGAACGTCGGGCTGAGCCAGATCGTGTCGATCCCCAGCCAGGCGAGGTAGTCGAGCTTCGAGGTGACGCCCGGCAGGTCGCCGATCCCGTCGCCGTCCGCATCCGCGAACGAGCGCGGGTAGATCTGGTAGATGACGCGACTCAGTCGATCGTCCAGGTATCGCCGGAGCCGACGAGTGCCTGCAGCTCGGAGATTCCCTTCGACTCGTCGATCTGCTTCTGCACGAGCTCGTCGTAGCTCGGGCGCTCGACGGCACGGAAGACGCCGAGCGCATTTCTCACCCGCGAAAGCGCGAACGCGGTCGCGAAGTCGGTCTCGTCGTGAGTGAGGCCGGTGTCGCCGGCGGGCTGCCCGTGCTCGAGGTAGAGGCGGTTCTCCTTGTCCTCGCGCACCGAGTCGAACGCGCCGTCGTTGTAGATGTTGCAGTTCTGGTAGATCTCGACGAAGGCGGCACCGCGGTGCGCGGCTGTGCGGCGCAGCACGCTCGTCAGCCCCTGCTTGTCGGTGTCGATCGCGCGCGCGACGAACGTCGCCTCCGCGCCGAGCGCAACCGAGAGCGGGTTGAACGGATAGTCGACGCTGCCGGCAGGGGTCGAGCCGGTGACCTTGCCCTGCTCGCTCGTCGGCGAGTACTGGCCCTTCGTCAGGCCGTAGATCTGGTTGTTGAACATCAGGATCTTGATGTTCACGTTGCGGCGCAGCGCGTGGATCAGGTGGTTGCCGCCGATCGAGAGCGAGTCGCCGTCGCCGGTGACGACCCAGACCGAGAGATCGGGCCGCGAGACGGCCAGCCCGGTCGCGATCGCGGGCGCGCGGCCGTGGATGGAGTGCATCCCGTACGTCTGCATGTAGTACGGGAAGCGCGCCGCGCAGCCGATGCCGGAGATGAAGACGATCTTCTCGCGCTCGAGGCCGAGCTCCGGCATGAAGCTCTGCACGGCTGCGAGCACCGCGTAGTCGCCGCAGCCCGGGCACCACCGGACCTCCTGATCCGACTTGAAGTCCTTCAGCGTCAATTTCACTTCGCTCACAGCATCGCCTCGATCGCCTCTTCGATCTCCCCGGCCTTGAACGGCCTGCCGGCGACGCGGTTGTAGCCGACGGCGTCGACGAGGTAGCGCGCGCGGACGAGCGTGCGCAGCTGCCCGAGGTTCATCTCCGGCACGAGCACGCGGTCGTAGCTCGCGAGCACGTCGCCGAGGTTGCCCGGGAAGGGATTCACCCAGCGCAGGTGCGCATGCGCGACCGATCCGCCCTTCGCGCGCACGCGCCGCACGCCGGCGTGCACGGGGCCGTAGGTCCCGCCCCACGAGAGCACGAGTAGGTCGGCGCCCTCCTGGTGATCGACCTCGATGTCCGGCACCGCCACGCCGGCCACCTTCTGCGCACGCAGCTGGGTCATCAGGTCGTGGTTCTCGTGGTCGTACGAGACGTTGCCGGTTTCGTTCGCCTTCTCGAGCCCACCGATGCGGTGCTCGAGACCAGGCGTGCCCGGGATCGCCCACGGGCGCGCGAGCGTCTCCGGGTCGCGCTTGTACGGCAGGAACGGCTGGCCGTTCGCCTCGGCGAAGTCGACTGTGATCGGCTCCAGCAGCGACACGTCGGGGATGCGCCAAGGCTCGGCGCCGTTCGCCAGGTACGCATCGGAGAGCAGGTAGACCGGCGTGCGATACGTGAGCGCGACGCGTACCGCCTCGATCGCCGCGTAGAAGCAGTCGCCCGGCGTCGCTGCGGCCAGCACGGGCACCGGCGACTCCGAGTTGCGCCCGAACAGCACCATCAACAGGTCGCCCTGCTCGGGCTTGGTCGGCATGCCCGTCGACGGCCCGGCGCGTTGCACGTCGATGATGATCAGCGGCAGCTCGAGCGCGATCGCGAGCCCGACAGTCTCCGACTTGAGCACGACACCGGGGCCGGCGGACGTCGTCACGCCAAGCCCGCCGCCGAATGCGGCGCCGAGCGCGGCGCCGACCGCGGCGATCTCGTCCTCCGCCTGGAACGTCCGCACGCCGAGCGCCTTGTGCCGCGCCAGCTCTTCGAGGATCGACGAAGCCGGCGTGATCGGGTACGCGCCGAGGAAGAGCTCGAGCCCCGAGAGCTTCGAAGCCGCGACCAGCCCGTACGAGAGCGCCGTGTTGCCGGTGATCTGCCGGTAGACGCCCGGCTCGAGCTTCGCCGGTTTCACCTCGTACTGGACGGCGAACGCCTCCGACGTCTCGCCGAACGCGTAGCCGGTGTTGAACGCCTTCACGTTGGCGGCCGCGATCTCGGGCCGCTTCGCGAACTTCTTCTGCAGGAAGTCGGTCGTCGACTCGGTCGGACGGCCGTACAGCCACGACATCAGGCCGAGCGCGAACATGTTCTTCGAGCGCTCCGCCTCGCGCGGCGTCACGCCGTCGATGTCCTTGAGCGCCCCGACCGTCATCGACGTCAGCGGCACCGCGTGCACCTGGTAGTCCTCGAGCGAGCCGTCCTCGAGCGGGTTCGCGTCGTAGCCCGCCTTCTTCAGGTTGCGCTCGGAGAACGCGTCGGTGTCGACGATCAGGGTGCCGCCGGTCGGCAGGTCGCCGAGGTTCGTGCGCAGGGCTGCGGGGTTCATCGCGACGAGGACGTCGGGCCGGTCGCCCGGCGTGAGGATGTCGTGATCCGCAAAGTGGAGCTGGAAGCCCGAGACGCCAGGCAGTGAGCCCGCCGGCGCGCGAATCTCGGCCGGGAAGTCGGGGAATGTCGCGAGATCGTTGCCGGAGAGGGCGGTCTCGGAGGTGAAGCGGCCCCCGGTCAGCTGCATCCCGTCGCCAGAGTCCCCGGCGAACCGGATGACGACCGATTCGAGCTGCTCTACCGGCTTGGCCACTGTTGCTTCGACCCTAGCACCGCATCCTGCTCGCGCTTGGCGGCGCCCAGTAGGGCGGTAAATCCGTACAGGCCGGCGTAGGCGAGCGTCAGGAACACGCCCAGCAGCACGACGTACCCGATCAGGTTGCGATTGCCGAGCGGGTCCTCCAGGCGCGGTGCCGCAAGCGCCCAGACCCGGCCGGGCTGGCCGATCACGTCCCAGCTGGAGATCCGGTGTACCCGCCCGAGGTAGATCCCGGCGCTCGACGCGAAGAGCGAGACGACGACGGTCAACCACCCGAAGAGCGCCCCGGCGACGCGCGTGACGACAAGCTGCACGAGCAGCAGCGAGCCGAAGCCGAGCGCCAGCGAGGTGAACGCGAAGGACGCGATCAGCAGCGAATCGAAGACCCGGTGCTCGGAGCCGAGGTGAATGAAGTCGGTCATGACGTACGGCGCATTCGGCAGGAAGAGCAGCCATGCCAGCCCGATCGCGGCGAGCTCGAGCCGCGACCGCCTGCGTGCGTACGCGACCGCCAGGAGCGCGGCCAGGCCGAGCGGGATCCATGCGAGCGCGAGGTTGAGGACGAGGCCCTTGTACTCGGCGTCGCCGTACTCGAGCTTCCGCGCGACGAGCAGAACCACGCACCAGACGGACGCGGCGAACAACGCTCCCAACGGCAGAACAACGCGCCCTCGCATGCCCTCAGAGTAGCCCTGCTGGAGCGCGGGGCGGCGTCCCGCCCCTCGCTCCAAAACCCGCGTTCCTGCTAGGCCGCGAGCAGCTCGCGCTCAGCGCGAAGCCAGTTCTCGGTCGGGTCACCGCCCGCCTCGAGATGGATGTAGTACGCCCGCGTTGCCACGTGCTCCCACTGGAGCACGACCGGAGTCGTCTTCCGGGTCCGGCGGGTGGTCGTCGTCTTCTTGGCCGCCGGCTTCTTCGTCGTCGCGGCGGCCTCGGTGGCCTTCTTCGGCATTGCTGCCCCTTTCGGTCGTCGCTTGGTGCTGCGACGGACTTCGGGGCCGCCTCAGGTGACTCCTGCTTCGAGCGGACTCGCGCTGAGCAGCCGGCCGTCGCGGAGCCCGATCCGCCGCGGCGCGCGGGCCGCGAGCGTCGTGTCGTGCGTGGCGACGATCACGGTCGAGCCGTGTTTCTCGGCCAGCCCGGCGAGCAGGTCGATGATCTCGCTGCCCGTTGCCGTGTCGAGGTTGCCGGTCGGCTCGTCCGCGAGGACGACCCGGGGCTCCACGGAGAGCGCACGTGCGATCCCCACCCGCTGCTGCTCTCCGCCCGAGAGCTCCTGGGGTAGATGATCCCGCCGCTCGGCGAGCCCCACCTCGCCAAGCAGCTCGAGTGCGCGCTCCCGGGAGCCGCCGACCGGCGCCAGCTTTGCCTCGACGTTCTCGAGAGCGGTGAGCGTCGGGATCAGGTTGAACTGCTGGAACACGAAGCCGAACGAGCGGAGCCGCAGCGCCGCGAGCTTGCGGTCGGGGAGCTCGCCGAGGTCGCGGCCCTCGAAGAGGACGCGGCCCGAGCTCGCCCGGTCGAGCGCACCGAGCAGCTGCAAGAGCGTCGTCTTGCCGGAACCGCTCGGCCCCTCGAGCGCGACGAGCTCGCCGGCGCCGACCTCGAGGTCGATCC
>JBKPRG010000131.1:0-7094 GCA_046765815.1 Actinomycetota bacterium
GATCATCGTCATGAGCGCGACGTCATACGGTCAGGTCGTGTTCTGACTTGATGTCGACGGCGTTCTGCAGAGTTCGTTCAAGGACGGACATCGCTGTGGCGACCACGGTCGAGGCGAACGCGATGAGGACGCCTATGAAGAAACCGCCTTGCGGGTCGTCGTTGTTGCTCACGATGATGATCAGCTCTGCCCCTGCGACAGAGGCGATGATGACCATCGCGCAGTGTTTGATCGTCCGCAGGTGTCTGACGCCGGCTGGTGAGAGCATCTTGTCCTGTCCGACATAGCCCAGCACTTTGAATGCGTGGTAGAGCGCCACGAAGAGTGCGATGGAAGCGAGGTAGACGTATGCCAGGAAGGGGTCTTTGAAGTAGATCTCGAAGGCTGTGGCGTGCGCGTTTCTGCCCTCGGTGTGTGGTTCCCAAAGCAAGAGAGCGAGGGCGCCGACGCCGATGAGGACCACCACTGCCCTCAGAAACAGGATCGATCCTCGTTTCATGAACCGCCCTTCCGCGGGGTCGTAGAACCGGACGGAGCGTACTCGAGTTTTTATCGTTAGTCAATAAATTTTTATCGTTCTACAGGGTGTCCGGCCTGCTCTGAAGGGGAGCCGCCACGAATCGAGTTCGGTCAGATGGTCAGGACGTGGCAATCACCTGCACGGCCATCCCGACGTGCGCGAAGTCGAACGTCCGGCGCGCACCGGTGTCGTGCACGCTGTAGGCGCGGAGTAGATTCGGGCGGTGAGCCTGTGCGCGACGTGTGGGCACGAGAGCCCGCCCGAGTTTCGGTTCTGCCCGGCTTGCGGTTCTGCGCTCTCCATCGTCCCGGCGCGGGAGCTGCGCAAGCTGGTCACGGTCGTCTTCTGCGACCTGAGCGGCTCGACGGCGCTCGGCGATCGCACGGATCCGGAGACGCTCCGGGCAACGATGCGCGGCTACTACGAAGAGATGCGGGCGATCTTGGAGCGCCACGGCGGTACGGTCGAGAAGTTCGTGGGCGACGCGGTGATGGCCGTTTTCGGAGTGCCGCTCGCCCATGAGGACGACGCGCTGCGCGCGGTGCGCGCGGCGTGGGAGATGCGTGGGGCGGTCGCCCGGCTTGGCTTGCAGGCGCGTATCGGCGTCAACACGGGCGAGGTTGTCGCCGGCGATGGCGATGCGCTCGTCACCGGCGACACGGTCAACGTCGCCGCGCGACTCGAGCAAAACGCGGACACGGGAGAGGTACTGATCGGCGCACAGACGCGGCGTCTCGTCCGAGACGCGGTGCAGGTCGAGCCCGTCGAGGTCGTCGCGAAGGGGAAGTCCGAGCCGCTGAGCGCGTTTAGGCTCGTCCACCTCGACCTGGGCGCCCCGGGTGTGGCGCGCCATCTCGAGACGGCTCTCGTCGGGCGGATGCGCGAGCTCGCCTTGCTCCGCCAGGCGTACGAGCGCGCAGTCGGTGAGCGCTCGTGCTACCTGTTCACGCTTCTCGGCTCGGCCGGCGTCGGGAAGTCGCGGCTCATCGAGGAGTTCCTGGGCGGCGTTCCCGCGCGCGTCGCCCGCGGCCGCTGTCTCGGCTACGGCGACGGGATCACTTTGTGGCCGGTGATCGAGGTGCTGAAGCAGCTCGGCGCGGAGGAAACGATCGAGCAGTTGACGCACGCGACGGCGGCGGCGAGCGAGCTTTTCTGGAACGTCCGGCTGGCGCTCGAGCATGCCGCTGAGGCAGCTCCGCTGGTCGTCGTGTTCGACGACGTCCACTGGGCCGAGCCCGCGTTCCTCGATCTGATTGACCATGTCGCCGATCTCTCGCGTGGCGTACCTCTTCTCCTGCTCTGCGCCGCGCGAACGGAGCTCCTTGACGCGCGGCCGGACTGGGGCGGGGGCAAGCTCAACGCTGCCTCAGCGCTGCTCGGGCCGCTCACGGAGGCGGAAAGCGCGGAGTTGATCGGGGCACAGGCGGCAGGCATCGACGCGGTGACGCGCGAGCGGATCGCAACTGCCGCCGGTGGGAACCCGTTCTTCGTCGAGGAGATGCTCGCACTCGCCCGGGAGGGCGGCGACATTCGGGCGCCGTCCACGATCCAGGCGCTCCTGCAGGCGCGCCTCGATCTGCTCGCGACGGGCGAGCGTTCGGTGATCGAGCGTGGCGCCGTCGAGGGCGAGATCTTCCACCGGAGTGCCCTTGAGCGGCTCGCGAACGGCTCGCCCGTCGACTCGCACCTCATCTCGCTGGTTCGGAAGGAGCTCATCCGGCCGGAGCGCTCGACGTTTCCGGGCGAGGATGCGTTCCGGTTCCGGCACCTCCTGATCCGCGACGCGGCGTACGAGGCCCTGCCGAAGGAGACGCGGGCGGAGCTGCATGAGCGCTTTGCAGAGTGGCTCGAGGCCCGCGGCGGATTGATCGAGCTCGATGAGATTCTCGGGTATCACCTCGAGCAGGCGAACCGCTACCGGACGGAGCTCGGGAAGCCCGATGACGGTCTCGCGGCGCGCGCAGGCAGGCTGCTTGCAGCCGCCGGTTGCCGGGCGTTCGCCCGTGAGGACATCGCGGCCGCCTCGAGCCTTCTCGAGCGGGCACTGTCGCTACTTCCGTCCGGTGATGACGCCCGCCCCGCCGCCGCGCTCGCGCTCGCCGAGCTGGTCGCTGGCCGCGGAGAGTTCGGGCGCCACGACGAGCTGGTCGCGCCGCTCCTCAACTGGCCGGACCGGCGGGTTCGCGCGCACGCGCGGATGGTCGACGCCGGTACACGGTTCACGCGCGAGCCCGAAGGCGGCAGCGCCACGGTACGTGGCCTGCTCCGTGAGCTCGTGCCCGAGCTCGAAGCGACCGCGGACATCGAGGGGCTGATGCGGGCGGCGATGCTCGAATTCTGGCCGACTGTGATGGCGTGCGACGGCGCCGCGGGAACTGCGGCGCTGCTGCGCGCGATCGCCTACGCTCGGCAGCTCGGCGACCGCAGGACCGAAGGCATCGCCACGCAGTACCTCGCCCCGGTGGCGGGCATCGGATCGGCCTAGGCCACGGAGCTCGAACGGCTTGTCGCGGAGCTCTCCTCCGGCGGTGAGCACGAACCGCTCGTCGAGTGTGGCATTCACGCCATCGCCTGCTGCGCCGCGTTTTGCCGGGGTCGCTTCGACGAGGCGCGCGCGGAGGTGGAGCGGGCCATAGCCATCCTTCGGGAGGAGCTCGGCTGGCATTTGCAGGCAGTCGCGTTTGACATGATTGCGGCTGTGCTGGAGCGGCATGCGGAGGTGCCGACAAAGGTTGTCGAGCGCCTCGAGCCGCCGGCGCGGCAGCTGCTCGACTTCGGGATGGTCGCGTATGCCTCGACGCAGTTCGCGATGCTTGCCCAGGCTCAGTACGAGCTCGGCGACCGCGACGCGGCGCTCGCCTCAGCGACGCGCTGCGAGGAGCTGACAGCAAGCGACGACATCATCAACTTCGCAATCGTCAACGGCGTGCGCGCGCGCATCGCCGCCGACGGCGGCGATGGCGAGCAGGCGCGGACGCTCGCGGAGCGAGCGAGTGGGCGCTCAAGTCGGACTGGCAGATCTACCGCGGAGATGCCTACCGCGACCTCGCACACGTGCGTCGGGCGGCGGGCGACCTCGACGGCGCCCGCGCCGCGCTCCGCGCCGCGCTCGCCGAGTATCGGGCGAAGGAGGATGCCCCGCTGGTCGATAAGACCGAGGCTCTTCTCACGGAGCTTTGAGCGATGCCGGCTGGGGGAGCCGCTCGCCAATCACCTTGGCCTCATCGTGCGATGTCGGGCCAGCACTCGGCGACCTTCTCCGGTGTGACTGGCATGCGGCCGAAGTCGACGCCGCTGCCGCGGTCGTAGCCGGCGACCGCGAAGCGGCCGCCCTCGGCGCGCAGCACGATGCCGGAGACGTGGCATGCGGGTGAGGCGAGGAAGACGACACCGGGCGCGGCCTGCTCGGGCGAGAGTTCGCCCGGCTCGACTGGGCGCGAGTAGATGCGTGTCGCCGCGATTGGTGCGACAGCGTTGACGAAGACGCCGTCGGCAGCGGCCCAAGCAAGACCGTTCATCAGCCCGTACTGGGCGGCCTTCGTGCTGCAGTAGGCGACGAGGTCGAGGACGTCGTCGGCGGGGCCGAGCCCGTAGCCGGAGGTAGTGAGCACGATGCGTCCGTAGCGGCGCTCGAGCATTCCTGGGACGACCGCCTGCAGAAGCCAGAAGGCCGCGTCGACGTTGACGGACTGGGAGCGCCGCCAACGCGCCTCGTCGATCTCGTCGATCGGGGCCCTGATGACGAGCCCGGCGCTGTGCACGAGCGCGTCGATCTTCCCGAAGCGCCCGAGCACGCCCTCCACGAGCGCGCGGCAGCCCTCGCGCTCGCCGAGATCCTCGTACGCGGCAGCCGCAGTTCCGCCCTGGGTCCTGATCTCGGTGACGACGGCGTCGGCGACGGATAAATCCTCGCCGGCGCCGTCGAGGCCCACCCCGGCGTCGTGGACGATCACCGTTGCGCCGCGCTGGGCGAGCAGCCGTGCATACGCGCGACCGAGGCCGCGTCCGGCACCAGTCACGAGAGTGACCTGTCCCGCGAAATCGATCACAAGCGACGACGCTAGCGCGCGCACGCGCGCGCGCACGCGACGATCACGGATGCCCCCGGCAAGAATCGAAGTTTGGCCGATCCGACTGGGATCAGATCCAGCGCCGGAGCCTCGCGACAGCGAGCGTGAGCGGCGCCACAGCGGCGATCGTGGCCACCACCACCCAGAAAAGCCAGGCGTTGTTGAACAGACCGACTTTGAAGTTCATTGACATCACGTCGGCGAGGAGCGCTCCTGGAAGCAGGATCACTGAGGCAAGGGTTAGCACTCTCATGATCTCGTTTGTGTGGTGGCCTCCGCGTGCAATTAGGACGTCGAACGAACCGACGACTGCCTCTCGCGCGTCTCGGGCTTCGTCCAGCGTCGACTGGAAACGCGTGAAGAGCGACTGGAATCGTTCACCCGAGGCGTTGTTCCCAAGCGCCTCCAGTTCGGGATGCGTCAATGCGACGAGTGCGGAGCGGTGCGCCGCGAGCGCCCGTCGTAACTTCCCGACCTCTCGCCGCATCTCCACCAACAATTCAATATCTTCGTCGGCGCCTTCCCCGCGCATCGCCTGTACGTCGAATTCCTCGAGGCGCTGTTCGATTCGCTCGAATGCGGCGGTGTACGAGCCGAGCACCCATTCCAGCAGTGCGGCGAGGAAGCTCGGCCCGTCGAGTGATCCTGTGTCGCCTGACCCCGATACCCGAGTGGCAAAGTCGTCGAGCACAGGAATCGGCCTGTCATGGGCGGTGATGACCCAATTTTCGCCTACGACGCACTCGACCGGGTGGAGTTCGCCCTTGTCGTCCTCCCGCGGTGTGTAGGTCGTGATGTGAAGGTAGCGGCCGTGATCATTGAAGGCGGGCGTTTGATGTGGTGTCTCGAGGTACGCGCGTGTCTGCGGGTCGAGATCGACCGCATCAGCGACCTCCCGCGCGCTGATCTGAGCACCGCCGCGGTGGACGTCGACCCAAAGTAACCTCGCTCCGTTGAGTCGGCGAGGAAAGTCAGCGAGCGTCGTTAGATGCTCGACCCGATCGCGGTCGAACAGAATCGCGTTGCTCGCAGAGCCCCTCTCCCCGGCCGAAGCAGCCATTACCTGACTCTGAACGCTGCAAAGCAAGAAAGGGTTGCGAACCGACAGTGCGGGAGGCGCGAGATCACGCTCCCTGGTCAGGTAGCCGAAACTTTTCCAGCGGCAGCGGCGTTCTACGGCCGCGGTTACGAGGAGAGGGGCTCGGGTCGAGTCGGAGTTGCGGGGTCTGGCTCCCCAGGCTCCTCTCCTCGAACCGCACCCGCTAGAGCGAACGCTGGCATCAGGAGCTCGCCACTCGAAAGGGGGCCCCCGGGCCGCACCACTGAGGTTCGCTAGCGGTCAGACGTTCCGCTCGGGTCCACAGGCTGAGGCGTCTGATTTTTCGTGGGTGCGTCGAGTGGCGACAGCGCGTCTACCAGCGGTTGATCGAAGGAAGGTTCGCCTTGCTCGACGGAAGAAGCCGCTGAGGGCGAGTGACGCGTACCCGCCGAGGGTTCGGGGCGAGGCGTCATCTTGCGGTAGATCCCGGGTTCTACTTCGACCCATTCCTCACCGAGAAGACGGGAGAAGGCGTCGTCGCGTTGACGCCCTGCCGCATCCCGCCCTGCAAGCTGCTGCGCTGGTTCGCCCGGCCGCTCGTCCGTCAACCGACCACGGGTCGTTCCGGTTGAAGGCCGACGGCGAGGAGTTCGTTCGCCGAGAACGTAGTCATGACCGCCCTCCAGGCGGGCTCATTGCACCGATTTCCTGCACGAGGTGGATCCCGCCGACGCGCGACGCATAGCGGAGCGCGATCTCCTCGAGCTCCGGATCGATCCGCGCACACGCATCGGCGGCGATCGACGCCTTGAGCCCCAGCTCACGGGCGTCGATTGCCGTTTGCACAACACACCCTTCCGTCGCGGCTCCAATCAGCACGACGCGCTCGACGCCGAGCAACTCGAGCAGGAGGTCGAGCGGCGTGTGGTCGAACGCCGAGTAGCGGTGCTTCAACAGCACCGCCTCTCCGTCGCGTGGGACGAGCGCACGGATCAACGCGCCGCCCTTCCCGTTGAGCGCGTCGTCCACGAGCCGGCGCACGTCGCCGTCCCAGCGGCTGCGCGCGTCGTTCGCGTAGACCACGGGCACACCGGACGCGCGTGCGAGCTCGATGGTGCGCGCCATGTTCGGCCCACGCTCGCGGAACGATTCGACCAAGCGGTCGCCGTCCTCATGGTCGAAGTCGTTGAAGACATCGACCACGAGGACCGCGTCACCGCGTTCGAACCGTGCGGGCTCGCCTATGAAGCCGCGGCCTCGTTGACGCCGCTCTTGAACATGCCGCCGGTGGCGATCTTCGTCAGGAGCTTGTCGGCCGCGCTCTCCTCGTCGAGCGTCTCGTTGAGGAGCTTCTCCGCGTCGCCGTGATCGAGCTCTCCGGCAAGGGTGCGCGCGGTGCCGTACGCGGCGATCTCATAGTGCTCGATCCGCTGCGCGGCGGCGATGATCGCCGCGTCCTTCGCGA
>JBKPRG010000132.1:0-8858 GCA_046765815.1 Actinomycetota bacterium
CGGCTCGTCAGCTCGTCGCCCGACACGCCCGACGGAAAGCCGAGGTAGTTCTCGATGCGGGAGGACGCACCGGCCTGTCCCCCCGGCGACTGTCGCTCGACGACGATCGTGCGCAATCCCTCCGACGCGCCGTACACCGCCGCGGCGAGCCCAGCTGGCCCTGCTCCGACGACCACGACATCGAACTCGCCCTCAGGCGTCTTCGTGCGCAGTCCGAGCAGCTCCGCCACCTGCCGGAGACTCGGCTGCGCGACCGTCTCGCCGTCGACGATCCGCATGACGGGACACTCGGCCTCACGCGGCAGTTCCCCGCCCCACTGCGCCGCTGCGTCCGGTTCGTCGTGGCGCAGCCAGGTGAACGGGATCTGGTTGCGATCGAGGAAGCGCCGTAGCTCCGTCGAGGCACCGTCCCACCTGCTCCCGACGACGATCGCGCGAGGCGGCGGCGGGGCGGCGAGGCCCTGTAGGCCGGACGAGCCGGTCATGCGATGGCTCGCCAGCCGGCCGACCGCCTGCGCCACTTCGGGCGAGGCAGCCGCGACCGCGTGGTAGTCCTGCGGCGAGAGACGCAGCACACGCGACGGCATCGCGGCGCGGAACGCGACCGGGAAGACCGTGCCGAGCGTGATCGGCACCTCGCCGAAGATCTCGCCGGGGTTGCGCAGACCGACGTCGGTCTCGACCCCGTCGACATTCCGGACCGCCTTGATCTGGCCGGAGAGCACGGCGAAGAGCGCGCGTTCGGAGCCCTGCGGCGCAGCGTCCTCGCCCGCCACGAGCGTGATGTCCGCCGCGACGCGCGCGAGGCGCTCGCGCACGTCCTCGTCGAGCGACGCGAACAGGCCGACGCCGGCGATCTCCTCCGCAGTGATCACGCTCGAACGCTACAGGCGCAGTCGGGACGTGCTATCATGCGTCGCATGATAGTGGACGACAGCCGGCGGACACAGCTGCTTCGCGGCGTGCTCGACCTGTGTCTCCTCGCCGTGATGGCCGAAGGCCCCGCCTACGGCTATGAGATGACGAAGCGCCTGCGCGCACGCGGGCTCGCGACCGTCGGCGAAGGCTCGATCTACCCGCTCCTCGCGCGCCTCGAGCGCGAGGGGCTCGTCGAGACCGAGCGCGTCGCATCGAACGGCGGTCCGCCGCGCAAGTACTACCGGCCGTCGCGCGAGGGACGGCGCGCGCTCGCGGCCGGGATCGCCCAGTGGCAGGCGGCGCGAGACTCCCTCGACGCCGCGTTGGGTCTCGTCGAGGAGGACGCCGCGTGAACGACTTCGTCGAGGAATGCCGCCGCGAGTGGCGGCGGCTCCGTGTTCCGGGTCACATCGCCGACGAGATGGCGGCCGAGCTCGCCGCCGACCTCGAGGAGGCGCCGGCCGAGGACGTCCTCGGCAGCGACGCACTCGACGCGCGCGCCTTCGCCGCCCGGTGGGCGGCCGAGCGAGGCGTCGCGCGGCCGCGGCGGCGAGGACGACTGCTGATGCTCGCCGCGACCCTCGTACTCGTCGCCGTCGCCGCCGTCGGCGCGGCGCTCACGGCGACCGCGACCCCTTCACAGTCTGTCTTCCCGGTTCGCACGGACGGCAACTCGATCTGGGTCACCGCCCGCGAAGTGCGGTTCCAACCAGCCTCGAACACGGACACCGGCAACAGCTCGCACACGATCGGCTGGGCGCTCGTGATCGCCGGCCTCGCCGGGATCGCAATCCTCGCGCTCGTGCGAGAGGTGCCTGACACCTTGAAGGTGTCAGGCACCCCCTGACCCCCTACTTGTCGCCGTTTCCCTGGAAGGCGTTGGCGAGGTCGTACTGCGCGACCTTGGTGCCGAGGTCGACACCCGCCTGTGTCGCGAAGCGGTAGTGCAGGCCGCCCCACACGCGGGCGTTCGCAACCTCGGCCAGCCAGTCGCCCACCGTCGCGAAGTGGTGAACGGCGTTGAGGTTGCCCGCCGGGCCCGTCGGATCGAAACCGCGGATGTCGACGCTGAGGTCGTCCGTGCCGAGGTCGCCGGCGATCGCATTCGCTACGGCCGACGAGACGCACCCGTGTGCCGAGGGATACTCCGGATGATTCGGAGTCGCGATCAGCGGCCGCCAACCGGGCTGCTCGACCGTCGCGGAATTGCCGTCGTTGAACCCCGGCGTCGGGCCGAACCCGTCGTTCGTCACCGACGTCGGATCGATCGCCGTCACCGGCCTCCAGAGGAGGTAGTGGTACTTCGCGTGCATGCACGAGATCCCGGCGTCGGCGGCCATCGTGTCCACCATTGCGAAGAGCCGGGCCGACTGGACGAGATCCATGCTGTTTGCCGACGCGATGTCGCGTGCCAGCCCGTTGTACTGCCGGACCACGTTGGCGGTCCAGAACCTCGCCGTGGTGGTCTCGGTCGTGTTCGGGTTCGTGCTCGACCCGTGCAACTTGACCTCGTTGACCGCATCCACCCACGCCTGACTCTGAAGAGACGGCGGAGCCGGCGGCAAGACCCTGTCGGGGCTGTCGAGAATGAACGGCCGCATGTTGCCGACCCACGGGGTCTGCGGCGCCGCAAACGCCGACGGCGTCAGCCGCCACACGCCTGGACCCGGGGTAAGGGTGGAGAAGGACGACGTCGAGGCGATCGGCGTCTGAAGCCCGTCGCCGTCACGCTCCGCGATCTCCTTCGCCGCGGACTGCGCGCCCCTGCGGACACCGTTGTCCTTCTGCTGGCTGTCCGGGATCGCCGCCAGCGCCTCGCCGCGCAGCGCATCGAGCGTGGCCTGCTGGGACGGGAAGTAGTGCGAAAGCACGGTGTACGCGGCCTCGATCACGGCCGCGTCGCCATCCTGTCCCTTCCGCTCGCCCGGTGACACTGCGTTGTACATGGCATTCGTGACGTACGCCATGTAGATGAAGCTCTCGTTCTGGAACGCGCCCGAGCCGACCGCCGTGTCCTCGGCGATCTTGTCCCATTGCTGCGCCGTGTTGCCGGGCGGCAAAACGGCACGGGCGTCGCGGACCCCCGCGCCGGCGACGACGGCGGTCAGGACGACCAGCGCCGCCACCAGCATTGCCTTGACCTTCATTGCCTCCTCCTCGATCGGGGGACCGCCCTCTCGCGATCCCGACGCGTCGAACCTAGGAAGGAGCGGCCGCGCTGCCTACGGCGCCAGCATCCCAATCGCAATGGGGGGCTAGCACCCTTGACGCTCCGCGGCCGATCACGGACAACTGTCCGACGATGAACGAGATCGAGGAGCTCCGCGCATCCCGGGCCCGCGTACTCGAAGCGGCCGATGCCGAACGGCGGCAAACCGAGCGGAGCCTCCACGACGGCGTCCAGCAGCATCTGGTCGCGCTGGCCGTCAACCTGCAGCTCGCGCGGCAGCTCGTCGACACGAATCCCGCGGCGCTGACAGCGCTGCTCGACGAGCTGACGCGCGACGTGCACGAGGCGCTCGAGAGCGTCCGCGCGCTTGCACGCGAGATCTACCCGCCGTTGCTCCTCGACCTCGGGCTCGCGAACGCCCTGCGCAACGTCGCGGTCGAGGCCGGAGCCACGATCGAAGTCGAGACGGCCGAGCGGTTCGAGCCCGCGGCAGAGGCGGCGGTGTACTTCTGCTGCGCGGAGCTGCTCGGGCCGGGCTCACACCTTCGCGTCTGGGCCGAGCCGGGCGCGCTCCTCTTCGCGGCCGATGGGGAGGCAACCGCTGCGATCGACGATCGGCTCGGCGCGGTCGGCGGCACGCTCTCGATGGTGGCCGGTCGACTGACCGGCCGCGTCCCGCTCAGTCCGTCTCCGCGAGGTAGAGAATGACCGCCTTCACGCGCTTGTGGACAGCGGTCTCCCAGGCGAGGCCGAGCTTGAGGAAGATCGAGTGGATCACCTTCTCGACCGAGCGCTCGGTGAGGAACAGCGAGCCGGCGATGGCGGCGTTGTTCTTGCCCTCGGCCATCTCGCGGAGCACGTCGCGCTCGCGGGGTGTCAGGTCGTGAAGCTTCGACTCCTTCCCGGCGACGAGCGCTTCGACGACGCGCGGGTCGATCGCCGAGCCGCCGTCCGCGACGGCGCGGATCGCCGCCGTGAGCTGCTCGACCTCCTCGACCCGCTCCTTGAGCAGGTACGCCCGTCCGGCGGTCCCGCGTTCGAGCAGCGCCAGCGCGTACCCGGGTTCGACGTAGTTGCTGAGCACGACGACGCCCACATCGGGATGCGACTCGCGCAGCTCCTCTGCTGCACGGATCCCCTCGTTGGTCCCGGTCGGCGGCATGCGGATGTCCGTCAGGACGACGTCCGGCGGATCGGCCGCAACTGTCGCGAGGAGCTCGTCGAGCGAACCGCAGACGGCGACGACCTCGATGTCGGGCTGCGTCTCGAGCAGGCGGCGCACACCCTCGCGCACGAGGTACGCATCCTCGGCGAGCACGACCCGTACCGCCACGTGACAACCCTAGACCTGCGTCGCCCAAAGCGTGATCATGGCGACAAGGGGGGCTTGGGGAAAGGAGCCTGGAGATGAAGTGGATTCCCGTCCTGCCCCTCGTGCTGTGTATGGCGCTTGCCGGATGCGGCGGCTCGAACAAGAGCTCCGCCAAGGACCAGCAGCTCGAGCAACAGCAGGCCGACTACTGGGCAATCGACCAGATAGAGCGAACCTGGCACAGGGCCGCGTCGACGAAGAACGTCAACCTGATGATGTCGCTCTGGGCGAAGGATGCGACGTTCAACATTGGCACGAAGACCCTGAACGGGGCGTCGGAGATCCGGAAGTTCTTCGAGACGGCAGGCCCGTTCTTGCCCGCGAACCACTGGGTGTCGGATACGCCCGCGTACAAGATCCGGATCACGGTCAGCGGCGACAAGGGCACGATCTACTTCGAGTGCCACTACGTCGACACGAAGACGGAGAAGGTCGTCGCCGCAGTCGGCGCTGACCAGAACGTCCAGAAGATCAACGGGAAGTGGCTGATCACGAGCGCCGCAGGGGCGACGCCAAAGCTCTCGCCCTAACGCGGGCCGACAACCCGCTCGTCCGCGCGGTCGGCCGTGTGCCGGTCACGGTGCGCACGAAGCTGCTCGTCGCCTTCGTGGGGATCGCTGCCCTCCTCGTGACCGTCGCGGTGCTCGGCCTGCGGGTGCTCGGCCAGTCGAACGCGCGGATCGAGTCGCTCGGCACCCTTCAGCTTCGTGCGGCGACGTACCAGAGCATCCAGACGCAGGCTCAGCAACTCCGACAGCTGCTGGCGCTCCGGGTAGCGGGCGACCCGAGCCTGAACACGTACCTCGGTACCTCGATCGCTCCGACGGGACGCGGCTGGGTGCTGGTCGACAGGGCGATCAGAGCCTCGCTGTCGCAACTCGGACCCGCGACGAACGAGTCCCGGTTCGGGTTCGTGCCGCCCGCCGAGGATCGCCCGCGGCTGGCCCGGATCCGCAGGGACTACGCCCGCTTCGGCCAAGCGCTGGACCGGATCCTCGCGGCCGACCAGATCGGCGCGCGCAGCAAGAGCAAGACGCTCTTGACGGACGCAATCGACGCCGACAACGATCTGAGTCAGGTCACCGATCAGCTCGCGGCCGCGACCCGAACGGAGACCGAGGCGGTCATCGCCCAGAACCGGAGCGCGTATACGAGCTCGCGCAACCTCTTCATCGGCGTCGGCGCAGGCAGCGTGCTGCTCGCGCTCGGGCTCGGGCTCGTGCTCTCCTGGTCGGTGATCGGCCCGATCCAGCGAACCGGCACCCGGCTCGCCGAGATCGCGGCGGGCGACTTCTCCCGGCACATCGAGGTGACGAATCGCGACGAGCTCGGTGAGCTGGCCGCGAACCTCAACCAGATGAACGACGAGCTCCGGCACCTGTACGAGCAGCTCGAGACGGTGAGCCGCCACAAGTCGGAGTTCCTCGCAAACATGTCGCACGAGCTGCGCACGCCGCTGAACGCGATCATCGGCTTCTCCGAGCTCCTGCAGATGCAAATCGCCGGCGAGCTCAACGAGCGGCAGCGCGGCTACGTCGACGACGTGCTCGACTCGGGCCGACACCTCCTGGCGCTGATCAACGACATCCTCGACCTGTCGAAGGTCGAGGCAGGCGCGATGGAGCTCGACCTGGCGGAGGTGTCGCTGCGGAACACGCTCGAGAGCAGCCTGATGATGCACGCGGAGCGCGCCACGCGCGAAGGTGTCGTGCTCGGGCTGATGCTCGATCCTGACGAGATCACGGTGCGCGCGGACGAGCGCAAGGTGCGCCAGGTCGTCGTCAACCTGCTCTCGAACGCGGTCAAGTTCACGCCTGCCGGCGGGCGCGTCGACGTGGCGGCGCTCGCCCGGATCGGCACGGTCGAGGTCGCGGTCAGCGACACCGGGCCGGGAATCCCGCCCGCCGACCAGGCGCTGATCTTCGACGAGTTCTGGTCGCGCGGCCGCACCGAGGGGACCGGTCTCGGCCTGCCGCTCTCCCGGCGGTTCATCGAGCTGCACGGGGGCCGACTCTGGGTGGAGAGCGAGGTCGGCAACGGGAGCACGTTCCGGTTCACCCTGCCGGTCGGGAGCGCGGAAAGTGGCTGACGAGCTCGTCCTGATCGTCGACGACAACGAGAAGAACCTGCGGCTCGCGCGGGACGTGCTGCGCGCGTCCGGCTTTCGAACCGTCGAGGCTGCGAGCGGCGAGGAGGCGATCGTCGTCGCGACCGAGCACCAGCCCGACGTGATCCTGATGGACATCAGGCTGCCCGACATCGACGGCACCGAAGCGGCCGCGCGGCTCAAGCGCGAGCCGCGGACGGCGGCGATCCCAATCGTCGCGCTCACGTCGCTCGCGATGAAGGGTGACCGCGAGGCGTTCCTCGCGTCGGGCTTCGACGGCTACTTGGAGAAGCCGATCAGCGTCCGCGAGTTGCCGGATCAGGTGCGCGGCTTCTGCGGCTGAAGGCGGCCGCTCGGCGATAGGCGGACACCGCTCTTCGGGAAGTCGGCGCGGGCGAGTGCGTTGAGCGTGGCGATCGCCATGCGCTCGCGGTCGAGCGTCGGTGTACCGGTTCCCACGAGCCGCACCGGGACGAGCGTGCCGCCGACGAAGCTGCCGTCCGAGCCGAGCGTCACGCGCAGGATCCCGCTCACCGAGGTCAGTCCTGCGACGCCGAGCGTGTGGTAGCCGGTGAAGTTGCCGAGGCTGTAGGCGATCAGCCGCCCGTGGTACCACTCCATCGCGCGCAGAACGTGCGGGCCCGAGCCGAGGACGAGGTCGGCCCCCGCGGCGACGACCGCGTGCGCGAAGCCGATCGCGTCGCCGCGCGGCTCGCCGAGATACGTCTCCATGCCCGGGCGGACGTGCTGGTGCTCGGCTCCCTCGGCACCGGCGTGGATGAACACGACGACGAGGTCGGCTTTCGTCGCCGCTGCGCGCACGCGGGCGGCCGCCGCCTCGAGGTCGAGCAGGTCGTCGTCGTAGTCGTAGGGCGCGAACCCGAGCAGGGCGAACTTGACGCCGCTCGTCGTCACGTACGTCGTCCGACCTGGGCGGCCGGTGTACGGCAGGCGCGCGGCCCGGAGTGCGGCGCCGGTTTGCGCCTGGCCGTCGGCGCCGTAGTCGTCCGCATGGTTGTTGGCGAGGTTGACGGCGGCGAAGCCGGCGCGCTTCAGCGCGAAGGCGGCCGAGGCGGGTGCCTGGAAGGAGAAGCAGTTCGCTGCCCCCGGAGCGCACTTGGCCGATCCACCGCTGCCGAGGGTCGTCTCGAGGTTGCCGACGGTGAAGTCGCTGCGAAGCGAGCGCGCGATGCGCGCGAGCAAGGCGTGCGCGCCGCCGGGCGGCGTGACGCCGGCGGTGCCGAAGGTCATGTCGCCGACGTCGGCGATCTCGATCGGCACGACCGGTCGCGGCTTGGGCTTCGCTTTGGGTTTGGATTGCGGCGCGATCGTCGTCGTCGTCGGCGGCGGCGGCGGCATCGCGGCCGGCGCGCGGTGCGCGGGCGACGCGAGCACGAACGCGACGACGCCGAGCGACGCCCCGAGGATGACGGGCAGGACGTGACGGCGCACGCCCTCCGTTTTCGCCAACCGGTGGCTTACACCTTGAAGGTGTCAGACTCCTTGCGGGTAGTCGGGAGGCATGTATGGACGCTCGTGTCGTGGTGAAGCTCGATGCCGCCTTCGAGGCAATGCTCGCGGTCGTGCTGCTCGCCGGAGCCGCGACCGGCGCGCTGGACGCAGGCGACTTCCCGCACCCTGTCGGCGTCGCCGTGATCGTGCTCGTCGGCGTGGTGCTCGCGGTCGCCGCGTTCGCGATCTGGCGCGGCCGGATCGCACTCAAGCTCCTCGCCGCCGGCAACACCGCCACCGCAGTCGCCGCCGTCATCTGGCTCCTTGCCGTCGACGGCTTCTCGACCGCGGGCGGCTGGCTCGTCTGCGCGTCCGCGGCTGCGCTCGCGGCACTCGCGGCGGCGCAGCTCGCGAGCGCCCGCTGAGGCCTGTGGAACGTTTGTTGCACTTCGACAACCCTGGTCTGACCAATGTCCGAGTCCCGTGCGGCCAGGTCCAGAAGGAAGATTTCGGCTTGGTTGTGCGATGCGCATGGCCCGCGCGCGGATGGCCCGCTGTGGACAACATGGACCTAGCGAGGCTAGGTATCAGGCAGCCGGATCGCGGGCCGGCGGCGCTTCGATCGCCGTCTTCGGCAGCCGCTGCAGGAAGCGCGGCAGGTACCAGTTCCACTCGCCGAGCAGCTTCATCGACGACGGCAGCAGCACCGCGCGGATCACCGTCGCGTCGAGCAGCACCGCGACGGCGAGCCCGACGCCGGCCTGCTTGACGTCGAGCGACGACAGCGAGCCGAACAGCGCGAACACGCCGACCATCACGAGCGCCGCGCTCGTCACGAC
>JBKPRG010000133.1:0-11990 GCA_046765815.1 Actinomycetota bacterium
CGAGGTGGAACGGCTGCGGGTCGAATTTCTTGGCGAACTCGACGATCTCGTCCTCTGTCACGGCGACCGGGCCGAGCTCGGCCACCTCGCCGACCTGGAAATCCTCCCAATAGCGCATGGAAGAGACGCTACCGGGCACCAGACGGCACGGTGACCCGTCTACGGCGCGCAGACTGCTCGGGGCCCGGCCTGCGACGCCGGCGTCGCGGCCGCGGCTTCGAATACCTCGACGGGTCGGGGCGCGTGGACGACGAGACGCTGGCGCGGATCCGGGAGCTGACGATCCCGCCGGCGTGGGAGGACGTCTGGATCTGCGCTGATCCGAATGGGCACATCCAGGCAGTCGGCACCGACGCGGCCGGGCGGCGGCAGTACCTGTATCACCCTGCGTGGCGCGAGCGGCGCGATCGCGAGAAGTTCGAGGACATGGTGCGGTTCGCTCGCACGCTGCCGAAGCTGCGCCGCGTCGTCGCCCGTGACCTGCACCGGCGCGGCTGGCCGGAGGAGAAGGTGCTTGCGTGCGCTGTGCGACTGCTCGACCGTGGGTTCTTCCGCATCGGGAGCGAGAGCTACGCCGAGGAGAACAAGACCTACGGGCTCGCGACGATGCAGCGCCGTCACGTGACGCTGGAGGGAAAGGGCGTCATCCGCTTCGACTACACCTCGAAGGGTGGCAAGCGTCGCGTCCAGTCGGTCGTCGATCCGGACGTCTACCGGGTCGTCGCAGCGCTGAAGCGGCGGACGAGCGGCCGCCTGCTCGCGTACAAGGCGAACGGGCACTGGGCCGACATCTCGTCGAGCGACATCAACGAGTACATCAAGGCGACGACCGGCGACGAGTCCTTCTCCGCGAAGGACTTCCGCACCTGGAACGCCACGGTGCTCGCGGCCGTTGCGCTCGCGGTCTCCGGCGTGGCGCACCGCTCGCAGTCGGCGCAGAAGCGCGCGATCACGCGCGCCGTGGCCGAGGTGGCGCACTACCTCGGCAACACGCCCGCGGTCTGCCGTGCGTCCTACATCGACCCGCGCGTGTTCGACCGGTTCCGCGACGGGCTGACGATCGGCGGCGCGCTTACGAAGCTCGGCGACGTCGAGCCCGGCGAGCCGGCGACGGTCGGCGCGATCGAGGAGGCGGTCCTCGACCTCCTGGATCGCGACTTCGACTCACCCGCGATCGTTAGCGTGGCGTGATGCGCACGCGTTCGCTCGGGCCGCTCGAGGTGAGCGTCGTCGGCCTCGGCACGAACAACTTCGGCGGCCGGATCGACGAGGCCGCCGCCGCATCGGTGATCGATGCGGCGATGGACGCAGGCGTGACGTTCTTCGACACGGCGGACGTCTACGGCGGGTCGGGCGGCAGCGAGTCGATCATCGGGAACGCCCTCGTGGGCCGGCGCGACCGCGTCGTGCTTGCGACGAAGTTCGGCAAGCCGATGGGCGACGGCGCGACGCGCCGCGGCTCGCCCGACTACATCCGGCGCGCGCTCGATGCGTCGCTGCGCCGTTTGCAAACCGACGTCATCGATCTCTACCAGCACCACGAGGAAGATCCGGACACGCCGCTCGAGGAGACGATCAAGACCCTCGACGGCCTCGTCGCCGAGGGTGTGATCCGTGCGTACGGCACGTCGAACTACCGCCCGGAGACGCTGCGTCGCGCCCGGGCACTGGCCGGCGAGGGATATGTGTCGGAGCAGGGCGAGTACTCGTGGCTGCGGCGGGACGCCGAGCGGGAGCTCTTGCCGACGTGCCGTGAGCTGGGGCTCGGCTTCATCCCGTACTTCCCGCTCGCGTCCGGCCTCCTGACGGGCAAGGTCACGCGCGACCGGCAGCCCGAGCCCGGGACTCGCCTGCACGGCCGCACCATCGACGACGCGGATCTCGATCGCGTCCAGCAGCTGAGCGCCTGGGCGGATGCGCACGGCGCATCGCTGCTCGAGGTCGCGATCGGAGGGCTCGCTGCGGTCGAGCCGGTCGCGCCGGTGATCGCGGGCGCCACCAAGCCGGAGCAGGTGCGCGCGAACGCGAAGGCTGGGGAATGGGTGCCGACGGAGGACGAGCTCGCTCAATTGGCGTCAGACACTTTTAGGGGTGTCTGACACCTTTCGAGACGCCGTCAGCTCCACGCGGTTGCCGTCCGGGTCGAGGACGACCGCCTCGTAGTAGCCGTCGCCGGTCGTGCGAGGGCCTTCGACCGTCCCGATCAGCCCGGCCATTTCGTCGACGCGCTCCTTCGAATCGAGCGAGACGGCGAGGTGCGCGCGCAGGCCGGTGTCCTGGCCCGGCATACGCATCAGCTCGAGCCTCGGGCCTCCGTCGAACTGGAGGAAGTACGACGAGAACCCCGACTGCTCGTTCGTGTACAGGTTGCTCGCGCGGGCGCCGAACCAATGCTCGTACCACTCGCGCAGGCGCTCGAGGTCGTCGGTCCAGAGAGCGACGTGCTCGATCGTCGGGCTCGCAAGAGCACGCAGCCGGTGCTCGAGCGCCTGCTCGTCGAGCGCCTGGCCGGCCGCGAGCACGTGGCCGCGAGTCGCCCAGGCATGCGCCGCGCCCGGCGGCACGTCGCCGTTCCGGAAATGAACCCCTGCGCGCCGCGCGTGCGCTGCGCCCCGCTCCAGCTCCTCGGCGGCCCGGTCGTAGAGCCGGGCCGCCTCCTCCAGTCGTGCGCTCCGCTCGTCGTCCATCAGTCGAGCTTCGCGGCCACGTGCTTGATCTGCGTGTACTCCTCCATCGAATAGATCGACATGTCCTTGCCGTAGCCGGAGCCCTTGTAGCCGCCGTGCGGCATCTCCGAGCTGATCGGGACGAGGTGGTCATTGATCCAGACGGTGCCGAACTGCAGCTTGCGCGCCGCGTTGAGCGCCCGGCCGATGTCGCGCGTCCAGACCGACGCCGCGAGGCCGTAGCGGACGCCGTTGGCCCACTCGATCGCCTGCGCGTCGTCGGCGAACTTCTGCACCGTGACGACCGGGCCGAACACCTCGTCCTGCACGATCTCGTCGTCCTGCGCCACGTCGGTGACGATCGTCGGTTTCACGAACCAACCGCGGTCGCCGTCGGCGCCGCCGCCGGTGAGCACCGTCGCGCCCTTCGCGCGCTCGAGGAAGCCGAGCACGCGCTCCTGCTGGTCCTGCGAGATCACGGGGCCCATCTCGACGTCGTCGCCGTCGGCCGGGTCGCCGACCTTCAGCGACTCGATCGTCGGCACGAGCTTCTCGAGCAGCGCGTCGTAGATGCCCGGGCCCGCGACGATGCGTGAGCCGGCCGTGCAGTCCTGGCCCGAGTTCCAGTAGCCGGCGATCTTTACGCCCTCGGCCACCGCGTCGATGTCGGCGTCGTCGAAGACGACCATCGGAGCCTTGCCGCCGAGCTCGAGATGGACGCGCTTCAGCGTCTCGGATGCCGTCCGCGCGATCACTTTCCCGGTTGCGACGTCGCCGGTCAGCGAGACGAGGCCGATGTGCGGATGCTCGACGAGGCGCTGCCCCGCCGGCACGCCGTCGCCGGTGACGACCTGCAACACGCCGGCGGGGATGACGTCCTTCGCCAGCTCAATGAAGCGGAGCAGCGAGAGCGGCGTCTGCTCGGCCGGCTTGAGGATCTGTACGTTGCCGGCGGCGAGCGCCGGCCCCATCTTCCAGACCGCCATCATCAGCGGGTAGTTCCACGGGCAGATCCCGGCCACGATCCCGATCGGCTCGCGCCGGATCATCGACGTGTAGCCCTTGATGTACTCGCCGGTGCTCTTGCCTTCGAGGATGCGCGCCGCGCCGGCGAAGAAGCGCAGGTTGTCGGCCGAGAACGGCATTTCGTCGCGCGAGACCATGAGCGGCTTGCCGACGTTGCGCGACTCGATCTGCGCGAGCTCCTCGGCGTTGTCGGCGATCACGTCGGCCAGCTTGTGCAGAAGCTCGGAGCGCTCGCCCGGCGTCGCGTCGAGCCATTCCGGGAGCGCCTGCTTCGCCCGCTCGACCGCTTCGTCGACCTCGTCGGCCGACATGTTCGGCACCTGCGCGATCGACTCGCCGGTCGCCGGATTGCGTACGTCGAGGGTGGTGCGTTCGGCCGTTGCCGCCATCGGAGCCTCCTGTTGCGAGTAGTCGCGCGAATCACTGTAAACAACCCGATTCGCACACGTTGGACCGCCCGCAGGCAAAAGAAGACCCGCCTGCGGCAGCGGGTCTTCGTGAAGGTTCCGACCGAACGGGGTAGAGGGGGAATCCGGCCCGGAGCCGGCGGGGATGCTTTCACACTTCGCGGCTCGCGGCGGCTCCGCCCGAGTTGGATCTTGCGCTCTCTGCGGTAAGTTTCGGTTGCGCCCACGGCGCAAGAGCTTCCTGGGGGAACTGGCGGCAGTAAAGCCAGGGGGGACGACCAATGGGGCCCTGACTCTGAAATCAGGACAGGGCCTCAGGTCGGCCTATCCCGTGCGGCTCGAGGAGTAGGGTCGTCGGATGGACGACGAACAAAAGGATGACGCGGAGACCGCTCAGGAGCCGGTCGTCGCCGACCCACCTCCGGCCGTTGTCGCTGCCGCGCCCGCAGTCGGCATTCAGTCGCAAGACTCGAAGACGGGTGGGCGACGAAGCGTCAGGAGCTGGATCAGCGGCCTGTTGAACCGAAGGCGCTAGCCGAACTAAGCGGAAGGGCCACGTGGCCGTGAGGCGGTGCATGCCGCCTCACGGCACTGTCGTGGCTAGAGCTGTCCGAGGATCTCGTTCAACAGGTTGCTGATGCTTTGCAGCAGCACCGAAAGGCCGCCCGTCCCGGTGCTCAGGCCGGAAACGCAGGCAGACACCCCCGTCAGAAGCGCAGCGCCGAGCCACGACGTGTTGGCGCTCGGGACGACGCTCCCTCATTCCGTGCGCAGGATCCCGCTCTCGCGGGTGAGCCGCTGCGCGATTACGACCGGCAAGAGCGTCAGCAGGATGATCGCCAGGGCCACGACGTTGACCACCGGCAACTGCTGCCCTTGGCGGAGGTTGTCGAGGATGAAGATGGGGAGCGTCGACTGCGCTCCCGCGGTGAACGTCGTCACGATCACCTCGTCGAAGGACAAGGCGAACGCGAGCAGGCCGCCGGCGACCAACGCTGTCGAGAGCACCGGCCAGGTGACGAAGCGGAACGTCTGCCAGCCGTCGGCGCCGAGGTCCATCGACGCCTCGTACAGCGACGGAGACGTGCGCCGCAGCCGCGCGATCACGTTGTTGTAGACCACGACGACGCAGAAGGTCGCGTGGCCGATCACGATTGTCCAGATCGAGAACCCGAGCCCGGCGAAGACGTAGAAGGAGTTCAGGGCCATGCCGGTGATGATCCCGGGCAGCGCGATCGGCAGGATGAGCAGGAACGAAATCGACTCGCGTCCGAAGAAGCGGAAGCGGTGGATCGCGAACGCCGCCATCGAGCCGAGGAGCAGCGCGGTGCCCGTCGCCAACAGGCCGACCTTGACCGAGAGCCAGAGCGACGCGCGGACGTCAGGGTTCGACCAGGCGACGCGGAACCAGTGCGTCGTCCAGCCGGGCAACGGCCAGCTCTGCACGTTCGACTTGTTGAACGCATAAATGCCGATTAGGACGAGCGGCGCCCAGAGGAAGAAGATGACGAGCGCTGTCCAGATCCGGAGCGCGATGCGGGCACGCGGCGTCGTCACAGCGCGTCGAACGCTCCCAGCCGTCGCGCGACGACGAGGTAGAGGCCCATCACGATCACCGGGATGCTCGCCAGCGCCGCCGCGAAGGGCACGTTGGCGTTGATGCCGATGTTCTCGTAGACGACGTTGCCGATGAAGCTCGAGCCCGTGCCGCCGACGAGCAACGGGGTGATGTAGTCGCCCAGCGTCAGGGAGAAGGTGAAGATCGAGCCGGCGATCACGCCCGGGAGCGCAAGCGGCACGATCACGCTGCGCACCGTGCGCCAGCCGCGGGCGCCGAGGTCCCCGGAAGCCTCGATGTACGACTCCGGGATTCGCTCCAGTGAGGCGTAAACCGGCAGGACCATGAACGGCAACCAGACGTACGAGAACACGATCCACATCGCCCAGTTGGTGTACGCGAGGTTCGCCGACGGCAGGCCGATCCCGTGCAGCAGCCAGTTGAGCACGCCGCCGCCGGAGAGGATCGTCTGCCACGCGTAGATGCGCACCAGGTAGCTCGACCAGAGCGGCAGCATCACGCCGACGAAGAGCACGCCGCGCAGGCGCGGCGACGCGACTCGCGCCATGAAGTACCCGAGCGGGAACGCGAGCAGCGCGTCCGTGATCGTCACCGCCGCCGCGATGCCGATCGTACGGCCCGCGATCCGCAGGTACGTGGGGTCGCTGAACGAGAAGATCTGCCGGAAGTTGTCCAGGCTCCAGTGGCGGACGAGCTTGCCGGTGAAGGCGTCAACACCCCAGAACGAGGAGATGAGCAGGACCGCCAGCGCACCGACGTAGACGACGGCGAACGCCCCGACCGGCGGAGTGAGCAGCCCGAGCGCCTTCAGCCACGGACGGCGCCAGAAGACGGCCGAGACACGCAGGCGGGCCCGCCGTCCGGGCGGGCCCGCCTGTTCCAACGTTCGCGTGTCGACGGACACGGCCTCGGCTACTCCGCTAGCCGGTGACCTGTGTCCAGGCCCGCTGCCAGGCGTTGTAGTCCATGCAGTCGTTGCCTGACTTCCAGCCGCACTGTGCGACCGGCGTCTTCCAGAACTTGATCTTCGAGTAGTACGAGGCGGGCTGGTTCAGGTGGTACTGCGCACACGAACCCTTCTGGAGCGTGTTCATGAACGAGCACGCCTTCGGGTTGACCGGCGTCTCGCCGAAGACGAGCGCCTGCTTCGCCTCGACCGCGGGCGCCGTCACGTATTGCATCCACATGTAGGCGCAGTTCGGGTGCGGCGCCTTCTTGGCGAGCATCCACGTGTCGGCCCAGCCCGTCGTCGGGAGGGGCACGATCTCCTTGACCGGCGCGTTGGCGCCCTGGAGTTGGAGGGTCTGGTACGGCCAGCCTGCTCCCATCCAGACGTCGCCGTTCTTGAACGACGTGATCTCGTCGGTGGCGTAGTTCCAGTAGCGCTTCAGGAGCGGCTTCTGCTGCTTGAGCAGCGACACCGCCGCGTTGAGCTGATCCTTCGTCAGCTCGTACGGATCCTTGATCCCGAGGCTCGGCTTTGTCTTCGCCAGGTAGAGCGCCGCGTCGGCGATCTGAATCGGGTTGTTGGGCACGGTCAGCTTGCCCTTGTACTTCGCGCTGTAGATGTCGCCCCAGCCGGTCGGAGCGGGGCTCACCTTCTTCGTGTTGTAGATGAGCGTGTTCGGTCCCCACTGCACCGAGATGCCGTAGTGCACGCCCTTCACCGTGTTGTGTGCGGGCGACTTGAAGGCCGGCAGGAAGCTGTTCCAGTTCGGGACGAGCTTCACGTTCACCGGCTGGACGTCGCCGCCGTAGATCAGCCTCAGGCTCGCGTCGCCGGACGCCGAGACGAGGTCGTACTGACCTCCGCCGCCTCCGCCGCCGGAGCGCATCAGCGCCACCATCTCGTTCGAGGTGCCTGCGTCCTTGCGATGGATGACGCAGCCGGTCTGCTGAGTGAACTTCTTCGCGAAGCTCGGGTCGCTGTACGCGGTCCACTCGATTAGGTTGAGCGAGCCCTCGCCCTTCCCGATCTTCGTCAGCATCGAGCTGCCGTCGCTACGCGAGATCGCGATCGCCGGCACGCTCAGGGCTGCGACCAGCACCGCAGCCGCAAGCAGATGGATCCTCCGGACCCTTCTCACTGGTCGTTCTCCTCCTTCTCGGGGGGCGATTGGGGGGTCTTGATGTCGAACGTGTGCTCCGGCCGCCACTCCAGGCGCACGCGCCGTCCCTTGGCGTCGAGCGCGTCCTCGGACGAAGTCTCCGAGTTCTGACGCACGACGACGAGCCGGCCGCCTGCGTCGAGCTCGATGATGTAGCGCGTGAAGATGCCGAGGTACTCGACGAGGTCGATCACGCCGGGCTCGCCGGTACCGCCGTCGTCGTCGCGCATCTGGATCTTCTCGGGTCGTACGGAGAAGCGTCGCCCGTTGCGTTCCAGGATGTTGGACGTGCCGACGAAGCCGGCGACGAACTCGGTCTGCGGCCGCTCGTAGATCTCGCGCGGCGAGCCGATCTGCTCGATCTTCCCCTGGCTGAAGACGGCGACGTGGTCGCTCATCGTCAGCGCCTCTTCTTGGTCGTGCGTGACGTAGAGGAAGGTCATGCCGAGGTTCTGCTGCAGCGTCTTCAAGAACGCCTGCATCTCCTGCCGAAGCTTCAGGTCGAGTGCGCCGAGCGGCTCGTCGAGAAGCAGCACCTTGGGCTCGTTGACAATCGAGCGCGCAAGGGCGACGCGCTGCCGCTGGCCACCGGAGAGCTGGACGGGCTTGCGGCCGCCGTAGCCCTCGAGCCGCACCATCTTGAGCACGTCGTTTACCTTTGCCGCGCGCTCGCGCCGCGGGACGCCTTTCACCTTGAGGCCGTAGCCGACGTTCTCGCCGACACTCATGTGCGGGAAGAGCGCGTAGTCCTGGAAGACGGTGTTGACGTCGCGGGCGTAGGGGGGACGGCGTGTGATGTCCTCGCCGCCGAGCGTGACGCTGCCGTGGTCGGGCTGCTCGAAGCCGGCAATGATGCGCAGCGTCGTCGTCTTGCCGGACCCCGAGGGTCCGAGCAGCGTGAAGAACTCTCCCGCCTTGACATGGAGGTCCACGTTGTCGACGGCGACAACGTCGCCGTACGTCTTCCGGATCCCCGCGACCGCGACGTCAGCCGCCAAGGCAGTCCTCGAGGATGTCAAGCCCCTTCTCGAGATCGTCGTCGGAGATCGTGAACGGCACGAGGATCCTGATCACGTTGCCGTAGAGGCCGCACGAAAGCAGGACGAGACCGTGCTCGCGGGCCGTTGCCGTGATGCGCGTCGTCTCCTCGCCGTTCCGTTCGGGCAGCTCGAGCGCCAGCATCGGACCGAGCCCGCGCACCTCGGCGCCCGCGGGCGCCATCGCGTCGAGCCGCTCGCGCATGCGGACGCCGATCTGCTCCGCGTGTGGGCGCGTCTCCTCGAGCGCGTCGAGGACCGCCGCCGCCGCGGCGCACGAGAGAGGGTTGCCGCCGAACGTGCCGCCGAGCCCGCCGGGCGGGACGGCGTCCATCACCTCGGCGCGCCCGGTGACGCCCGCGAGCGGCAGGCCGCCGCCGAGCGTCTTGCCGGAGACGAGCAGGTCAGGCTCAACGCCGTAGTGCTCGATCGCCCAGACCGGACCGGTGCGGCCGCAGCCCGACTGCACCTCGTCGTCGACGTAGAGGATCCCGTGCGAGTCGAGCAGCTCCTGCAGGCGCTTCGGGAAGTCGGGCGTCATCGGGATGAAGCCGCCCTCTCCCTGCACCGGCTCGAGCACCGCGCACGCGACCGTCGAGGGGTCGACGTCGCCCTTGAAGAGGTGCTTGAGCGCGGCGATCGCGTCGTCCTCGCTGATCCCGCGGAACGGGTAGGGAGCGGGTGTTCGGTACACCTCGGGCGCGAACGGCCCGAAGCCGGCCTTGTAGGGGACGACCTTCGAGGTCATGGTCATCGTCAGCAGCGTCCGTCCGTGGAACGCGTAGTCGAAGACGATCACCGCAGGCCTGCCGGTCGCGACGCGCGCGATCTTGACGGCGTTCTCGACGGCCTCGGCGCCGCTGTTCAGGAGGACGGACTTCTGGTCCTCGCCTCGGCAGGGAGAGAGCTCGGCGAGGCGCCGGCAGACCTCCACATAGGGCTCGTACATCCCGACCATGAAGCACTGGTGCAGGTACCGGTCGACCTGCGCGTGCACGGCGTCGACGACGGCGGGGAGCGAGTGGCCGAGATTGGCGCAGCCGAGCCCGCCGGCGAAGTCGATGTACTCGCGGCCCTCGACGTCCCAGATGCGGGCACCCTCAGCGCGCTCGACGACGAGGGGCGGCGTCGAGATCCCGCGCGCGACGTAGCGCTCGCGGGCTTCCTGGACGCGCTCGGTCGCAGTGCGCTCCTCGACGGACACGATAGGCGCGACTGTATACGGCGTATTCAGCCGGAGCTAGCGAACTTGGCGACCAGGCGGAGGTCGCCGACGAGGCCGGCGAACATCTCCTCGCGGTCGTCCGCGCGGAGCACGGCGCTCGGGTGGATCGTGGCCGTGACGAGTTCCGCGAGGTCGCTCTCGAGCGGCCTGCCGCGGCTCCGCGTGACGCGGAAGCTCTTGCCGAGCAGGCTCTGGGCCGCAGTCGCGCCCATGAGCACGAGCGCCTGCGGCTTGACGACCGCGATCTCGGCCTCGAGCCACGGCCGGCAGGCCATCTGCTCGGTCCAGCTCGGCTTATCGTGGATGCGGCGCGTCCCGCGAGCCTTCCATTTGAAGTGCTTGACGGCATTGGTGACGTAGGTGCGCTTGCGGTCGATGCCGACCTCCTCGAGAGCACGGTCGAAGACCTTCCCGGCGGGGCCGACGAACGGCGCGCCGGTGACGTCCTCGAAGTCGCCCGGCTGCTCGCCGACGAACATCACGTCCGCCTTCGCCGAGCCGTCCCCGAAGACGGCCTGGGTCGCGTTCTCGTGCAGTGGGCAGCCCTTGCACCCCTGGACGGCGCTGCGCAGCGACGTGAGCGACAGCCGGTCGGGCATGAACGCGGCCGCCGTGGGATACGGATTGCGCTGTGGCACGGTGCGTGCCTACCCGGGGCCGCGGATACGATGCGCGCCGCGTGGCGCCTTGGCCGAGTGGTTAGGCAGCGGCCTGCAAAGCCGTTTACAGCGGTTCGAATCCGCTAGGCGCCTTTGCCTCGAGAAGTCCGCTCGCGCCTGCGGCGCGAGCATGACGACTTCTCGAGGATCAGGGCTGCCGGCACACGGCTGCGGCCGATTGCGGACGGGCGCTTAGGTCTGTCGCAGGATCTCGATCGCGTCGCTCAGCCACTTGCGCGCCCGCACGATGTTCGGGCCGTCCGGCGCGAGCAGGACCGTGTCGAGCTGTAGTTCGGTCATGAGAAGCACCGCGCGGCGCGGATCGGCCTCCGTCAGTGCCTCGTCGATCCGCTCGGCCATCCGGTCTGGCTTGATCGCCAGCGGCTCGACGCGGTCGGCGAGCCGCTTCGTCGTCGGCTCCCAGACGCGGTTCAGCGCGAACACGAGGCGAACGATGCGCGTGGCGTCGTCCACCATGCGTTCGATCATCGAGAGCCGTTCCCCGGGGCGGATGATCGTCAGGAGACCAGCAGCCGCGAACCCGCCCCAGGTCATGGCGGCGTCCTCGATCCGCGCGTTCGCGAGCTCGTCGGGGTAGTGGCGCAGCCGCTCCTGCCACCCTGCGAGCAGGCCCGACGTGCGCAGGGCGACGCCGTTGGCCAGTGCGTCGGCATTGGTGGAGGAATCGCCGGTGAAGATTGCATCGACCGCCGCCTCGGCGTGTGCGTGCGACCACCAGATCAGCTCGAGCGGAACGCCTTCGCGGTAGCCCGAGACGCGCTTCGTCGGCATGCCCTGCGGACCCCACGAGCCGAGATCGGTCAGCCCCGCGTCGGCGGCGAGCGAGAAGCACTCGTTGAGGTCCGGCTCGCCGGGCGTGACGATCAGCATCTCGATGTCGGAGACGTCATCCGCGACGCCGCGCGAGACGCTCCCGGTCAGAACCACCTCCTCGACGGACGCCGGGAGGGCGTCCGCGACGCGCTGCGCGACGGACCGGAGCGCGTCGCTCTGCTCGGTCGGCATTGGCGCACCCTACTTGCGAAATCCCCCTCTTCCGGGGGTTTCAACCTGGCCGCGGGCTGTTCTAATCTGCCGCTCGTGTTCCGGGTCGTGCTTGGGCTCTGCTTCGCCCTTTTTGGGCTCAGCCTGCTGCTCCACGCCGAGCTTCGGCGCCGGCGGTGGCTGCACCTACCCAACGAGCCGATCCCGCTCTGGCAGTACATGGTCCTGGGCGGCCGCCTCAGCGCCGAGCCGTGCATCCGCTCGATCGAGCAGGAAGG
>JBKPRG010000134.1:0-7395 GCA_046765815.1 Actinomycetota bacterium
GTGCCGGGCGTCTTGCCCCAAGGCCCGTCCAGCGCCGCGCGGGCCGCCTCGACCGCGCGGTCGACGTCGGCTTCACCGGCCATCGCCGCCCGCGCGAGCGGCTCGCCGGTCGCCGGCTCGTGCAGGTCGCGCAGCTCGCCCGAGGCAGGCTCGACGAACTCGCCGCCGATGAAGAGCCCGTGCTCGCGCGTCGCGACCGCCACGGGTCAGAGCGTAGCGAGCAGGTCGCCGACGCGGACCGGCTCTGTCAGCAGCTGTCGGAACCGGGCGGGGTCGCCGTTGACGAAGGCGCGGCACAGGTCGCGGCCGGCCGAGTACGTGATCACGTAGGCGCGCCACGTCGGGTCGGTGGCGAAGCGCACGCCCTGCCGCGCCTGGTCGGGCGTCGACAGGCCCCACTGCTCGATGTAAGCCTGCGCCTCCTCGGGCGTGGCGCCGTCGGAGTGCAGCATCAGCGCGGCGTCCAGACCAACCGGCCGCAACCGCTCGAGCGTCTTCGCGATCCGCTCCGTCAGGTCCGGATCGAGCTGGATTCCGTGACGCGCGAGGATCGCGTATGCCGCGCCTCGTGCATCGGCGTCGAGAACGATCTCGCCGCCGGTCTCCGCGATGCCTTCGCTCAGCACGGCCTGCGGTGTCGGCACGAGCTGGATGCCCTCCTCGATCGCCCCGCGCTCTCGGATGAGCAGCTGCTCCTTCACGGCGTGCTCGGTGTGGTGGCCGGGATAGACCTCGTGCGTGCCGAGATGGATCAGATCGGAGCCGGTCGTAGGCACGTCCGTGTTGAGGACGACGCGGCTGCGGAGGTCGCCGAGGTAGTAGTTGAACGCCCACCACGGCTCGTCGGTCACAGGCTCGAGCGTCACCTGCTCGCCGTCGGGTAGCGCCACGAGCGCCTCGGTCCGCTCACGCAGCACGGGCAGCAGCTCGTCGAGCACCGCCACCGTGATCTCGCCGTCCACCAGATGCTGATCGCGCCAGGCCTGCCGCCGCTCGTAGACCGAGCCCTCGCCGGGCAGTAGCCCGTCGAGCTCGGCATGGACGTCCTCGTAGACGCTGACCGCCGTCTTCGTTGGCCTGACGCCGTAGCAGCCTTCGACCTCGTCCTCGTACGAGATCTCGTCGCCGGCGAGGACGTGCGCGTAGGTCGCGCACCCGCGCACCTGGTCGCGCAGCCAGCTCTCCTCGAGCTCGCCGAGCAGTGCGTCGGCGTCGGCGGCGAGCTGCCAGGCGTCGATCGTCTCCTCCGCCTCGACTTGCTGCTGCAGCTCAGGCGGGCCGTAATACGAGTCGACCAGCCCTTCGACGTGCTTGCCAAGCCGCAGGCCCAGCTCGAGGTACCGCTCCGCGTAGCTCACACGAACTCCGGCTCCCGGCCGAGCAGCCGCTCGACAGCCGCGCGGCCGCGGTCGCCGACGTCGAGGGTCAGATCGTTCACGTACATGGCGACGAACTCGTCGGCCGTTTCGGCGTCGATGCCACGCCCGAATCCTGACGCGTATGCGAGCGCCTCGGCGCGGTTCTCGAGGCCGGCGTCGATCGCCTCGCGGAGGACGGCCGAGACGTCGGCCAGCCGCTCCAGGTCGCGCCGCGCTGCGACGAGCCCGAGCGGCAGGGGCAACCCCGTCTCCTGCTGCCACCAGGCCCCGAGGTCGAGGAGCTTGTGCAAGCCCGCGTCGGCGTACGTGAGCTGGCCCTCGTGGATGAGAAGGCCGGCCTTCGCCCTGCCGGAGGCGACCTCGTCCAGGACGCGGTCGAAGGGCAAGTCGCGCGTGCGCACATCGCCGAGCGCAAGCTTGAGCACGCGCGAGGCCGTGGTCAGCGGCCCGGGGGTCACGATCTCGAGTGCGCGGAGATCGTCGAGCGAGAGTTCCTCGCGCGCGACGACGATCGGTCCGTAGCCCTCGCCGAACGATGCGCCGTGCGGCAGCAGGACGTACCGCTCGGCGACGGCGGGATACGCGCCCGCCGAGAGCGCCGTCACCTCCAGCCGGCCCTCGAGCGCCCATTCGTTGAGCGTCTGGATGTCGGACGCGACCGGCTCCAGCTCGAGGCCGCGCGTGTCCACCTTCCCGGCGGTGAGCGCCCAGATCATGAACGCGTCGTCGGGATCGGCGCTGTGTCCCACCCGGATCGGCACCGCGGCCACGTTACCCTGGTTGCATGCCGCGGGCGCCGCTCTCCGAGTCGATCCAGGACTACCTGAAGAGCGTCTACAAGCTGCAGGCGCGGGAGGGGCGCGTGTCGATCGGCGCGCTCGCGAAGGACCAGTCGGTGTCTCCGGCCTCCGCTTCCGCGATGGTGAAGAAGCTGACGGCGCTCGACCTGCTCGAGCACGAGAAGTACCGCGGCGCGCGGCTAACGGCGTCAGGGGAGCGGGTGGCGCTCGAGGTGATCCGCCACCACCGCCTGCTCGAGCTGTATCTCGCCGAGACGCTCGGCGTCCACGTCGACGACGTCCACGACGAGGCCGACCGGCTCGAGCACGTCATCTCCGAGGAGCTGGAGGCGCGGATCGACCGCGCGCTCGGTTACCCGACGCACGACCCGCACGGCGACCCGATTCCGGACGCCAACCTCGAGTGGCCGGAGTCAGCGCCCGAAGAAGAACTTCTCCAACGGCGCGAGTAGCTCGTCGCGGCGGAAGGGCATGACCTTCTCGGTCCGGCCGATCTCCTCCGAGACGACGGCGTCGTCCTCCAGCACGGCGTTCGCGGCCTCGAGGCAGTCGTCGAGCTCGTGCCCCTCCCAGACGTAGTCGTCGGCCCGCGGGTCGCGCGCCTCGCGATGCTGGGGGTTGACCTGCCGGCCGACGGCCCACAGGGCGCCGGGGCGGCGCTCGATCCAGATCAGGACCCGCTCCGGACTCCCACCGTCGTCCCGGCCATGCACGATCCGTTCGGCGAACCGCCCTGCCGTCGCGGGGCCCTTCACAAGAGCCGACTATACAATCGCCGGCGATGGGGTTCCGCGAGGCACTGTCCGGCGCGTTCTCGTTCCTACGCGCAGGGTCGCAGCGGGAGGAGCGCATCGCGCAGTACGTGATCCGCGAACATCACCGCGGCCGGCCGTTGACGGAGATCATCGAGGACCACTACGTCACGAACCGGCTCACGCCTGAACAGATTCGCCGCCTGCTCGAGCGGCACGACGTGATCCACGCCGTCGGCGAGGACACGATCGCGTCTGCGCGCCCGGGCGACTAGCCGCGAGACATCCGCAGCAGGCGCCGCCTATGCGGCGACTCCTGCGGGCGGGAGACCTCAGCGAGCAGGCCTGGGTGGACGAGCGGCAGCACGCGCTCACTGCCAGCCCCGTCGGCAACGTAGAGGATCGTGTTTTGGGCGTACCACCAGTCAACCTCCGGGTCCTCCCAGACGAGCGGCCGCAGCCAGTCCTCTGCCCGAAGACCGCGGCCTCGGAACAGCTCCGCCCACCAGCCCGGCCATTGCAGGTTGTGCCCCGGACCGCCCGGCTGGCCAGGCAGGGCCGCTCCGAAGAGCACGACCGGGGCAAGGGCTGCGATCGAGCCGACAAGTGCAACGCCCGCGTGGCGCGGAAGGTAGTGGGCCACTTCGAGTGAGAGCGCGAGGTCGAAGCGGCGGTCGAGCCGCAGCGAGTCCGCGAGGTTAGCGGCAACAAAGTTCTCCGGTGGAATGCGGAGCGACTCGCGTGGAACGTGGGGGCCGTCGACGCCCACGACGTCCCCAACGCCGTGCTCGCGGAAGACCTTGAGCCACGCGCCCGAGCCACAACCGACGTCGACGACGCTCGCCGGCCGGAAGCGCTCGATCAGGAGCGGCACGACTGCGCGCGCCGACCGTTCCGCTGAGTCGCCTTGCGAGGCGAAGTACGCGGCATCGAAGTAGTCGGCGGTCTCGCGGAAGCCGGCCAGGGCCCGGGGTTCTCCTTCGCGGCGAACCGTACTACGATCAATTGGCCCGGGCAGGGCTTGCGGATGGCAAAAATCCTGAGCGTCGATGCGGGGGCGCAGGCAGATGACGCAACAGCGCCACGTACACTGCCGCTCTCGATCTGTGCCGTCACGCGCGGGTGTTCGAATCGGCTCACGTCGCTCCTTGCGCAGTTGCACCCGTTGGCCGCGGAGATCGTCGTCGCGCTGGACGAGCGCGCCGAGATCGAAGCCCCGGCGCTGACCGCTGTCGCGGACACGGTCGTGCTCTTCTCGCACCGCGAACCGGGCGACTCGGTGATCCCGTGGCTGCATTCACAGTGCGGAAGCGCATGGATCCTGAACGTCGACGACGACGAGGTTCCGAGCGCCGCGCTTCTCCGGGAGCTCCCCGAGCTGCTTGCGGCTGACGTGACGCACTGGTGGCTGCCACGCCGTTGGCTGGTCGGCGGCATCGACACGTTCCTCGACGACCGGCCGTGGGTGCCGGACTACCAGCTCCGCCTCTACCGCAACGACCCGACGACTCTTCGCTTCTCGGACCAGTTCCACCGCCCCGTCGTCGCATCGGGGCCGGCGGGATTCGCTCGTTACCCGCTCTGGCACCTCGACTGCCTGCTCAACTCCTTCGAACGGCGTCGCGACAAAGCGCTCGCCTACGAACGAGCGCGACGTGGCATGCGCGTCGCCGGCTTCGCGCACAACAGCGGCTTCTACCTGCCGGAATTGACGCCCGACGCTCGCAGGGGTCGCGTTCCGGCCGAGGACGTTGCGCTCATCGGCGAGGTGCTGGCCGGCGCCCCACCGACGCGGCGCCTGCGTCCGGGTTCGCTACGCCGGGCGGAGCGGGCGGAGATCGACGCCCCATGGCCCGGTGAACCGTATGACTCCGCGCTCTACTCGGCTGCGCTGGAGCCCCTCGAGCGACTCGACTCGCTCCCGGCGGAAGCGCAGCACACGGTGACGATCACGGTCGCGAACGACAGCCCCGAGACGTGGGCACACGGCCCAGAGGCGGCGCCGCTGATCATGATCGGGACCCGCTGGCTCGACGAGGGCGGCGCGCTGGTCGAAGAGGGCATTCATACCCCGCTGCCGGCCGACCTCGGTCCCGGACGCTCGATCGACGTGCCCGTGCACGTCCGGGCGCCGGAGCGGCCGGGTCGATACCGGCTCTCGATCGACCTCGTGCACGAGCACATCGGTTGGTTCGGATGCGCGATCGAATGGGCGATCGACGTCCCACCGGCCCACCGTGTCGCGTTGGTCGGCCGCGGCGAGTTGCTCGACCCGGCGCTCGATTGGATCCATCTGCAGCCGGAGGTCGAGCCGGTGGTGCCCCCCAGCCTGAGCGGATACCTGCTCGCGGGCATGGAGGCGGCGATGGGACCGATCCAGCTCGCACGCCTCGCCATGCGGACGATGAAGCTGCTTCGTCGCGCCCGGCGCCTGCGCGAGGGCAAGCCGGCCGCACCGCTCGCAGGCGGCGCCGAGGAAGCCTTGGAGGCGCTCGCCCGCTGTTCGGAACTGATCGTCGTCGGGCCCGACTGGGAGCGAAACGCAGCGGTCACGCGCCAGCTGTGGCGGCTCGCCGCGACAGTGCGAACGGCGCGAGCGCTCGGCCTCGCCGTCGAAGTGAATCTCCCCGGCTTCACGCCCAGTGGTCTGGTCGACCGTCTGCTAACGCGACTGGCGCACTAGCCCCGAGGTCGACGCACGACGGTCGTGTCCGCGGCATCCTCGGCGCCGTCGGCATGCGCGCGGTCAGGCCGCGTGTGGGCTGACTACCGCGTCATCGCGGCAAACGCGTTGCGCACCAGCTGCTGGACGCGCGGGTCCGGCGGCTGGTCGTGGCCGCCCCAGCTGTCGAGCGCCCAGGCGAACTGCACCGAGCCGGTGGCGAACACGCTCGCCCCCGACGGAGCGGTGTACCGCACCGAGTCGCCGTTCGCGGTCGCACCCGTGTAGTGGAAGAGCGGTGTCAGGGTCGGCACCGAGCAGCCCGACTGGATGCCGTCCCACTCGTACCCGACGATGTCCGAGACGGTTGCGCCGGGCGCGAACTCCGTGTTCGAGAACCAGGAATCGCTGAGCGACCCGGAGACGACCGAGTAGTCCCGGGGCGGGTCGTTGTTGCCGTCGATCCCACCGAGGTCCTGCACGCCCACGAGCTGGCACTCGGGCAGCGGCGGGACGAGGTCGCGGAAGAGCGTCGTCTTCTGTGACGGGTCCGTCACCGGGTCGAGGCTCGGGTCGCGGTACTCGACGAGCGTGCGCCCGTTGTCCTCGTAGCGTGCCTGCCAGTACATGTCGTTGCCGCCGAGAAACGCCAAATTGACGCCGTTGTTGAGCGCGTTCTGCACGTTCGCACGCATCTCGTGCGTCCAGTACTCGTCGTGTCCGACCGAGACGATCAGCTTGTGGTTCAGCAGCGAAGCCGGATCGACGGCGAGGTCGTAGTTCGTCGTGTAGGAGACGTCGTAGCCCTCGCGCTCGAAGAACCGGAGCGACGGGTAGTCCCATGTGAGCTCGCCGTTCTGGCCGATGCCGGGACGGTCGAACGACACCTTGACGGCGGCCGGGGTGCTGCCGTTGGCGTAGAGGCCCCGGCCGCCCCAGCCGTTGTAGGCCTGCATGGTGTTCGTCGGCGCCTCGACGAGGATCGCCGCGTGACGCGCCGACGGCTCCTTGACGACGAAGAAGATCGTGCCCGCGGAGCCTTGCTGCGCGCCGCTCGTCAGCACGAGCCGCGCCAGGTAGTCCCCGCTTACCCACGTCGAGGGCACGGTCACCGTGTCGGTCGTCGGCCAGCCCGCGACGACCTTGCCGGTCGTCGGGTCGGGGGCCGGCACCGGCTGCGGTGCCCCGACCTTGTCGGTGGAGCAGCTCGGAAGGCAGCCCTCGAGCCGGGCACCGGCGCCCGCGTACCAGCCGAGGCGATAGATCTCGATCCGGTAGTTGGCGGCAGGGCTCGTGCTCACGTGGAAGTCGACCTGCTGCCCCGGCGCGGCGCTCACCTCGCCGGCGTACCCCTCGATCGCGCTGCCGGTCGCGTCGGGCAGCTGCCAGGCCGTCGTGCCGGGCTGCTGGTTCTCGGTCACCACGGGGTTCGACGGGAGCGGTGCCGGGGCGACGGCCGTCGTGGCCGCGCTTGTCGCGGTCGTCGAGCCGCCGCTGTTGGTGGCTGTGACGACCGCCTGCAGCGTCGCGTCGCGGTCGGCCGGAACGACGAGGTGCGTCGACTGGCTCGCGCCGACGATCAGGCTGCAGCCTGTCGCGAGCCCGGTCTCGTAGCGGCCCACGATCTGTGCCGGCGTCAGCGCCCCCGAGTAGGCGGCAGCCTCGTCGATGCGCCCCCGGAACATGTAGTTGGACTTGTCGTAGGCGCCCAGATACCACGCACTCGCCCACCGCGGCAACGTCGTGAAGTGGGTCCCGGCCGGGACACCGTCGATGTAGAAATGCTCCGCCGTCCCGTCGAA
>JBKPRG010000135.1:0-18891 GCA_046765815.1 Actinomycetota bacterium
TCGCCGATCTTGAGCACGCCCTCGGAGATCTCCTCGAGCCCGGCGACCATGCGCAGGGCCGTCGTCTTCCCGCAGCCGGACGGGCCGACGAGCACCATGAACTCGCCGTCCTTGATGTCGAGGCTGACATCGTTCACGGCACGGGTGCCGTCGGGGTAGATCTTGCTGACCCGGTCGAACGCAACCTGCGCCATGCCCTTCCCCCTGAGTGTCCGATTCAGAAACGAGCCAAACGGCGCGATCCTAAATCGTTTGGAACGACTGCGCGCTACGTGGTGGCGGCCGCGGGATGCCGAGCGGGTCGCGTCACCGCCGCGGCGCCGAGCGCGGTGACGAGAATTGCGACCGCCCCGCCGACCGCGAAGGCGAGCTCCGTGCCGCCGCGGTCGCACATCAAGCCGACCGCGAGCGCGCCGAGCGGCGCGAGCCCGTTCCAGGCGTAGTAGTAGAGACCGAGCACGCGGCCGCGGATGTAGTCGGGGCTGGCGAGCTGGATCGCGGCGTTCGAATTGGCCGTGTAGCTGGTGAAGAAGATGCCGCAGACGAGCAGCATCGCGCCTGCGACCGCCGTCGAATGCGTGGGTGCGATCAGCAGCTCGGTGACGCCGAAGCCGGCGGCGCCGGCCAGCATCACGCGCCATCGCGCGCGGGCCATCGCCGCTGCCGAGAGCGCGCCGAGGAGCGCGCCGGCGCCGAAGCAGGCGGACACGATTCCGAACGTGCGTGGCCCGGCGTCGAGCGTGTTCTTGGCGAGCAGCGGGAGGAGGATGTTGAAGTTGAAGCAGAGCGACGAGAAGACGACCATCATCCCGAGCACGACCGCGACAGTCCGGTTCCCGTACGCGTAGCGGAAGCCTTCCTGCGTGCCGCGCCAGACGGTCGGTCGCCGGCGGTCGGCGAGCGGGTACAGCTCGCCGACGCGCATCGCGAAGAGCCCGGCGAGCACGGCGACGAAGCTGACGGTGTTCAGCGCGAAGCACCAACCGGCGCCGAACGCGGCGATCAGCACGCCGGCGAGTGCAGGCCCGACGATGCGCGCGGTGTTGAAGAGGCTCGAGTTGAGCGCGACGGCGTTCGGCAGCTCGTCGCGGCCGACCATCTGGAAGGTGAGGTTCTGGCGCGAGGGCGCGTCGAAGACGATCGCGGTGCCGGCGAGCGCAGCGATGGCGTAGACCTCCCACAGCTGGAGGGCACCCAGCAGGCTCACCGCCGCCAGCACGGCCGACAGCGTCATCTGCACCGACTGCGTGACGATCACCGTCCGGCGGTTGTCGAAGCGATCGGTGACAACGCCGGCGAAGAGGCCGAGCAGGGTGAACGGCCCGAAGCGGCAGAGCGAGAAGATGCCGAGCGCCAGCCCGCGTGAGTGCGGCGCCAGCTGGACGACGACCCAGGCCAGCGCGATGTTCTGCATCCACGTGCCGGCGACCGACGTCAGCTGGCCCGCGAAGAAGAGGCGGTAGTTGCGGTGGTGCTGGAGGGAGGCGAAGGTCCGGGCAGAGGCCAGCTTGAGGAGCGTCAAGTTCTCGCTACGCCCCCAGCAGCTTCTCGAGGGCGGGCAGCGCTCTGGCGATCGCCGTGCGCTCTGCGTCCGTGAGCCCCTTCAGGCGGTCGGCCAGCCACGCCGTGCGGCGCTTGCGCACGCTCGCCAGGATCTTGTCGCCGGCCGGCGTGATCGTCAGCCCGATCCGGCGACGGTCCTCCGCACGCGCGCGCTCGATCAGCTTCGCGTTCTCGAGCCGGGCGATGTGCCCCGACATGCCGGGAGCTGACATGCGCTCGCGTTCGGCGAGCTCCGACGCCGTGATGCCCGGGTTCCGCTTGATCTGAATCAGTAGCGCAACCTGGCCGCCGGTCACTCCGAGCGATTGCGCCTCGCGGCGCAGCTCGCGCGAGAGCCGCAGCAGCACGGGCCTGAGCTGATCGGCGAGCGCTGCCGGAGCGGGCGAGGTGCGTTCGGGGCTCATCGAAATCATTAACCTCGTTAACTGTATCAGCTCAGAGCTGCCAGAGCCCGTCGCTGACGAGCTGCACCCGCTTCCCCGACTGGCGGACCCCGACCGCCTCCAGCGCGTCGGTGCCGATCATCACGTCGATGTGCGTGCTCGAGCGGTTGAGGCCGTAGCGTCGCCGGCCGATCGGCATCGTTCGCGTCTTCGCGAATCCGGAACCGAAGGCCATGTGGGCCGCGGCGTTCTCGTCGAGCAGTCCTTCGTAGTAGATGCGGCCTGTCTGGCCGATGCGCGACGAGTTGTCGACGAGCGCGATCTCGCCCAGCCGGTCGGCGTTGGGCACGGCGGCGAGGAAGCGCGCGAACCAATCGCGGTCGGATTCCCGCTTCGCCTTCAAGCGCACGAGGCGGCCGCCACGGAACTCGCCCGACAGGTCCTCGATCACCCGGCCGCCGAAGCTCCGCGGGCGCGAGCAGCGGAACGTGCCCTCGGTCGCCGCGGCATCAGGCGAGACGAAGCACTCCTCCGTCGGCACGTTCATTGCGATCCGGCGGCCCCAGAGGTCCTCTTCGCCGCCGCCGCGCCACATGGAGTACGGGGCGATCTTGACGCGCAGGTCGGTGCCGCGGTCGCGCACGTGCACCTCGGCCAGGTCGAGCTTCGTCAAGCGCGCCGCGCGCCGGCGCAGCGTCGTCAGGTGCTGGAGCCAGCCCTTGTGGCCGGGCGGGTCGTCAGGCCCGAGCCGGCAGAACCAGAGCAGGTCGCGGGCGAGCCGGCGCATTGCATTCTCCGGGTCGAGGTGCGGATAGACGCGCGCCGCCCATTCGGCGGTCGGCCACGCGCAGATCGTCCCGCGCAATCTGCTCTCGCGCCGGATGCGTGACATCGCCGTGTCGGCGGCGAGCCGCTTTGCATCCTCCGCAACGCGCTCGGGTGGGAGGTCGGCGCGGGCGTCGAGCTCGTGCTCGCCGCGCACGTAGAGGAGCGCGACGTCCTCGTCACCGAGGCTGCGCATGCGTGTGCGCTGCCACTGGGTGCGGCGACCGAGCGCGCCGTTCGACGCGTACTTGATCTTCGCCGCGTAGAGGAGGCTGTCGTCGTACTCGACGTCGACGGCAGCTGCACCCGCGCGGTAGGCGGCCTCTGCGACGGCGACGGCCAGCTCGCGATGCGCGAACGCGACGCGCTGCAGCAGCGTGTCGCCGCGGCGGAAGCCGACGCAGCCGTGGACGACCATCTCGGCGTACCGGCGCAACTCCTCCGGCTTCATCGGCCCGGGCATGCGGACGGAAGCTAACCGCTACGGTCCACGCCGTGCCGAATCCGCTCGAGTCGCTGAGAGCGCTGGGGGACCAGCTGCGGGCGCAGATCGGCGAGGAGCTGGACATCGAGGTGCTGCGCCGCACCGACCCGGCCCGCCCGCTCGAGGAGCTGCTCGCGGAACTGGATGCGCTGCCGGGGCTCGAGTCGGTGAAGGAGCAGGTGCGCGCACTGGTCGCGTTCCTGCGGGTACAAGCGCGCCGCAAGGAGGCTGGGCTGCCGGAGGTCGCGACCACGCAGCACCTCGTCTTTCTCGGCAACCCCGGCACCGGCAAGACGACCGTGGCGCGGCTGCTCGCGCAGATGTACCGCTCGATGGGGCTCCTCAAGCGCGGCCACCTCGTCGAGGTCGACCGCGCGGGGCTCGTCGGCCAGTACGTCGGGCTGACCGCGATCAAGACGGAGCGCGTGATCAGGAAGGCGATCGACGGGGTGCTCTTCGTCGACGAGGCGTATGCGCTCTCGCGCAGCGCCGACCGGCTCGACTTCGGCGACGAGGCGATCGAGACGCTGCTCAAGCGCATGGAGGACAATCGGCACCGGCTCGTCGTGATCGTCGCGGGCTACCCGCGGCTGATGCACCGGTTCCTGGAGTCGAACCCGGGCCTGCGCTCCCGCTTCTCGCGCGAGATCACGTTCCCGGACTACTCGACCGGCGAGCTCGTCGAGATCTTCGTGCGCTTCGCGGCCGAGTCGGAGTACCACCTCGCCGAGCGCGCCGACGAGGCGCTGCGCGAGATCCTCGACCGCGCCGAGCGCGACGAATCCTTCGGCAACGCACGCTTCGCGCGCACGCTCTTCGAGCAGTCGCTGAATGCGCAGGCGCTGCGCCTCGGCCACGGCGATGTCGAGTCGCTGACGCAGTCGGAGCTGACCGCGCTGACCGCGGACGACTTGCGTGCCGGCGCCCGCGCGCTCGGCGAGGAACCGCAGCCGGAGCGCGTCCCCTGGTGGCGCCGGTAAACGTCTGGGACTACGAGCGGCTCGCGGAGGAGCAGCTCGACCCGGGTGCGCACGGCTACTACGCGGGCGGCGCCGGCGACGAGTTGACGCTGCGCGAGAACGTCGCCGCCTACCAGCGGTGGGTGCTTCGCCCGCGCCTGCTCATCGACGTCGAGGCATGCACGACCGCGACCACGGTGCTCGGCCACGAGATCTCGATGCCGCTGCTCGTCGCACCCGTCGCGTTCCAGCGCGTCGCGCATCCCGACGGGGAGGTGGCGATGGCGCAGGCTGCCCGCGACGCCGGGACGATCATGTGCCTGTCGACGATCGCGACCGCGAGCCCGGCGGAGGTCGCCGAGGTCGGAGGTCCGCGCTGGCTCCAGCTCTACGTCTTCAAGGACGAGGGCATCACGCACCACCTGATCGAGCAGGCGCGCGAGTGCGGCTTCACCGCGCTCCTCCTCACGATCGACGCACCGGTGCGCGGCAACCGCGAGCGCGACCTGCGGACAAGGTTCACGATCCCGCCCGAGATCAGCGTTGCGTCGCTCGGCCGCGGCGGGCTGACGCCGAAGGAGGTCTTCGACCAGATCTCGCCTTCCTTGACCTGGGTCGACCTCGAGCGCATCGCGGCCGAGGCGCAGCTGCCGCTCCTCGTCAAGGGCGTGCTGACGGCGGAGGACGCCGCGCTCTCGTGCGAGCACGGTGCGGCGGGCGTCGTCGTCTCGAATCACGGCGGCCGGCAGCTCGACGGGGTGGCCGCGACGATCGACGCGCTGCCCGAGGTGGTCGAGGCGGTCGACGGCCGTCTCGAGGTGCTCGTCGACGGCGGGATCAGGCGCGGCTCGGACGTCGTGAAGGCGCTCGCGCTGGGCGCGCGGGCCGTGCTTGCGGGACGGGCTCCGCTCTGGGGGCTGGCGGTGGGCGGAGCCGACGGCGCGCGGGACGTGCTCCGCATCCTGCAGGCGGAGATCCTGAACGCGCTGCAGCTGGTCGGCTGCGTCTCCCCGGCGGACGTGACCCGGGGCCGTGTGACGCGCCGTTTACCCTGACGCTCAGTGAAGGGGGTCGTGGTAGTGCTCCTCGCCGCGAGCGCGGTGCTGGTCGCCGCGCAGGGCAGCCCGCGCGCCGACACGACCGCGTGCGGGCTTCCGCCCGGGTCGCCGCTCTGGGTCGACTACGCAGGGCACAACGCGCCGATCGTCCCCAAGCCGGGCATGGTGCTGGCGGTCTCGTCGGGCACGGTGATCCCGGCTGAGATGCGAGCCGCGGGCGCGGCGACGATCTTCTTCGACCTGCACCTGAACGACCGTGTCGGCACCACGGTCGCCCCGGCCGACCCGGCCTCGATCCCGGCGAAGGCGCAGCGGCTGTTCGACTTCGCCGTCCAGGTGACCGGCTGCGCGACCCCGCTGATTGCGGAGAACGAGCTCTTCGGAGCGCAGACACCGACGCCGTGGAGCGCCACCAACGCGCAGTACCGCGCGAACGTGCTGCTGCTGCTCCAGGACCTGGCGAAGCTCGGCGCCACGCCGGCGGTCACGATCGCGAATCCGCCCTACACGGGCGGCGACGCCGCCGAGTGGTGGCGGCAGGCCGCGCAGGCGGCGATCCTGATCCGGCAGGTCTACTTCACGTCGCCGGGGCCGAAGGGGCTCTACAAGCTCGGCCCGGCGCGGGCCAGTCGCGCGATGCGGAACGGAATGCGGGCGCTTGTCTCGAAGTTCGCGGCGATCGGCATTCCCGCGGCGCGCGTCGCGCTCGAGCTGCAGTTCCAGTCTGCGGCCGGGCAGGGCGGGCGGCAGGGGCTCGAGCCGAAAGCGGCGTGGCTGGAGTTCGTGAAGCTCGAGGCGCTGGCGGCGAAGCAGGTCGCCGCCGAGACGAAGATCGAGGGCGTCTGGTCCTGGGGTTGGCCGAGCTTCTCGGCGGCGGGCGACGATCCCGACAAGCCGGCTGCCGCGTGTGTCTATCTCTGGACGCGCGACCACCGCTTCTGCGACGCGCCGGCGCTCGCGGGCGTTCCCTTCAACACGTCGCTGACGGAGGGGCAGATCGTGCTCCCGGCAGGTGTTCGCTGCACGTTTCCCGCCGGCCGGATCACCAAGGCGGACGTGGGGCGGGTGGCGGCGCTGACAGGCGACCTCGGTGCGGCCGCGTCCGCGCTCCTGCAGCGCGTCGTGCTGCGCGCGGACGAGCCGGTCGACCCGATGACGGTGCTCGCTGCCGAGCGGGCGATCGTGCGCGACCGGTTCGGCGGAAGCTCTGCGCGCTACCGTGCGGCGCTCGTCGCGGCGCACGTCACGCCGCAGGACGGGCGCGCGATCGTCGCGGACCGGCTCGCGCGCGACCGCGTCAAGGAGCGGTTCAGGCCGCGGCCGGCGACGGCGCGCCAGATCGCCGATTTCGTCGCGACGTATGCGGCGACGAGCGTCAGGCTCGTCTCCGTCGACACGCCGGCGCCGTGGCTCGGCGGTGCGCTGCGCGGCTTCGCCGTTGAGACGTTCGCGCCCGAGCAGGTGTTCGGGCTGCCGCAAGGGCGGCGCCGGTCGATCGACACGATCGACGGGCGCTTCGCGGTCAGGGCGCTCGGGCCTTCACTGCCGCTCTACGCGCTGCCGCCGGCGAGGGCCGCCGACGTCGCACGCGGGGTGCTCGGCCGCTTCGCGAAGGACGCCGTTTACCAGCGCTGGCTGCGCGCGCAGCAGTCGACGCAGCTCGCGGGCGCGGTCTGCGCCCGGGACCTCGTCCCGGCGGCGGGCGACGTCGACCTCACGCTCTGGGCGCCGTTTCTCGGGGCGTGAGGTGTGGGGGGAGGTTCTGCAACACCTCCCCAGCCCATTCGCACGAGGCCGTGAATCGGTTCGGTCCCGGCGTGCGACAATTCGGGCATGCGCCGCCTCGGGCTGGTGCTGGTCGTGCTGATCCTCACCGGGTGTGCCCAATCGGCGGAGACTCCCCGGCCGGGAGGGGAGGCGAAGCGCGTGTGGATCTCCAACATCACAGTCGTGATCGGGCAGCTGCAGAACGACGTCGTGCAGACGCAGCTGATCGGCTCGACGCCGGCGGCGGCCCGGGCCGCGCTGCGCGACGAGTCGGCGCTCTACGCGCTCCTCGTCGCCTACAGCGACCTCGCCGGCTGCCGTCACATCGTCGCGTCGGCGGGCACGCCGCCGCGAGCGGCGGCGCGAGTCGACGAGCCGCTCGTGGCCGCGTGCGTCCATCTGGAGCGGGCGTCGGCGCTGTTCACGCAGGCGACCACGCACGACGACGGTCGGCCGCTCGCCGCCGCCACGCGCGAAGCCCGCCGCGCGCTCCCGTCGCTGGTGCGGGCCGCGGCGGCACTGGCGCGCGTAACGGGAAGCCACGCCCTCGCCTGACGGCAAGGCAGACGCGGCCTCAGACGATCCAGGCGCAGCCGTCCCAGAAGGCGTCGACGCGCGCGCGGCGGCGGGCGCGCTCGACGTGCAGCTCCGTCGGAAGGGTGCGCTGCCGGCTCGAGACGAAGAGCTCGAAGCCTGTGGTGCCCTCGATCTGTCTGAACTCCCGCCCCGCCGGCGGCTCGTGCGCCGTCGCCAGGGTGTGGACGCCGCCGCTGCAGCAGCGGCTGGTGCTCGCCCAGACGTAGAGGCGGCCGCCGCGGGCGCGGATCAGGTCGAGCGCGGCGTCGCTCGCGACGACTCGCACGGTGGAACGGTAGCGTCGTCGGTGTGAGCTGGCGCATCACGGGCAGGTACTTCGAGTCCTGCAACTGCGACCCGATCTGCCCGTGCCGGCGCATCGACGGCGTTCCCGGTGGGCGTTCGACCTACGGCGAGTGCCTCGGCGTGCTCACCTGGGCGATCGAGGACGGCGTGGCCGAAGGGGTCTCGCTCTCCGGTTGCAAGGTCGCGCTGGCCGCTCGGTACCACGACGACGAAGCCGGTTCGCCGTGGAGCTTCGTCCTCTATCTCGACGAGCAAGCCGACGACTGGCAGCGGGAGGCGTTGCAGCGCGTCTTCACGGGCGCTCTCGGCGGCGACGCACTGCAGCACTTTCCGTGGGCGTGGAAGCACAGCGTGCTGCTCGCCGTGCGGCCGGCCGCGATCGACGTCTCGCACGAGCCGCGCCGACAATGGCTGCGCATTCGCGACCTCGTCAGCGTGCGCGTCCGGGACGCGTGGAGCGGCGGCGAGGGCGTCTCGTGCGTGATCCCCGGCCACCATCAGCGCGGAGAGGAGCTGGTCGCCGACGAGCTCCGCGTCGACGACGGCCCGCTGCGCTTCCAGTTCAGCGGCAACTGCGGCTACGCCGCGCCGTTCGACTACGCCGGTCCCTGAGCTCTCATCGCCGCGAGCGCGATTGCCGCGCCGAGCGTCGCCGCCGCGGCGACAAGGGCGTACGTCGCCCGCAGCGAGGCGTGCTGCAGCAACAGACCGGCGGCGACGAAGCCGATGGGGCCTGTCGACGAGATCAGCGTGTTGACGGCGGCGGAAACGCGCGCGCGCAGGGCCGGTGGCGTGCGCAGCGTGACCGAGGTGAAGAACCGCGAGAAGTACAGGCCGGAGCAGACGCCGTTCGCCGCGATCGCCAGCGCGACGCCGTAGCTGGGCAGTGTCAGCAGCAACGGCCACGTCGTCAGGGCCAGCCCGGCGAGTGCCAGCCCCACGATCCGGCCGTCGAGCGAGCGCCCGCGGGTCGTCAGCAGCCCGCCCGCGACCGAGCCCGCCCCGTAGGACGCGAGCAACCAGCCGGCCAGACGGGCGGTCGAGTGGTAGCGCCGCCGCGTCAGCACGGGCAGGGTCGCGATCAGCGCGGTGAACGCAAGCTCGATCAGCGCCAGCCCGGCCACGGTGCGAAGGAGACGCTGATTGCCGCGCAGGTAGCGCAGCCCCGCCCGCACCGAGCGCTCCGAGGGCTCTGGACGCTCACCCCCGACCGGCGGGACGAATGAGCCCACGAGCGCGAAGGCTGCGAGATACGAGACGGCGTCGATCAGCAGCACCGGTGCGGCGCCGAGGAGCGCGACGAGCAGCCCGCCGAGCGCCGGCCCGACGAAGCTCGCGGTTTCGTTGAAGGAGCCGAGCAGCGCGCCGGTGCGCAGCAGCCGTCGCTCGTCCTCGTCGACGAGCGCTGCCAGCACGAGCGACTGCGAGGAGGTGTACGCCGGGAAGAACGCCCCGACGACGAACGCCACCGCGACGATCACCGGGAACGAGAGCAGCCCCGCCCAGTGGAGCGCCGGGACGAGTGCAATGGTCGGCGCGCACGTCGCGTCGGCGACCAGCATCGTGCGCCGCGGCCCGAGAAGGGTGGCCGCGCGGCCGCTCGGGATGCCGAGGACCGCCATCCCGAGGAAGCCCGCCGCAAGCACCGCGCCCATGCGGGCCGGCGAGCCGGTCGTGACGAGCACGAACCACGGCAGCGCGACGGCCGTGATCTCGGCGCCGGTTGTCGAGATGATCTCCGCCGCGAGGAGCGCGACGACGGGGCGTCGTTGTTTCCCCGCCACTACGCCGGGACGCCGCACAGCTCGAGGCCGCGGGCGTCGCCCATCTGCTCAAACATCACGCGCGCGCCATCGAGCGCGGTCGCGGCGCCCGCCTCGTCGCCGAGCTCACTGCGAACGTCGGCCAGCGCCAGCCGGCACCAGCCGAGCCACGGCCCACGCGAGACGACGTTCCAGTGCTCCGAGCCCTCGCTCAGCAGCTCCTCGGCGCGGGTGAGCTCGCCGGCCCACTCCTCGGCGATGCCCCAGTCGACGAGCACGCCGGCATAGCCGGTGCCGTCGTCGGCGAGGCGGAGCCGTTCGCCGAGCGCTGCGAAGCGGGACCTCGCGTCGTCGAGATCGCCTCCGGCTGCGGTCGCCAGGGCGAGATCCCACTCCGTGCTCGCGATCGCGCGGTGGTCGCCGCCGTCGATCCGCAATGCGAGCGCGTCCTCGAGGTAGGCGCGGGCACGATCGGGCTCGCCACACGTGCGCGCCCAGTTGCCGAGCCCAGTCAGGACAAGCGCTTCGCCTTCGCGGTCGCGGAGCGCGCGGTAGCGCGCCAGTGCTTCGTCGAGCTGCCCTCGCGCTTCGGCGGCGCGGCCCTGGCAGCGGCCGATGACCGCGAGGTTGGCGAGCGTGAACGCAACCGCCTGGTCGCGCGCGAAGCGGTGGAACATCAGGATCGTCTGCTCGAAGATCGCGCGCGGCCGGCCGTCGGGTCCTTCCGGCAGCACCGGGAACCCCACCGTCGCGCCCTCGAAGAACGGCGGTGCGTCCGCGGCGACCAGGTCGAGCCGCTCGAGCGCAGACTCGAGCGCCGAGCGTGCGCCGTCCAGGTCGCCGCGGTAGACGTGCATCAGCGCCGACGCGTGCAGCGCGCTCGCCGCGATGTCGTCGGCGCCGCTTGCGCTCGCCAGCTCGAGCGCCTCGGCCAGCGGCGACGCGATGCCTGCGAAGCCGGGAGGGAGGCCCGGAGCCTTGACCATGAACACGGACGGCATCAGGTAGAGGTGCTCGGCGTGCAGCACGTCGGCGAGGAGTTTCGGCTCCTCGATCTGCCGTGCGGTTGTCTCCGCTCCGCGAACGTACGCGACGATCTCCGGCGGTTCGCCGAGGCGAACCGCGAGCGAGCCGGCAGCGAGCTGTGCGCGGGCGCGCGTCTCCTTCGGTTCGCTCGTCCGTGCGAGCGCAGCGCTGAGATATCGCGCGCCCTCGGTCAGGTACGCGCGGTCGAGCCATAGCCGCCAGACCGTCGCGGCCAGGAGGAGCGCCGCGTCGGGTTCGTCTTGGAGCCCGCTCGCCAGTGCGGCCCTGATGTTGTCGTGGTCGAGATCCAGCTCGGTGACGTCGCGTTGGCGCTCCGCGAGGTCCTGTGCCCACGCCCGCAGGCGCCGCGCCACGTCGTCTCGCTCGCCGGAGCTCTCGAGCAACTCGGCGCCGAACTGACGGATCGTGTCCAGCAGCCGGTAGCGCGCTCGACAGGCGTCGTCCACCGACAGGAGCGACTTGGCGACGAGTTGCGTCATCAGCTCGAAGACGTCCTCCGCCGCCACGGCTCCGCCCGCGCACACCGCCTCGGCGGCCGTGATGTCGAACGAGCCTGCAAACACTGCGAGGCGCCGATAGACGGCCGCCTCGCGCTCGTCGAGCAGGTCGTAGCTCCAGCTGATCGTGGCCCGCAGCGTCTGCTGCCTGGTCAGTGCGGTGCGCGCGCCGCTGCCCAGGACATCGAGCGACTCGCGCAAGCGTGCGGCGATCTGGTCGGGAGGGAGGACGCCGGCGCGTGCGGCGGCGAGCTCGATCCCGAGCGGCATGCCGTCGAGCCGTGTGCAGAGCTCTTCGACGTCGCGGCGATTCGCAACGGTGAGCGCGAACGCGGGGTCAGCCTCGGACGCACGGGTCGCGAACAGCTCGACAGCCTCGGCGGAGCCGAGTCCGGGAACGCGCCAGAGATGCTCGCCGCGACAGCGGAGCGGCTCGCGGCTCGTCGCGAGCACCGTCAGCTCCGGGCAGCGCCCGAGCAGCTCTTCGACGAGCACCGCGCAGGCGCCGACGACGTGCTCGCAGGTGTCCAGCAGCAGCAGCGCGTTCCGGCGCGCGAGATGCTGCGCCAGAGCGTCCGCCGGCGAGCGTTGCGCAGGCACCTGAATCCCGACCGCCGTCGCCGCCTCCTCACCGACGAGCGCCGGGTCGTCGATGCGACCGAGGTCGACGAACCACGTCCCGTCCGGGAATCGATCGGCGTTCGCCTCGGCAGCGGCGATCGCGAGCCGCGTCTTGCCGGCGCCCCCGGCGCCGGCAAGCGTGATCATGCGCGCGCTTGCGAGAAGCTCGCCGACATCGTGCAGCTCCTGCTCGCGACCGAGAAAGCTCGTGAGCGACGGCGGCAGCTTGCGAGTCGCCGGCTCGTCGGCCCACGCAGTCGCGAGCAGCTTGCGATAGAGCGCGCGCGTCAGCTCGTCCGGCTCTGCCTCGAGCCTGCTGCGGAGCTCCGTGCGCAGGCGCTCGAACTGCAGCAACGCATCCTGGCGGCGCCCGGCTTCCGCGTACGCGCTCATCAAGAAGCGGTGGGCGGGCTCGTGCAGCGGATCCTCGTCGAGCGCGCGCTGCGCGCATGCGAGCGCGTCGTCGGTCTGGCCGTGACGGGCGTGATCCTCGGCAAGCCGCAGGCACAGCGCAGCGAACTGCTCCCGGAGGAACGCGCGGCGCGGCTCCGACCAGGACTCGTAGCGGTCCTCGGGGAGCAGGTCGCCTCGATAGAGCTCGAGCGCTGCCGCGAGCGAGGCCGCGCTCGCCCGGGTGCGCGCGGTCGCGGCCGCTGATTCGAACGCGTCGACGTCGACGACGGGATCCGATGAGAGCGTCACGAGCTCGTCGTGGACGAGAATCGCGTCGGTTCCGAGCGCGCGCCGCGCCGCGTGCACCGCCTGGTCGAGGTTGTTCGCGGCCCGGTGAGGTTCGTGCTCCGGCCAGAGGAGGTCGACCACCTGGCCGCGGTGCAAGGTTCGCCGCGGTGCAAGCGCAAGGATCTTGACGAGCGTGCGCGCCTTCCGGAGCCGCCACGCTCCGGCGCCGAGCGGCTCTCCGTCCACTTCGACGGCGAACCCGCCGAGCAGCCTCAGCTCGATACCCATCCGCCAGACAGTACGACCCGGTAAAGGCACTGCAAAGCCGACTGAAAGGCGGCTTCGGGACGCTGCGGCGCATGAAGCGCAGGGAGTTCTTGATCGAGGTGCCGCACGGCCGAGACGAGTGCTCGGTCGCCCGCACCGGTCTCGCCGAGATCCCGGGTCGCAAGTGCTACTGCGGGTGTGACGCCGGGACGCACACGACGTGGATCATCGCCGAGCTCACCGCGGAGTCCGAGGCCTGGCGTCTCGTCCCGCGGCTCCTGCGCGACACAGCCCGAGTCGTCCCGGTCACGACACCGGGCCGGCTCCCGACGACAGGAGGAGAGCAACGATGCTGAAGAAGCTGTTTGCGAGCCTGGCGGTCGCCGCGCTCGTGCTCGTGCCGGCGGCGCTCGCGGACGCAGTCTTCCACTCGACCCATGCGCAACTGCAGCCGGTCGGCGGCGCGCCGCTCCAGAGCGGGTTCGTGGAGATCATCCACATCAACGGCCCGGTCAACGCCGCGCACGACAACTACGTGCTGAACGGAGCCTCGCCGGACGCGAGCTACACGGTCACGCTGCACATCTCGACGAATGCAGACGCAACCTGCTCGACGCCCTTCGTCGTGGCCCCCGTCGCGACGCTGGACACGAACGGCTCCGGGAACGGCAAGGTCGATGCGGTCTTCCCGCCGGCGCTCATCGATGCGCTGGGCATCCACAACTCGACCGTCCACGTCTACTTCACGCTCAGCAGCGGCGGCACGGTCGCTTACACGACGGACTGCCTGACGTCACAGCTCGACTGAGGGCGCTGACAGTGGGAGGCCCGCTTGCGACGGGCCTCCCCTCCTTACGAGCGCGCCAGCCGCAGGAGCTCGTCGCGGTGGCTGCGCAGAAGCGCGTCCGCCTGGCTGCGCGAGGCGTTCCACGCCACCCAGCCGTCCTCGTGCGTGCTCCGCCGCAGCAGCTCGGCCGCGATCGGGCGGCGCACTTCCGGCGCGAGCGACGGCAGGCGCTGCAGCAGGGTCGGCACGGCGTCGGCGCTCAGCCGCGAGACGTAGGCGACGTCGATCTTCGGCCGGTCCAGGTTCGTGCGGGCGATCACGGCGTCCGGGTTGAACACGTTCAGCGCGAGCGTCGCGACGAAGCCGGCGACGACAGCACCCGACGCGAAGCCGCGCGGGCGCGCGCGGAGCACGGTCGCGGCGAGGAGAACCAACACGCAACCGAGCCACAGGATCACGCCTGTCGCATAGATGCGGAGCTCCGTCAGTCCGTACTCGCGTTGGTAGAGCCGCATGCGCTGCAGCGCCGACGCCATCACGACCAGCGCGAGCGCGACGAGCGCCACCGAGAGCGCGCGGACGAGCCGCGCCCTGCGCTCCGCTCCACGCGTCAGGTGGTCGGCGCCGAGCAGCAAGGGGAAGACCAGGAGCGACACGGCGAGCAGCTCGAAGAATCCGTGCCGCGCGTACTGCGCGTAGGTGAGGTGGACCCGGCCCTCGACGAGGCCCTGCCCGCCGAACAGGTACCGCAGCTGGACGAGGACGAACACGAGGAAGAGCAGATCGACGAGCGCGAGCGCGGCCGCCACCTCGGTCGTGCCGAGCCCTCGCCGCTCGCGCAGGCCGAGCACGGGCGCCGCAACCAGCCGCTCGTCCTCGCGGGACGCGAGCAGGTCGCGGAGCAGGCCCGCCGACAGCCAAGCGATCCCGAGGGCGAGCAGCGCGTGCGACCAGAAATGGCGCCAATCCGGGACGACCGACTCGAGCAGGCTCCTGAACACGGCGTCGGCGGCGATGAACAACCCGCCGAAGAGGAGCAGGAACGGGAAGCCGATCCCGAGCCCGCGCCCGATCGCCGCGGCCCGTTGGCCCCGCATGCCCGCGTTCAAGCGCTCCCACGGGAGGTCGCGCTCCATCAACTCGAGCGCACCGGCGAACGTCGCGGCGCCGGCGGCCGCCGCGCCCGCGACGTAGTCGGTGACTTCGGCGTGTGTGACCGGGCGCTCGGTCCGGCGCAGGGCGCCGAGCGTGACCGCGCCTGCGATCGCGAGCAGGTTGGTCGCGACGAGCAACCGCGAGTCGTGCCAGGCGAGCAGCGCGGCGAAGAGGAGCAGCGGCGCGACCATGTAGCGCCGGCCCTGGTGCAGCGGCACCGCCCCGACCCGCAACAGCATGGCGAGCGCGAGGACGAAACCGGCGGCGAAAAGCCCCGCGTTGACGCCGAGCGGCCTGCCGTGGAAGAGCACGTCTCCCGCGGCGCCGAGAACGAGGGCGGCGGCGACCAGGCCGACCGCGGTGCGCTGGCGCCGCGTCATCGCCCCGAAGGCTGTCACGACGTGGTTAGCAACTTATTAGCGGCCCATCCTCTACTGACCGAGGACAACTAAGGAGGGCAGCCATGAACGGGAGAGCAACCGCGCTCGCGGTGCTCCTTGCGGCGCTCGCGGCCGTCGTCGTCGCGACGGCGGGCGCAGCGAACATCAACGGCACGGCCAAGAACGACACGATCCGGGGCACTGCCAAGGCGGACAAGCTCTACGGCAAGGGCGGCAGCGACAAGCTCTATGGTCTCGGAGGCCGCGACTACCTGAACGGCGGTGCAGGGAACGACGTGCTCGTCGGCGGCGCCGGCGCCGACACCATCGTCTGCGGGCCCGGCGTCGACACGGTGACCGCCGACACCTCCGACAAGGTCGCATCGGACTGCGAGAAGGTCACGGGCCTGCCGAAACCCGCGCTCTCCGTCGCAGACGTCTCGCAGCCGGAGGGGAACTCGGCGACGTCCCTTTCGTTCGCGGTGCGGCTCGCGAAGGCGACGCCGCTCAAGGTGACGGTGTCCTACGCGACCGCCGACGGGTCAGCGGCCGCGGGCAGCGACTACACCGCGACGAGCGGTCAGCTCACGTTCGCTCCGGGCGAGACGAGCAAGACGGTCGACGTCCCGATCCTCGCTGACAGCGCCGTGGAGGCCGACGAGACCTTCACGCTCACCCTCTCGGGCGCCGTGAACGCCGTGCTCGGCCGGGCATCGGCGACCGCGACGCTCGTCAACGACGACGTGCCGAAAGCGAAGCCCGGTCACTGGCATGGGATCGTCAACAACGGCGGCCCGGTCGACTTCGACGTCACGCCGGACTCGACTGGGATGACAACCGCGAGCTTCACTTACACGGGCTTCTGCCAGCCGGGGGCAACGCTCACCAACCAGGTGACCGCCACGCGGCTCCCGATCAACCCCGACCTCACGATCACCGCGACCGGGAGCGGTACGGGGTTCACGATCACGCTGAACGGCAAGTTCAGCGCCGACGGCACGAGCGTCTCGGGGACGATGGACGTGCACAACTCTCTCGACTACCAGGGCACGCACTACGAGTGCGACTCCGGGGTCGTCGGCTGGTCGGCCTCCTTCCAGGGCTGAGGTATGCATCACTGAGCGCGGTCCCGCGCGGGGCCGCGCTCAGACCAGCGACTCACGGAGGTGGGACGTGGGAGCAATCCACGTGCACGAGTTCATGAGCCTCGACGGCGTGATCGACGCGCCGACGTGGACGTTCGACTACGGCTTCGACCCGAAGATGGGCGAGGCGATCGGCGCGATCACCGCACGGAGCCGCGGCATCCTGCTCGGGCGCACGACGTACGAGATGTTCGAGCCCGGCTGGTCGACGCGGACGGTTGAGGACGACCCGGGCGCGCCGTTCTTCAACGACACGATGAAGTACGTCGTCTCCGGGACGCTGACGACTCCGACGTGGCGGAACTCGACGATCATCGGGTCGTACGACGCGGACGCGATCCGCTCGCTGAAAGAGCAGGTCGACGGCGACCTCTACGTGAGCGGCAGCGGCAGGCTCGTTCGCGCGCTGCTCGCGGACGGCCTCGTCGACCAAGTGCATCTGTTCGTGTTCCCGCTCACGCTGGGCGGCGGCCCGCGGCTGTTCGCCGACGGCGACCCAGCGGCGAAGCTGTCGCTCGCGACCTGCGAGTCGTACGCGAACGGCGTCGTTTACCTGAGCTACCGGCCGCAGGCGTGAGCCGCGCGCAGCAACTCGTGGCAGCTGAGCTCGCGGTGCTTCAGGCCGCAATCGACGGCGAGGTGATGCTTCCGGGCTCGGCCGCGTACGAGGAAGCCCGGAAGCCGGTGTGGGCGCAGTACGGGCAGATCCGACCGGCGGCGATCGTGCGGTGCAGGGCGGCGGCGGACGTGGTGGAGGCGGTCGCGTGTGCACGGGATGTGGGACTGGCGATCGCGGCGCGCAGCGGCGGGCACTGCTTCGCCGGCCGCTCGTCCACTACGGGGATCCTGATCGACGTCACGCCGATGCGGTCGGTGTCGGTCGCCGACGGCATCGCCACGATCGGCGCGGGCGCATTGCTCGGCGACGTCTACGACGCGCTCGACGCTCTCGGCCTCACGATCGCGGCCGGCGCTTGTCCGACGGTCGGAATCGCTGGCTTGACGCTCGGCGGTGGTCTGGGCATCCTCGGCCGCAAGTACGGGCTGACCTCCGACCAGCTGGTCGGCGCGCAGGTCGTCCTGGCAGACGGCCGCGTTGTCGACTGCGACGACCACCAGCATGCGGACCTGTTCTGGGCGTTGCGCGGCGCGGGCGGCGGGCACCTCGGGGTCGTGACGAGGTTCGCATTCACGACAGTGCCGGCGGACGAGCTCACCTGCTTCAAGCTGAGGTGGCCCTTCACGCATGCGGAGGCGGCGATCGAGGCGTGGCAGGACTGGTCGCCGGACGCGAGGGACGAGCTCGCAGCGAGCCTGCTGGTGAACGCCGGCGGCGATCGCGACGAGCTGGTCGTCACGCTCTTCGGCGCCATGCTCGGCACCGCGGGCGAGACCACAGCCGCGCTCGACGGGCTGGTCGGGCGTCTCGGAGCGGAACCAGCCTCGTCGTTGCTCGAGCAGTTGTCACATAGGGCGGCGAAGCGCTTCCTCACCGGCCACGCCCCGGGCGCCGACGGTGAGGACGTCGCGCAGCGGGGCGAGCCGGTCATGTTCGCCAAGTCGGAGTTCTTCCGACGCCGCATGCCGAGGGAGGCCGTGGCCGCGCTGGTCGACGCGTTCACGGCAGAGCGAGCGACAGGTCAAGCGCGCGAGCTCGACTTCACTCCGTGGGGAGGCGCCTACAACCGAACGCCTGCGGAGGCAACCGCGTTCGCGCATCGCAGCGAGCGGTTCCTGCTCAAGCACGCGGTCACGCTCGCCGGCGACTCGTCGACGGGAGAACGAGACACCGCCCGCGACTGGCTCACGATGTCGTGGTCGCGCGTCCGCCAATGGGGATCGGGCGGCGTCTTCCCCAACTTCCCCGACCCGGACATCGACGATTGGTCGACCGCCTACCACGGCGCAAACTCCGAGCGCCTCGCCCGCATCAAGGCGCGCTACGACCCCGACAACCTGTTCCCCGTACGATCGCGACGGTCATGAGCGTTCTGATCGCCGGGCAGTCGTTCGCATGGCTCGATGTCGCCGGCGACGTGACCGAGGGCTCGGATGGGATCGTGATGAAGGCGCCCCCGCGGACTGATTGGTTCATCGATCCGATCAGCGGCAACGCGACGCGGGCCGCTCCAGCTCTGGTCACCTCCGCGCCGGAAGGCGACTTCACCTTGCACGCGCAGCTGCATGTGGAGACGCGGGACAGGTTCGACGCGGGCGTCTTGCTCGTTCACGGCGACGATCACAGCTGGGCGAAGGTCTGTCTCGAGCGGTCACCGGATGGGGAAGTCATGGTCGTCTCGGTCGTGACCGACGTGACGTCCGACGACTGCAACGGCGAGGTGGTTGGCGCGACCGCCTGGCTCCGCGTCGCGCGCGTCGGCCAGGCGTTCGCTTTCCATTGGTCGGCAGACGGTCAGCGCTGGCGGTTTGTTCGCCTGTTCCGCCTGCCTGTCGCCGGAGTCCGGATCGGGTTCATCGCGCAATCGCCGGTCGGTGAAGGAAGCACTGTGCGCTTCGACCACGTCGCTCTTTCGGAACGGCGCCTGGTCGACCTGCGCGACGGCAGCTAGAGGTCCGGCGCCCTAGTGCTTCAACCAGTCTTCGGGCTTCTGCGCGCGATCGCGGCG
>JBKPRG010000136.1:0-14615 GCA_046765815.1 Actinomycetota bacterium
GAGCCATGCAGCGACCTCCTCGATGTCGGTGAGCTCGCGGGTTTTCGACGCCTCCCATTGGCGCCGCCAGCGTCGGAGCTGGCGGCTGATCAGGCTCTCGGGACGCCGGAAGTCGCCCAGGCCCGCGGCGTCGATGTCCACCTCGTGCAGCTGGGCGAGCGTCGCAGCGATCTGCCGGCCCAACTGCGCTCGTGTCTCGGGTGCAAGCGTTTCGGCGGTCGCGACGCGGCTCAGCACGAGGCCGTCGACGTGCTCCATCACGAAAAACGGCGCGCCCGTCACCGCGACGTCCTCGCAGAGACCGAGCGTCCGCGGGACGGGGAACCCGGTCGGGCCCAGCGCGGTCAAGATCCGGTGCTCGCGCACGACGTCGTGTGCGGACGCGAGGATCTTTCCGAGGGGCGGCCGGCGCAGCACGAGCCGGCGGCCTGCGCCGTCGTCGACGCGGAACGTCAGGTTCGACTGGCCCTCGCCGACGCGGGTGAACGTGAGGGGCCCGGCCAGCCCGAGCGGCTGCTCTTCGAGCCAGCGTCCGACGCGGTCGGCGTCGATGCCGGGAACCGTCCTCATCGGATGGTCCACCCGCCGTCGATCGCGAAGACCTGGCCGGTGCAGTAGCTCGACGCGTCCGATGCCAGGAACAGCAGGATGCCGTCGAGCTCCTCGGGGCGACCCGGTCGCCCCATCGGGCACATGCGCTCGAACCACCGTTGGGAGCGCTCGTCCTCGACGAGCTCGGCCGTCATCTCGCTGGCGAAGAATCCGGGCGCGATCGCGTTCACGCGAATGCCGTCGCGCGCCCACTGCGACGCGAGCTCCCGCGTCAGCCCGTTCACCGCGCTCTTCGACGCGACGTAGCCGGCGTCGGGCACGGGTGCGGAGGCCACGAAGCTGAACATCGAGCTGACGTTGATCACGGATCCGTAGCCCCGGTCGCGCATCGGCTGGGCGACCGCCTGCGAGAGCGCGAAGACCGCTTCGAGGTTCAGGCGCAGGACGCTGCGGAAGGTGTCGACGCTCACCTGCGCGTCGGGCCCGCCCGACGACGCGCCCGCGTTGTTGACGCAAACGTCGATGCGCCCGAAGCGCTCCAATGTCGTGGCGACGAGCCGCTCGCGGTCGGCGTCGTCCGTCACGTCGCACGCGACCGCGTGGATCCGCGTGTGCGTGTCGGCGAGTGCGTCGAGGCGCTCGACGCGGCGTGCGGCGGCGACGACGTTCGCGCCGGCATCAGCCAGCACCGTTGCGAACCGCGCCCCGAGACCGCTCGAGGAACCAGTTACGATCGCGGTGCGGTCGGCAAGCGTCGACAGCGTCATCTATCTAAGTGAACACAGTTCAGTAGTCGGAGTCAAATCCTGGACAATTCGTCAGCGACGGTGCTATAACCACCCAACTTCAGTTCAATTAGCGAGGGGATGGATGCCCAATGCCGCTTGCAGTCGAAGTCGACCCGATCCAGTACGAAGTCGACGGCCACGTCGCGCACATCTGGCTGAACCGGCCGCACAAGCGGAACTCCGTCAGCCAGCAGCTGCTCCAGGAGCTCGACGAGGCGCGGATTCGCGCCGAGGAGGACTCGAACGTCCGCGTCATCGTCATCCGCGGCCGCGAGGGGACGTTCTGCTCGGGCTTCGACCTCGACGAGCTGCAGGGTGATTTCATCGGCACCTCGACCGCGTTCGAGGTCGCGCAGCGCTCCGCGCGCATCTGCGACGCGATTTTCCGGTGCCCCAAGCCGTCGGTGACCGTGCATGAGGGGTACACGACTGCCGGCGGGTTCGAGATCATGATCAACAGCGACTTCTCGATCGCGGCGGAGGACGCCAAGATCGGCGACTTCCACATCAGGCGTGCCCTCTTCGGGGGCGCCGGGCCGATGTACCGGCTCCCGCGGATCGTCGGCGAGCGCCGGGCGACGGAGCTGATGCTGACGGGCAAGCTGCTCAGCGGGCGCGAGGCGTACGAGTGGGGCCTCGTCAACAAGTGCGTGCCGGCCGAGGAGCTCGACGCGGTCGTCGACACCTTCATCGCCGACCTCGCCGACAAGAGCCCGTTCCAGATGGCGCTGACGAAGATGGCCGTCAATCGCGGCCTGGATGCAGACACCGAGACGCTGATGCTGATCGAGCGTCTGGCTGTCGGCGTCACGCTGAACTCGAACGACGCCGCGGAGGGTGTGGCGGCGTTCCTCGAGAAGCGCGACCCCGTTTGGACAGGGAGCTGAACCGAAGGAGCCGCGCGCCCTCGGCCGGCGGCAGCCGCCGCAGCTCCTCCGACAGCACCTCGACGCTGACCGGCCCGGCGTAGCCCGCCGCGGCGAGCGCGTCGAGGAAGCCGTCGAGGTCGAAGGCGCCGGCGCCGGGAAGCAACCGGTGAAAGCGCCCTTCGACCATCCCGTCCGCGAGCGGCTCGGCGGCTCCGTCGTCGAGATGTACGAGTGCGATCCGCCCGCTGTCGAGCGCGGCGACGTCGGCGAGCGATTCGCCGCCGCGGAAGATGTGCCACGCGTCGACGAGCAGCCCGCAGCGCTCCCAGCCGACGTCGTCGCAGATCGTGACCGCCTCGGCGAGCGAGATGGTGTTGCCGTAGCTCGTGAACTCGAACGCGAGCCGTATGCCCGCCGGCGCGAGTACTGCGGCCGCGGCGCGAAGCTCGCGGGCGACGTCGGCGTGACGGAGCGCACGGTAGAGAGCCGCGATGCACAGCGTGGCCCCGAGAGCACTGCCGGCCTCTGCCAGCCGCTCGAGGTCCGCACGCTGCAGTTCCCCGATCCGGACAATGCCGACGTCGCTGCAAGCGATGCCCCGTGCGCGCAGCGCGGAAGCGACCCGGTTCGGGTCCTCGCGGCCGAGCGTGTAGTGGTCGAGCCCGATCGCGGCGAAGCCGGCGGCGGCCACACCGTCGAGCACCGCCTCGAGCGGCCACTCCGGCGTCGGCGCTCCGTCCTCGCCAGGCTGCGGCCAGCGCAGCCAGTTCGCGGCGAGGACGGAGAGCTGGTCGGGGCTCAGGTCCAGTCGCGCTTGCCGTCGTAGATGCTCGTGTAGCCGGCCACCGCGTCGCCGCCGCCGGCAAGGCTCCACTGCGCCCCGCCGTCGACCGCGAGCACCGAGCCCGTCGTGAAGCTCGACGCAGCGCTCGCGAAGTAGAGGACCGCGCACGCGACCTCGTCCGGCTCGCCTCCCCGGCGCAGCGGGAACGTCTTCGCGCGCTCGTCGAACGCGTCGTGGTCCCAGTTGCGGGAGATGTCCGTCCGGAACGGTCCCGGCATGATCGCGTTCACGCGCACCTTGGGCCCGAACGCGTCGGCGAACCCGATCGTGAGGGCATTGAGACCGGCCTTTGCCGCGGCGTAGGGGATGATCTCGCGCGTCGGCCGCACGCCCCCGATCGAGCTGATGTTCACGATCGAGCCGCCGTCGCCTTCGCACATCCGCGCGCCGATGAGCGCGGTCAGCCGGAACGGTCCCTTGAGGTTGACGGCGAGCGTCTTGTCCCAGAGCGCTTCGGTCACTCCTTGCGGGTTCGGATAGGTCGGAGCGAGGCCGGCGTTGTTCACGAGGACGTCGACGCGGCCGAACGCCGAGTAGGCGTCGTCGACGAGGCGGTCGATTTCGTCCCAGTGTCCGACATGGCAGACGTGGCCCAGCGCACGCCGGCCGAGCCGGCGCACCTCCTCGGCCGCCTCTTCGCACGCGTCGGCCTTCCGGCTCGCGATGATCACGTCTGCTCCCACCTGTGCGAGCGCGCGGACGACAGCCCGGCCGAGCCCGCGCGTGCCGCCCGTGACGAGCGCGATCCGACCCGTCAGGTCGAACAGCTCGAGCGGTTGCGGGACGATGTCAGCTCGGTCCTGCTGCAACTCTGATCGCCTCCTTCGGCGCGAAGCGGTGACAGCCGGCCTCGTCGACGCGCTCACCGACGGTTCGGCGGTTGACGAGGATGTCGAGATGCCCGAGGACCTCCCACACGACCAACACCGGCTGGGTCTCCGCCACCTCGTCCGACCACAGACGGCGGCCGATCTCGAATGCCGTCGTGCAGCCGTCCTCGACGAGGCGCTCGACGCGTTCGAGTCGATCCGCGTGGAAGTCGAGACGCGCCCCGATTAGTGCGCGGTGGTCGTCGATCGTCGGGCCGTGACCCGGGTAGCAGGCGGACAGGCGCATCGCCTCGGTTTTGCGCAGGTTTCCGAGGTATTCGAGCAGCGAGCGCCGGCGCTCCCGTCCGGGCAGCTCCGTCGGCATGATCTCGGCCCCGGTCGTTATCTCGGCGAGCAGATGGTCGCCCACGAACGCCTCGTCGCTGTCCTCGTCGACGAACAGCGTGTCGCTCGTACTGTGGCCGGGGCGGTGGACCACGCGCAGTGTCCGCCCGCCGGCGACGATCGTGTCGCCGTCGGCGAGCACGACGTCGGTCTCGTAGTCGGCGCTGTCGCTCGCGATGTACTCGAAGAAGGGAGCGGTGGCCGCGACGAGGTCAGCGGAGACGCCGTGCGCGGCGAGCAGGCTTTCGGTGAATCCCCGTTCGGCCGCAACGTGACGGTGGTAGTCGCGCCCCCATTCGGCAGCTGTCCGGTGGGCGGCGATCCGTGCGCCGGAGCGTCTCTTGATTGCTCCCGCGAGGCCGGAGTGGTCGAGATGATGGTGCGTTATCAGCACGAGCTCGATGTCCTCGACCGCGTACCCCAGGCGCGCGAGCTCCTCGTCGAGCGCCGTCGCGGCCCGCGCGTTCGACGGTCCCGCGTCGACGAGCGTCAGCGGCTCGCCCTCGAGCAGCCAGACGTTCACCGATCCCAGCCACGGAACCGGCAGCGGGAGTTGAGCGACGGTCACGGTTGTTGACAGTGCCGTGGCATCCGCGTAGCTTATACGAGTTCAGTTCAGTAAGCAATTTGCGAGGGATGATGCCTGACGAGCCTCAGTTTCCGACGCGCGAGGAGTGCGTGGTACCCGACCTCCTGGCGGCGCGCGCCGCCGCCGATCCGGACAAGCTCTTCGTTCTGTTCGAGGACGAGCAGTGGACACGCGCCGACTCCGTTCACGAGGCATGGCGCACCGGACAGGGCCTGCAGCGCCTCGGGGTCGAGTTCGGCGACTACATCTCCTCGTGGCAACCGACCGGGCCCGACGTGCTCCGGACCTGGTTCGGCGCGAACGCGGCGGGCGCCGCCTACGCGCCGCTGAACCTCGCGGCGCGCGGAGGCTATCTCGAGCACACGCTGAACCTCGCCGAGTCGAAGATCCTCGTCGCCCACCGCGAGCTCGTCGACCGCCTGCCCGGCCTCGACCTGCCGCACCTCGAGAAGGTGGTTGTCGTCGGGGGCGGCGCCCCGCTGAAGCTGCCGTGGGAGACGGTGTCGATGGAGGAGCTGCTGGACGGCGTTCCCGACACGAGGCCGGAGCTACCGCGGCCGGTCGAGCCGTGGGACGACCTGAGCCTGATCTACACCTCGGGCACGACCGGCCCGTCAAAGGGCGTCCGCGCCGCGCACGCGGCGTTCTGGAACTACTCGAACTGCTTCGTCCTGCCGTACGTCACCGAGGACGACCGCTATCTCAGCTCGCTGCCGATGTTCCACACCGCCGGCACCGGCATCACGTACTCGATGCTGCGCGCGGGCGGCTCGATGGCCCTCAACAAGGGCTTCAGCGCCAGTCGCTTCTGGGACGACGTCCGCCGCTTCGAGGCGACTGCGACGATCGTCATCCACGGGATGGTGACGTTCATGCTCAACCAGCCCGAGAAGCCCGACGATGCCGACAACCCGTTGCGCACGGTCTACATGGGCCCGCTCTCGCAGCACGAGGAGTTCGCCCGCCGCTACGGCGTCCGGATCTACACGGCGTACGGCATGACCGAGGTGCCGGTGCCGATCGTCTCGGACCTCGACCCGGTGGACGGCAAGAGCTGCGGTCGTGCGGCCGATCCCGTGCACTACCAGCTGCGGCTCGTCGACGAGAACGACATCCCCGTGCCGCCGAACACCCCGGGGGAGCTCGTGGCGCGGCACACGCTGCCCTGGACGATCAACTCCGGCTACAAGAACATGCCCGAGGCGACGGCCGAGGCCTGGCGCAACGGCTGGTTCCACACCGGGGACCAGTTCACGCAGGACGAGCACGGCAACTTCTACTTCCTCGACCGAATCAAGGACGTGATCCGCCGTCGCGGCGAGAACATCTCGTCGTTCGAGGTCGAGACCGAGGTGTTGACGCATCCGCTCGTCAAGGACGTTGCGGCGATCGCGGTCAAAAACCCGGACACGCACAAGGACGCAGGCGACGAGGAGGTGAAGGTCTGCGTCGTGCTCGAGGCCGATGCGGACCTCGATCCCTCCGACCTCGTGGAGTACCTCGAGCCGCGCATGCCTGCGTACTGGCTGCCCCGCTTCGTCGAGTACATGGACGTGCTCCCGCGGACGGAGTCGCACAAGCTCAAGAAGGCGGAGCTGCGCGAGGCCGGCATCACGCCGGCGACGTGGGACCGCACGAAGGCGACGAACCGGGAAGCGGTCGGCTGAGCGTCGCCCTGGACGACGGTCAGCTCGAGATCGTCGACGGGCACGCGCGCCTCGTCGCCGGCCGCTGCCGCGCGTGCGCCGGACTGACCTTCCCGCTGCGCGGACGCTGCCCGTCGTGCGGGGGCGAGACGGAGCGCGAGCTGCTGCCCGGCCGCGGGACGCTGTGGACCTGGACGACGCAGGGCTTCGAGCCGAAGCCCCCGTATGTCGCCGAAGGCGAGTTCGAGCCGTACGGCGTCGGCTATCTCGAGTTTCCCGGCTTGCTGCGCGTCGAGGGGCGGCTGACGGCGGCGCAAGGGCTTCGGATCGGGATGGAGATGGAGGTCGTCGCGGTCGAGCGCGCAGGCCGCACGACATACGCGTTCGCGCCGCTCGAGCCATGACCGACGTCGCGGTCGCAGGCATCGGCATCCATCCATTCGGACGCCACGAGGGCCTGAGCGCGCTGGCAATGGGTGCCTTCGCCGTGCACGAGGCGCTCGCGGACGCGGGTGTCGAGTGGCGGGACATCCAGTTCGCCTACGGCGGCAGCGAGGACGGCGGCAACGCCGACACGATGGTGTCCGAGCTCGGTCCGACTGGGCTCCCGTTCGTCAACGTGAAGAACGGCTGCGCGACCGGCGGCTCCTCTCTCGTAGCTGCGGTTACGGCGATCCGCTCCGGAGAGTACGACGTCGGCCTCGTCGTCGGCTTCGACAAGCATCCACGCGGCGCCTTCCAGAACGACCCGGCGGACTGGTCGCTTCCGCGGTGGTACGGCGAGGACGGTCTGATGGTGACGACGCAGTTCTTCGGCACGAAGCTGCAGCGCTACATGCACGACCACTCGATACCCGTGCGGACGCTCGCGCAGGTCGCGGAGAAGGCGTATGCCAACGGCGCGCGGACGCCTCACGCGTGGCGCCGAACGCCGCTGTCCGTCGAGCAGATCGAGTCGTCGCCGATGCTCGCGCATCCCTTGCGGCAGTACATGCTGTGCTCGCCCGGTGAGGGCGCCGTCGCGGTCGTCGTCTGCCGGCGCGAGTATCTCGACCGGTTGCCCGACGCGCGGCCGGTATGGCTGCGGTCGGTCGCGTTCCGCACGCGGCGCGCAGGGACGTTCGAGGTCTTCAGCCCGTCCCTTCCGCTCGAGATCGCGCCCTCGCCGTCGGTCGACGCCGCGCACGCTGCCTTCGAGTCCGCCGGCGTCGCGCCGGAGGAGGTGGACGTCGCGCAGCTGCAGGACACGGAATCCGGCGCCGAGCTGATCCATCTCGCCGAGTGCGGTCTGTGCCACCACGGCGAGCAGCCCGAGCTGTACGCGAGCGGCGCGACGCGCATCGACGGACGGCTGCCCGTCAACACGGACGGCGGCTGCCTCGCGAACGGGGAGCCGGTCGGCGCCTCCGGGCTGCGTCAGGTCTACGAGATCGTCGCGCAGCTCCGCGGCGAGGCGGGGGAGCGGCAGGTGTCGAACGAGCCGCAGGTCGGCTTCACGCACGTCTACGGCGCGCCGGGCGTCAGCGCGTGCGCGGTGCTCTCCCGCTAGGCGAGCGAGTCCGCCAGGACGAGCCCGGGCAGCGTCGCGAGGTCGAGCGTTCGCACCACGCCCCGAGTCGCAGTCGCCTGCCGGTAGTGGCCGGCGCAGTGCAGGCGCTGCGCCTCGAGCAGCTCGACCAGCGTCAGCTCGCCGCGTGGCGTCCATACCGTCCGCGCCGGTTCGTCGCGCAGCGTCTCCGCGTGCTCGGCGAGTGCGTCGCGCCAGCCGCGCGCGACGCGTCGCGTGAAGCCGAGCAGGTCGTCGCGGGTGACGATGCCTGCGACGACCGACGCCTCGTACGGCCCGATCTCGGCGTCGCCCGTCGCGCCGGTCTCGGGATTCCCGGGCCAGTGAAACCAGCCGGTCCAGAGCGCGCCGGTCAGCGCGGCGATGCCGACCAGGGCGTCGACGGTCAGTGCGAGCGGCGTGCGGCCCAGCACGACGCCGGGTGCCGTCAGCACCGGCCACGGCGTCGCCTCGGCGAGCTCGAGCCACGCCTCGACGACAGCGTCGACGTCCGCCGCGACCCACGACGCGTCGCGGAGCGCGGGCGGCGGCTCGAGGCCGAGCAGCACCCCTGCGTGACCCGGGTGCAGCAGAGCGTGGGGGACGCCGTCGAGCACGAGGGTCGGCACCGGCGGCGAGCCCGCCGCGAGCCAGCGCTCGCGCCGCTCGCTGATCACGACCGTCTCGAACACCACGCCGTTTGCACCAAGGAACTCCTTGGTCAGTCCACAGAGCGGTCAGCCCGGATGTGTGAACAGCACGACGCCGCTTGACGGGGCAGCGTCCGAATGGCGAAAATGAACTGAACTCAAGTTGGAAGGAGCATACAGCGTGGCGTGGGACTTTTCGACCGAGCCGGAGTTCGAGGAGCAGCTCGAGTGGATGCGCCGATTCGTTCGCGAGGAGATCTGGCCGATCGAGACGATCCAGCACGCGATCGGGCAGGCCGAGCTGGAGCGGATCTACGCACCGCTGCAGGAGCAGGTGCGCGAGCGCGGCCTGTGGGCGGCGCACCTCCCGCCGGAGCTCGGCGGGCAGGGATTCGGCCAGGTGAAGCTCGGCCTGATGAACGAGATCCTCGGGACGTCGATCTTCGCCCCGAACGCGTTCGGCTGCCAGGCGCCGGATTCCGGCAACAGCGAGATCATCGCCCTCGCCGGAACGGAGGAGCAGAAGCAGCGCTGGCTCTATCCGTTGCTTGCAGGCGAGCTCAAGTCCGCGTTCTCGATGACGGAGCCCGAGGTCGCGGGGTCCGATCCCACCAGCCTCCGCACGCGCGCCACGAGGCAAGCCGACGGGAGCTACGTCCTCGCCGGCCACAAGTGGTTCACGTCGAACGGCTCGATCGCCGACTTCCTCGTCGTCATGGCGGTGACGGATCCGGATGCTGCGCCGCATCGGCGCGCGTCGATGTTTCTCGTCCCTGCCGGCGCACCCGGCGTCAACATGGTGCGCGACGTCCCGAACATGGAGCACCCGTACGAGCACTGGGGGATGCTCGGCGGGCACACCGAGATCTACTACGAGGACGTTCACCTGCCGCCGGACGCGCTGCTCGGCGAGGAGGGCGACGGCTTCTTGGTCGCGCAGCACCGGCTCGTGCCGGGCCGGATCCACCACTGCATGCGCTGGCTCGGTGTCGCCCGGCGCGCGTTCGACATGCTCTGCGAGCGCTCGGTCTACCGCGAGGTGCGGGGCGGGCTTCTGCGCGACAAGCAGACCGTGCAGAACTGGATCGCCGACTCCGCTGCCGAGATGCAGGCTGCGCGGCTGATGACCCTGCATGCGGCGTGGAAGATCGATCGCCACGGGTCGAGTGCGGCGCGTGCGGACGTCTCCCTGATCAAGTTCTTCGGCGCGAAGGTCTTGCACGACGTCGTCGACCGGGCGCTGCAGATCCACGGCGGCCTCGGCTACTCGACCGACATGCCGCTCGAGATGCTCTACCGGTACGCGCGGCACGCGCGCTTCGTCGACGGCGCCGACGAGGTTCACCGCGAGTCCGTCGCGCGGCAGATCCTGCGCGCCTACGAGGCGCCCGAGGACGGGCTACCGACCGAGTACGTGCCGAAGCGTCGCGACGCGGCACGCCTCAAGTTCGCCGGGCTGCTGACTTGATGCGCGCGGTCCAGCTCGTCCGCTGGCAGGCCGAACCGGAGGTGCGCGAGGTTGCCGTGCCGGAGCCCGGGCCGGGCGAGGTGCTCGTCGCGGTCGGAGGCGCGGGTCTCTGCCACTCCGACCTGCACCTCATGGGATGGCCGGAGGGAAAGCTGCCGTGGCGGCTGCCGTTCACGCTCGGCCACGAGACCGCGGGCACGGTTGCGGCGCTCGGCGCCGGCGCGGGCGGCTTCGCCGTCGGCGACCGCGTCCTCGTCTACGGGCCCTGGGGCTGTGGCGTTTGCGTCCAGTGCATCCGGGGCGCGGAGAACCTCTGCCCGAACCGCTTCGCGCGACCGGGCGCGGGCTGCGGGCTCGGCTATGACGGCGGCCTTGCGGAGTACGTCCTCGTCCCCTCGACCCGCCTGCTCGTGCCGCTCGGCGAGCTCGATCCGGCCGCCGCCGCGCCGCTGACGGACGCGGCGCTCACGCCGTACCACGCTCTCAAGCCGGAGCTTCCGCGGCTGGTGCCCGGATCGTCGGCGGTCGTGATCGGCGTGGGCGGGCTCGGCTCGGTTGCCGTACAGCTGCTGCGGGCGCTGTCTCCCGCGCGGGTACTCGCGCTCGACGTGCGCGAGGTGTCGCGTGCGCTCGCGCTGCGCTTCGGCGCCCATGTTGCACTCGACGCGCGAGAGGTCGGCGCGGCGGAGGTACGTGAGGAGCTCGGGGGCGGGGCGGCGCTCGTGCTCGACTTCGTCGGCAATGACGACACACTGGCGCTTGCCGCGAGGACGCTCGAGATCGGCGGCGGTGTCGCGCTGGTCGGTCTCGGCGGCGGCACCTTCCCGATGACTTTCGGCGAGGCGCCGCTCGAATGGTCGCTGACGCGTCCGACCTGGGGGACGCTGCCGGAGCTGCACGAAGTCGTCGCGCTGGCGCGTGCGGGCGCGATCGAGATCGCAGTCGAGCGGCTCGCGCTCGAGGAAGCGCCCGACGGCTACCGGCGTCTGCACGACGGAGAGGTCGAAGGGCGCGCGGTGGTCGTTCCATGAGCCGCGAGTTCCTCGGCGCCGGTGTCGACTTCACGACCGACACCTTCACCGACGAGGAGAAGACGCGGGTGGTTGCGTGGTACCGCGAGCACCACGACGTCGGTGACCTCGACCTGTCGCCGTTCGCCCGTTTCGCGATCGAGCACGATCCGACGTGGTTCAAGCGGTTGCGGCGGCACATCTTCACCTTCGAGGAGCTGCCGCTCGCGGCGGGCGTGCTGATGTATGTCCACACGTACTTCGCGCTCGGCCTGGGCAAGGGCGCGCTGTACGAGATCGTCACGATGCGGAATCTCGGTGCGACGAAGGCCGAGGTGCTCGAGGCGCTCGCCTTCGGCGCCTTCCACGGGGGCCCGCGCGGCCTGAACGCGTTCGCGGAGGTCGGAGACCAGTACCTGCGCGAGTGGCACGAGGCGCCGGACGCCGCGACCGGCATCGAGTGGCCGGCGGGCTGGGCTCCCGACGTGGCGAGCCTCCGCTCCGGTATCGACCTGTCGTCCGACGAGCTGCTGCCGGGCGAGGACGAGCTGATCCGCTCGTGGTACCTGCGCATCTACGGGGAGGTGCCGGCGCACGTCGAGGCCCTCGCCCGGGCACGGCCGGCGAGCTTGAAGACGCTGCGGGCGCGCTACGAGACCACGGTGCGCGGCGCGCTCCCGGCGCAGATGCTCCCACTGCTCGCGCTGCACCTGCACGCGATCCAGCTCGAGCCAAAGCCGCTGCGCCGCGCGGCGCAGCTCGCGCGGGCGCTCGGTGTGACGCCGGGCCAGCTCCTGACCGCGCTCCTCTGGGCCGCCGTCTACGGCGGCGACGCGGTGCTCGAGCCGGCGTTCGAGGCAGCCGGCGAAGTGCTCTCCGGGTAGACGCGCTCCGGCGGCGGCATCGCGAAGCCTGCGGGCGCGCCGCCGACCTCGACCACGAGCCCGAGGTCGGACTGCGTCGCGAAGTACGTACCCGCGAACGAGCCGCCGGCGCCGGCGAAGCGCGCGTCCATGATCTCCGTCAGCCCGAGCCCGCGGAGCCTCGCAGCGGCGGCGTCGTAGTCGGCCACGTCGAAGCGGACGTGGTGGACGTGGTCGGCGCCCCCGTTCGCGGCGAGCGACTGCGCGTACGGGCTCCCGTCGTCGAGTGGCTCGATGATCTCGATCCGTGCGCCCGACGGGAGCGAGGCGAGGGCGACCCGCATCGCGAACTCGGTCGGCGCCCCGTGAACCGCCGCGGTCATGTTCGACCCGTCCTTCGTATAGATGCTCCAGGGTCCGACGCCGTAGCGGTCGGCCCAGACGCGGACCGCGCGATCGAGGTCTCGCGTCGCGATACACACGTGGTTGATGCCGGTGAACACCGGGCTTGACACTATCGTATGAACTGAAGTAAATTCAATTCATGACCACGACGGCGTCCGCGGCGGCCGAGGGGATTGCCCTCGACGCGGCCGAGGAGCGGAAGTATCGCGACCGGACGAGACGCTCCCTCGAGCTGCTCGAGCGGACGAAGCCGCTGATCCCGACGGGTCACGGCGGCGGCATGTGGTACCAGCTTCCGTATCCGGTGCTGCTCACGCGGGGCAAGGGCGCGCGGGTCTGGGACGTCGACGGCAACGAGTACGTCGACCTGCGGATCGGCGACTGGGTGATGATCCACGGCCACGCGAACGAGACGATCCGCGACGCGATCGTCGCGCAGCTCGAGAAGGGCGTCCAGTTCGGCTGCCCCGACTGGGAGCTCAGCTACCGGATGGCATCGCTGCTCGTCGAGCGGATGCCGTCGATCGACCGCGTCCGCTTCCTCGTCTCGGGCACCGAGGCGAACCTGCTGGCGATGCGCCTCGCGCGCGCCCACACCGGCCGGATCAAGATCGCGAAGGCGGAGGGGAGCTACCACGGTCACGCGGACCACACGGTCGTCGGCAGCTCGACGGTCGGCATCAACCCGAACCGCGTTCCCGCCGGTGTCGCTCCGACAGTGCCGGGCGAGCTGCTGGAGATCCCGTTCAACGACCCCGACGGCGCCGAGGAGATCCTGGAGCGCGCGGCCGACGAGGTCGCGGCGGTCCTCATCGAGCCGGTCCAGGGCGCTGCGGGAATGATCGACGCCTCGACCGAGTACCTGCAGCGGCTCCGCGACGTCACTGCTCGGCTCGGCATCGTGCTGATCTTCGACGAGGTCGTCACCTTCCCGATCGCGTACGGCGGCGCCCAGGCGTACCACGGCGTCACCCCGGACCTGACGACGATGAGCAAGGCGATCGGCGGCGGACTGCCGATGTCGGCGGTCGGCGGCCGCAGGGAGATCATGGACTTGCTCGATCCGGAGCTCTACGGCGGCAAGGCACCGGTCGCGTCCGTGTCGACGTTCGGTTGCAACCAGGCGTCGCTCGCGGCGGGCGTCGCCGCGCTCGAGCTGCTGACGCCCGAGGTGCACGCGCGGGTGCAGGCCATCGGAGATCGCGCGCGCGAGGGCATCGACGAGCTCGGGCGGCGCTACGACGTGCCGCTTCACTCGACCGGGCTCGGCCATCTCTTCGGCATGCACTGGGCCGCCGAGCGCGTGTGCGACTACCGGACGCGCATGCAGAGCGACCGCCAGAAGATCGTCAACCTCCACCTCGCATTGATGAACGAGGGCTACTACCAGATGTCGCTCGGCTACTTCCTGATCAGCACCGAGATCACGGAGGCGGACATCGACGGATTCCTCGGCGCACTCGAGCGAGCCCTCCACACACTCGACTACGTCTAAGACGTGACGCTCGAGGACAAGGTCTCCGTCGTCACCGGCGGCGGGTCGGGGCTCGGCGAGGCGATCGCTCTCCGCCTCGCCCGGGCGGGCGCACGCGTCGCGGTCCTGGAGGTGAACGTCGACGCGGCAGAGCTGACGGCGAAGCTCGCCGCCGGCGTCGCAGTCCCCTGCGACGTCAGCGACAGCGCGTCCGTCGACGCGGCTGCCGCGGAAGTGGAAGCGAAGCTCGGGCCGATCGATGTCTGGGTGAACAACGCGGGCATCGCCGCCGCCGCCCAGGCGCAGCGGATCGCGCCGGTGGCGGAGCGCCAGCTCGCCGAAGCAGCCGAGGGCGAGGTGCGGACGCCGCTCGACGCGCTCGTCCGCCTGCCCGACGACGAGTGGCGCGCGATGCTCGCCGTCCATCTCGACGGCACGTTCTACGGTACGCGCGCAGCTGCCAGGTCGATGGCGGGGCGCGGCGGCTCGATCGTGAACATCGCGTCCGTCTGCGGCGTGGACGGCTGCGTCGGCTATCCGCACTATTCGGCTGCCAAGGCCGGCGTGCTCGGCTTCACCCGCGCAGTCGCGAAGGAGCTGGCCGTGCAGGGAATCCGGGTCAACGCGGTCGCGCCCGGGTTTCTCGAATCCGCGGGCGCCGGCCTCGAGGACAACGCTCTCCGCGCGGCACAGCGCG
>JBKPRG010000137.1:0-9140 GCA_046765815.1 Actinomycetota bacterium
CCCGTTGTTTGCATTCGACCCGATCTTCAACGCCGTGCGCGATCCGGCCGCACGCGCCCGCCTTGTCGCCGAGCTCGACTTCGAGCGCACCGAGCCGGAGTGGGCCCTCGGGTTCCGTTGGGACATCGTGCTCGGGCCGACTCCGATGGAGCGGTCGTGACGCTGCCGCACACGCCGTCGCAGACCGTCGGGCCGTTCTACTCCATCGGTCTCTGTCGTCGCACGGACAACAAGCTCGACGCAGCTGGTGTTCGTGTCACCGGGGTGCTGCTCGACGGCGCCGGCGAGCCGATCCCGGACGGGCTCGTGGAGGTCTGGTCGGAGCCGGCGCGAGCGTGGGGGCGCTGCGGCACGCACCCGGAGGGCCGGTTCGAGTTCGTGCTTGCGAAACCGCCGGGGGTGGGCGGTGAGGCGCCGCGCTACGACCTCTACGTCTTCGCGCGCGGGCTCCTTCGTCACCAGTTGACGCGCCTCTACTTTCCCGACGAGGCGGAGGCGAACGCGGCCGACCCCGTCCTCTCGTCAATGACACCGAACGAGCGCGCGACGCTCGTCGCCCAGACCGACGGCGACGGATTGCGGTTCGATATCCGCATGCAGGGCGAGTCGCAGACGGTGTTCTTCGCCACGTGAGACCGTTCGCGGCGATCTTCGTCCCCGACGAGCTGGAGGACGCCCTCTCGGACCGCGCCTGGCTCGAGGCGATGCTCGACGCCGAGCGCGCGCTCGCGAATGCGGGCGCGCTCGCCGGCGTCGTTCCGGCGTCGGCCGCCGCGGCGATCGCCGAGCAGTGCGAAGCCGACCGTTTCGACTTCGCGGAGCTGGCGGAGCAGGGCCGAGCTGCAGGGAATCCGGTCGAGCCGCTCGTGAGGGCGCTGCGCGATCGCGTCGGCGAAGAGCACGGTGCGTACGTTCACCGCGGCGCGACGAGCCAGGACGTGCTCGACACCGCTGCGGTGCTCGTCGCGCGTTCGGCGTGCGAGCGCATCGATCTCGCGCGAGTCGCCGATCTCTGCGCGAAGCTCGCCGACGAGCATCGACGCACGGTGATGGCTGCGCGGACGCTCCTGCAGCAGGCGGTGCCGACGACGTTCGGCTACAAGGCCGCGGGCTGGCTCGTCGGCATCGTCGAGGCACGCGAGCGACTGATGCGCGTCGTGCTACCGGCGCAGCTTGGCGGCGCGGCGGGGACGCTCGCGGCCGTCGGCGACGAGGGCGTTGAGCTGCTCCGGCTCTACGCCGCGGAGCTCGAGCTTCCCGAGCCTGCGCTCCCTTGGCACACGCGACGCACGCCGTTCGTCGATCTCGCCGGGGCGCTTGCGACCGCGGCCACCGCGCTCGGCAAGATCGCCACCGACATTTGCCTGCTCGCGCAGACCGAGGTGGGGGAGGTCGCGGAAGCTGTCGGCGGCGCCTCCTCGACGATGCCGCACAAGCGGAATCCGGTCGCGGCCGTGCTTGCGAATGCGTGCGTTCGGCACGTGCACGCGAACGTCGGGTTGCTCTACGGCGTGCACGAGCATGAGCGCGCGTTCGGGGCGTGGCACGCCGAGTGGCACGCGTTGCAGATGGCGCTTGCAGCGGCGGGCGGCGCAGCGGCGGCTGTCGGTCGCTCGCTCGACGGTCTCGAGGTCGACCGGGAGCGCATGCGCGCGAACATCGCTGCCGAGACGCTGTCCGAAGCGGAGCGTGTAGGCGACGACTCGGCGCGGCCGGACGACTACCTCGGCTCGGCGGAAGCCTTCATCGACCGGGGGCTCGCCCTCCACCGCCGGTGACGGTCGTGTTCTGCGGATCGCTCGGGGCGACGTCCGCGATCTGGGACGGACAGGCGCCGGTGCTGAACGGACGGCGTGTAGTACGCGTGGAGCATCCCGGCCACGGCGATGCGCCCGGGGCCGATGTGCGCACGGTCGCCGACCTCGCTGCGCGCGTGCTCGAACGAGTCGACGACCGCTTCTCGTTCGTCGGCCTCTCGCTCGGAGGAGCCGTCGGCATGCAGCTCGCGCTGACCGCGCCCGAGCGGCTCGACAAGCTCGTCCTCGCCTGCACCTCCGCCCGCTTCGGCGAGCCGGCCCAGTGGAATGAGCGTGCCGCGCTCGTGCGCGACGAGGGCCTCGAGGCGATCGTGGATGCGGTGCTCGGCCGCTGGTTTGTCGCCGGCGCCCCGGGTGGGTTCCGCGAGATGTTCCTGTCGACCGATCGCGAGAGCTACGCGCGCTGTTGCGACGCGCTGAGCCGCTGGGACGTCCGCGGGGACCTCGGCGCAATCGAGGCGCCGACACTCGTGATCGCAGGCGAGCAAGATCCGTCGACGCCGCCCGAGCACGGTGAGCTGATCGCTTCGCGGATCCCCGGCGCGCGCCTCGAGGTGATCTCGGACGCTGCGCACCTCGCGAACGTCGAGCGCGCCGACGAGTTCAACCGACTGCTGGAGGAGCACTTATGACGGACGACGGCATGCGCGTGCGGCGCGAGGTGCTCGGCGACGAGCACGTCGACCGGGCAGTCGCCGAGACGACCGAGTTCACGGCGGACTTCCAGGACCTGATCACGCGTTACGCATGGGGCGAGATCTGGGCGCGGCCGGGGCTCGACCGGAAGACGCGCAGCTGCATCACTCTGACGGCGCTGACTGCGCTCAACCACCACGAGGAGCTCGCGATGCACGTGCGCGCCGCGTTGCGGAACGGCCTCACTCCGGACGAGATCAAAGAAGTACTGCTGCAGTCCGCCGTCTACTGCGGGGTTCCGGCCGCGAACCGCGCGTTCGCGATCGCGCAGGAGGTGCTCTCCGAGTGACGCGCGCGGTGATCCTCTCGGCGGTGCGCACCCCGGTGGGCCGCTACGGCGGTGCGCTCGCGGATGTGCGGCCGGACGACCTGGCGGCGATTGCTGTGCGCGCGGCCGTCGATCGTGCCGGGGTCCCCGAAGCCGACATCGAGGACGTGTGGCTCGGCTGCGCGAACCAGGCGGGCGAGGACAACCGCAACGTCGCGCGGATGGCCCTGCTGCTCGCCGGGCTGCCGGATTCGGTCGCCGGCTTGACCGTCAACCGCCTGTGCGCCTCGGGGCTGGCGGCGATCGTCGGTGCCTGTCACGCAGTGATCGCGGGCGACGGCGATCTCTTCGTCGCGGGCGGCGTCGAGTCGATGTCGCGCGCGCCGCTCGTCACCGCCAAGCCGGAGCACGCGTTTCCGCGAGGCGATCGCCTGATGTACGACACGACGCTCGGCTGGCGCTTTCCCAACCCGCGGCTCGAGGAGAAGTTCCCGCTCGAGGCGATGGGCGAGACGGGCGAGAACGTCGCCGAGCGCTGGGGCGTCTCGCGCGAGGAGCAGGACGGGTTCGCGCTCCGCTCGCAGCGGCGCTGGGCGGCGGCCGCTGAGGCGGGTCGGTTCGACGATGAGCTCGTGCCGATCGGCGAGACGACTCGCGACGAGCATCCGCGCCCTGACACGTCCGCCGAGAAGCTCGCGTCGCTCAAGCCTGCGTTCCGCGGCGGCGGGACGGTGACGGCCGGCAACTCGTCTGGGATCAACGACGGCGCAGCCGCCGTGGTCGTCGCGTCGGAGGAGAAGGCCCGCCATCTCGGCATTGAGCCGCTGGGCGCGTTCGTCGGCTCGGCGGTCGTGGGTGTCGACCCGCGCGTGATGGGGATCGGCCCGGTGCCGGCGGTGCGCAGGCTGCTCGAGCGGACCGGCGTCGGCGTCGAGCAACTCGACCTGGTCGAGCTGAACGAGGCGTTCGCCTCGCAGTCGCTGGCCGTGATCCGAGACCTGGACCTTGACGAGCAGAAGGTGAACGTGAACGGCGGTGCGATCGCGATCGGGCACCCGCTCGGCATGAGCGGCGCGCGGCTCGTCGTCTCGCTCCTCCACGAGCTTCGTCGGCGCGGCGGCCGCTACGGCGTGGCCACGATGTGCGTCGGTGTCGGCCAGGGCCAGGCGGCGCTCTTCGAGCGATGATGACGCAGGTCGGGATCGTCGGCGCGGGCCCCGCCGGGCTGACGCTGGCACGACTGCTCGAGCTGCGCGGAATCGAGACGGTCGTCTTCGAAGCTCGAACCCGTGAGTACTGCGAGCACCGGATCCGAGCGGGCGTGCTCGAACAGGGCGTCGCCGACCTGCTGCGAGAGTCAGGCGTCGGCGCGCGGATGGACGCGGAGGGGATCCCGCACGACGGCATCTACCTCCAGTTCGACGGTGAGCGCCACCACATTCCAATGCACGAGCTCGTCGGCCGAGGGATCATGATCTACGGCCAAACCGAGGTCGTGAAAGATCTGATCGCGGCCCGGCTCGCGAGCGGGCTGCCGCTGCACTTCGAGACGGCTGTCGAGCGCGTGGATGCGGAATCCGGCGTCATCCACCACGCGGGCGGCGAGTTGGCATGCGACTTCATCGCCGGCTGCGACGGCTTCCACGGCGTCTGCCGGTCGGCTGTGCCGGCGCAGACGTTCGAGCGGGAGTACCCGTTCGGATGGCTCGGCATTCTCGCCGCCGTCGCGCCGTCGATGGACGAGCTGGTCTATACGCACCACGAGCGCGGCTTTGCGCTCCTCTCGCTTCGTTCGCCGCAGCTGTCGCGCTACTACATCCAGGTCGCGCACGACGAGGACGTGAACGATTGGTCGGACGAGCGCATCTGGGCCGAGCTCCGGGAGCGGACGGCGCTCGAGGGGTGGACGCTGCACGACGGGCCGGTTCTCGAGAAGGGCGTGACGGGGATGCGGAGCTATGTCGGGGAGCCGATGCAGCACGAGCGGCTCTATCTCGCCGGCGACGCCGCGCATATCGTGCCGCCGACCGGCGCGAAGGGCCTCAACCTCGCGATCGCGGACGTCGCCGTACTCGCAGACGCACTCGACCGCCGGTACCGGACAGGCGACGAGAGTGGCCTCGCCGGGTACTCCGAGACGTGCCTGCGCCGGGTCTGGCGGGCAGAGCACTTCTCATACTGGATGACGACGATGCTGCATCGAATCTCCGATGACCCGTTCGACCGGAAGCTGCAGCTCTCGCAGCTCCGCTGGGTGACGACGTCGGAGTCCGCCGCGCGGTCGCTCGCGGAGAACTACGTCGGAGTCGCGATCGGATGAAGAGGACGAAGCCGCCGTTCCGTGGCGACCACGTCGGCAGCCTGCTGCGGCCGAAAGGGCTGCTGAAGGCGCGCGACGACTTCGCCGCCGGCACGATCGATGCCGCCGAGCTCCGCGGCATCGAGGACGAGGCGATCCGGGACGTCGTCCGCAAGCAGGAAGAGACGGGCCTGCAGTCGGCCACCGACGGCGAGTTCCGCCGCGCGTCGTGGCACATGGACTTCATCTATTCGCTGGACGGAATCTCGAAAGAGGCCGGGCACATCTCCGTCAAGTTCCACCGCGCCGACGGCGACATCGAGTTCACGCCTGCAGCTCTGCACGTCGACGGCAAGCTTGGCGTCTCGCGAACGATCTTCGGCGACGACTTCAGCTTCCTCCGCGAGACGGTGGCGACGAACCTGCCGAAGCTGACGATCCCGTCGCCGAGCATGGTCCACTACCGCGCCGGTCGGGCAGCGATCGACCCGGCCGTCTACCCGGAGCTCGGCCTGTTCTGGAGCGATCTGACGAAGGCGTACGCCGAGGAGGTGCGCCGTCTCGGCGAGCTCGGGTGCACGTACCTCCAGTTCGACGACACGAGCCTCGCGTACATGAACGACCCGCACCAACGCGAGTACGTCGCGTCGATCGGCGGCGATCCGGAGCGCCAGCACGTGGAGTACATCGGCCACATCAACGAGTCGCTGGCCGCGCGACCCGAGGGCATGAGCGTGACGACGCACATGTGTCGCGGCAACTTCCGCTCTGCCTGGGCAGCCGAAGGGAGCTACGACTTCGTCGCCGAGGCGCTCTTGAACGAGCTGGAAGTCGACGGCTACTTCATGGAGTGGGACGACGAGCGCTCCGGTGGCTTCGAGCCGCTCCGCTTCCTGCCGAAGGGCGAGAAGCAGGTCGTGCTCGGACTCGTCACGACGAAGCGCGGCGAGCTCGAATCTAAAGATGAGATCAAACGCCGCATCGAGGCGGCGGCGAAGCATGCGCCGATCGATCAGCTCTGTCTGTCGCCGCAGTGCGGCTTCTCGTCGACGGTGGAGGGCAACGTCCTGACGGAGGAGGAGCAGTGGGCGAAGCTGCGCCTCATCGTCGAGGTGGCAGACGAGATCTGGGGTATTTAAAGGGTGCCCGTGCGGCGGCGGTCATCCAGTACCGATATGGAATACGCGCGGCACGCGGGAGGCCCGCGGGAGTGGCTAAAGGCTCGTTGATCGACTGACGCATGGGACAGGTTCGCGCACCAGCCCGCTTCGCGTTCCGGCGGCTGCGGTCGCGCGCCCTTTCGGTAGTGGCCCTGGTCGGTGCTCTTGCCGGCGCCGGAGTGCTGATTGGGTGGAGCAGCGTGACGGCAGCGTTGGCACAGGAGAAGAGCGTGCGCCTGCACCTCCGGTCCGAGCCTCCGAAGTACCGCTCGATCCGCGTGCGCTACTACACGCTTCCGCTGGAGACAGACTTCCGCGCAACGCCGGTGGAGCAGACGTTCCGGAGCTTCGACGGCGTCACGACCCCGACAAGGCGCGTTCAGGTCTGGCACTCGATCGATCCAGATGACCCGCAAGGGATACGTCTCGTTGTCGCGGGCGAGCCGCGGCAGGACGTGGTCGTCGACCGTGGGCGGTTACCCGTGGGCTGTCAGGGCCGCGTCTGCGAGGCGCTCTCCTTGGCGGGCCGCGCGCGCCTCGGCCAGCGAGTCCCACTTGGCAAGCGGCGATTCGCGCTCATCGTCGGCGGTGGCTCGCTGCAGCCACAGCTCCTTCCCGATCGGTCCGAGCTCGGAAACGAGGCGCTCCTCGTTCAGTCGCTGGCAACCTCCCTCGCGCCCTTGGTCGAGGAGGACGGCAGCACGGTCGTGTACAGCGCGCCCCTCGACCCAGACAAGGTGCGCGGCTTCGCGCTGCCCGGGCTCGCCGAGCGGCTGCGGCGGGCGATCATCCGGCTCGAGCGCGGTGACTCGCTCGTCCGGATGACGGCGCCGTTGACCACGATCGACAACCTCGCAGAGCGAGGCCGGGTTGCTCGCGAGCGCTTGCTCCTGGTGGCCGGACAAGCAGCGGCGTTGGTGATTGCCTTCGCCGCCTTCGTCGCCAGCGCGCGCCGGCGCGACACGGAGCTTGCGGAGTCGCAGCTGACCACGCTCGGTGCCTCGCGGCGCCAGCTATGGGCGGTGCGGGCGATCGAGGCGCTCGTGCCGACTGTCGGGGCCCTCGTGTTGGCGGTGGCCGGCCTGTTCGTGGCAGCAGCCGTTCTCGGCGCGCGACGGGGACTTCCGCTCAGTTTCGTGCACGCAGCTCTGCCGCTCGAGACGCTTTTGGCGATCGTCGCAGTCGGCGTGCTCGGGTTCGTTCTTCTGCTGGTAGCGGTCGCGCCACGTAGGCGGTCACGGTTCGGGATCGGGACGCTCGAGTTGGCCGCCCTGACGGCGCTGGCCGTTGTCGTGTGGGAGACATGGACGACCGGTGCGCTCGATCCCGAGCGCGTCGCGGGCGGGGGCAGTCCGGTAATTCTCGTTCTTCCCGCGCTCGGCTTCTTCGCGGCCGGCGTGTTGCTGTTGCGCCTGCTGCCGATCACGCTGCGCGCGAGCGAGCGTGTCGCACGCCGCGGACCCGCCGGCGTTCGACTTGCGTTCCTCACCGCTGCCCGAAGCCCAGCTCAGACTGCCGCCGCAACAACCTTCCTCGCAATCGCCCTCGGGAGCGCGCTGTTCAGTCTCAACTACCGAGCGACGCTCGCGCGGCAGGCTCATGATCAAGCGCGCTTCACTGCTGGAGCTCCCTGGAGAGTGGTTGAGCGTGGCCGCGCGCACCAGGCGGACGTGACGCCGCTGACCCGCTTCGCCCGGCTGACCGGCGAGCGTCCGACACCGGTTCTGCGCCTTGACGGCGACGTCGTCGAGGCGCAGGGCGCGAGACAGCGGGTCCGGGTGCTGGCCGTGCCGGCTGCACGCCTGCGGGAGCTCTTGGGATGGCGCGAGAACTTCTCCGCGCTCTCGCCGACCGAAATCGCACATCGGCTGAGGCCTCACCCGGTGCGGCTGACCGGGCCGCGCCTGGCAAAGAACGCCCAGGAGCTGCGGGTCTGGGCACGCGCGCAAACCGATTACCGGCGGATGATCGTCCTGCACCTGCTTTTGCCCGGCCAGAACTTCGCCGACGTCCGCCTTGGCGTCGCCTCCCGGCGCTGGCGGCTGCTCACGCTGCCGCTACCGCCGGCCCTGCGTGGTGCCGAGTTGGTCGGGCTCGAGTACGCGCCGACCTACGTCCCGATCGACTTCAAGTACGACCCGAAGGGCTTCGTCGACCTGGGTCGCATCGAACAGCGGCGCGGCGGCACCTGGTCGCCGCTTCCCTCGCTCGCGAACTGGACGCCGACGACCGCGCCCGACGGAACCGCCGGTCTTCTCGTGACGCAACTCTTTCGGGACGCACCGATCGCGCGCGGGCTGCGCTTCGCTCTCAACGGCACCTTCCGGCCGCTCATCCACCCCAAACTCGGCTTGCCGGTGCCCGAACCGGGCTTCGAGAACGGACCGATGCCGGCCCTCGTCCGTGGAGCTATTGCCGCGCAGGCCGTGGAACGCCTCTTGACGATCGAACTGCCTGGCAAGCAGGTCGCAGCGCGCGTCGTCGGCAGCGCTCGGCTCTTCCCGACGATCACCGAGCGTCAATTGTCGTTCGTCGTGTTCGACTACGACGCGTTGTTCGCCGTCATGAACGCCGACCAGCCGGGCCTGGCCGCCCCGTCGGAAGCCTGGTTCTTCCAGCCGCAGCGCAGCGACTTCGCCGCCCAACTCGTGCAGCCCCCGTTCCGGCTCGAGCGGGCCGTCAACGTCCAGCACCTCGAGCGCACGCTGCTCGACGATCCGCTCGCAGCGGGTACGCGCACGATGCTCGGCATCGCCGCCATTGTCGCCGCCGCGCTGAGCCTGGTCGGCCTCGTCCTGGCCGCTCGCTCTGCACTCGTCGCCGAGCGGCTCCAACTGGCCGAATACGAGGCGTTGGGAGTGGCACGCTCGGCGCTACGGCGGAGCGCGCAGCTGCGACTG
>JBKPRG010000138.1:0-8426 GCA_046765815.1 Actinomycetota bacterium
CTCCACGTCAGTGAACAAGAAGGTGACCGTGCCGGAAGGCAGAGCGAGACCCACGGGCTTCATGATCGTGCATAGACCGCCGGGAACCGCTCTCTGTCTCACACGTGTGTCGAATCGGCAGTGACTCAAGTGAAGGCTTGAAATACCTGCAAATCGGCACCGGCGACCACAGCGTGGCCGAAAGCAAGGTTCGAACAAGCCGCTTCGCGAGCCAACGGCAGCGCGGCTCCGCTTCCCCGCGAGACGCGAATTGGGTAACGAGGCGCGATGCACGACGCCTACGCGGCCAACTCGAATGATCCAGCCTGGCCGCGTCGGTTGAGTGCGATCGCAGCTCGTCGAAGCTCCGTGCTGCTCGACCGCAAACCCTCGGAGCCGGCAGGCGACCGAGGGCTTCGTTGCGCGTCAGCTCGCAAGTCTCTCCCGCTACGCGGCTGAGGTGAGCACCGAACAGCCGACGCAGGTGACGCGCCGAGATGCCAAGTCGAGCAGCGAGGTCGTCTTCGATGCCGCGGTCGAGCGCCCCTCGAGAATCAGCCGCACGCCGCGACAGACAAACTCCGGCGCCTCCCACTCGATCGTTTGCGGGTAGCGGTAGGGACGGCAGCGCAGGCACTGCCGAAAACTTGAGAGCGCCTCAGCCTGCGCGTCGACGTTCCTGCCAGCTCGGCGCGTCGTCGTGCGAGAGCGGCATCCGGTGGGTCTCCCAGGCGTGACGCCGAACCTCTGTGGCGAGTCCGACGTCGTCGGCGGCCCGCCGCGGTGGATCTCGACTCTTGAGAGAGCGCCGCGCCCGGTCGCGGCTAAACCTGCTGCGTTCCAACGGGTCGCTCACCTCTTCGTGTTCGCTCGGGGCGTGCTGCCGAGGCGCCGCCCTCACTCTCCCAGCGTTCGGTGTCGGCCGTTGCGGGAGGCTCCCCTTTGTTGTCGCTGCGCTGGGCCGTGTCCAGCGGCTCGGCGTGCCGAGCACGGGTCGGGCTGCCGGGCGCAAGGAGACCGTCTGCAGGACGGCGATCGGCGTCGTTCCTATACGACTCGTACGCAGCGAGTGCGTCGAAGTCGTGGCGACGGGTGTCGGGGAAGAACCGGGCGACGAATCCTTGCCAGTCAACTCGTTCCTCGCCGAGCCGCCAGAGGCTTGCCGGGGCCGGCTTGTGCCGAATCAGCGGGTAGCGCCGATCGAACGGCCCGTGCTTTCGTGAGTGTTCTATGCGCAACCTGGCTCCCTTAAGGTTCCTGCGATTCCTGCTCCGGTCGAGGCCGAGTCAGCCACTGGAGGGGTCCCCGGCGGCGCGCTGCGCGCCGCCTCCGTGTGCGCAGGCGGAAGACGACGCTCGTGACGATTCCGAGCAGCCAGCCGAGCACGGCGCTCGCGAGGATGACCCAGACGAGGGAGGCGTGGCCGCTGCCGGCCACCCAGCTCAGCTTCACCTGGCGCGTGTTCGCGACCGCCAGCGCGATCAGGACGACCAGGAGTGCCACGAGACTGAACGCCAGGGTGTAGAGCCCGGTCTGGTGGCCGTGCCTGCGCAGCCGTTCCCCGCGAGGCTCGACACGTTCGATGTGCGGCGATTCCTGCTGGGGGGGCGATTCGACTTGCATCTCTTCTCCTTCTCGCGACGCTGTCTTCATGTCGGATCCGCCTTGTTCGCGACCACCCTGGCTGAGCCCAGAAAGCCGGCTTGTGCCGCCGCGAGGTCGCGCGAGCAACGCGGCGGGGGGACACGGCCGGTAGCCCCTCTCCGTTGCGTCCAGGTCTCCATCTTCCACTCCTCGCGTGGCGAGCTCGTCGCCGACCGATTGGACCTGGTCGGCCCAGCTGCTCCGGCCTGTCTGCTGAGGGCGGATCTGGTGCGGACCGGAAGACTCTGGCCCGCTGCGTCGCGCGGCACCGACTTCATTGCGATGCCGCAACCGAGATTCTAGCGGCGATCGGTGAGCGCCGCGCTCCCGCGCCAGCGCGGCGGCCATCGGCGTAAAGGGTCAGCCGGGCGATCGGCCGCTAGTCTCGCGCGGCGATACGGAAGGCGACTTCGTACACGCGAGCGTCGGGGGTCGCCTGAGGACCGAGCGTCTCGCGGGCGGTGCTCGCACGCTGAGCCGCCGGTGTCGCTTCTGCCGCCAGCAGGTTCTCCTCGCTGTTCCAAATCGAGATCACGAGTACGTCCTCGCCTTCGCGGGGGACGAGCACCATCGCTTCGCGGAACCCTTCGTATCGGCTCAGGTCGGGCAACACGCGATCGCGAAAGAACGCAACGCCGTGCTCCGGCGACGCGCCTCCTCTGACGATCTCGGCGACCCGCGCGAACATTGAGCAGATCGTATTCGTGAAGACGGGGCTAAGGCTTCGAGCATCGAAACGGGATGCCGGCAATACCGAAGATCTCAAACACACGATCTCCTAATCCATTCGCCCAGACGCCCTCTGCAGGCTGCACCAGAGTCCCGTGGCGGTCCGCCAGGCGACGGCAAACAGCAAGATCACCGCTCCGGTGAGGACGCCGAGCGCGGCGACCGAGATGGCCACCGCAAGCGCCTGCGAGGTTCCTGCACCGGACGCGATCAGCGCCGCCGCGCCGGCACCTACCTGCGCCGCCGCGCCGGCCGGGCCAATCGGCAGCGCCGCTCCCGCCGCGCCGGCGCAGAGGAACAGCAGCGCCAATGGCAGCGAAAAGCCGAGCCCCAGTGTTCCCAGTAGCAGGAAGCACGCGATGACCCGGACGAGCCAGCAGGCAGAGACCAGCGCCCAGGCCTCCGACGCACGCCGCAAAGACGTCGTGCGCGGACTCAACCAACGACCGAGTCGAAAGCGCAGAGCACGGCGGCTACCGGCCAGACCGGGCAGCGCGACGATGACCGCTGCGGCCGCGACGCCGCCGACCGTGACCACCGCCAGTCCCGCGCGGACGCCGATCCCGGCGCCCGGTAGGACGGCGCCGACAAAGGCGAGCGGTGCGAGCGCGGCGCTGTCGATCAGTCCGAGCATGACCAGCGAGAGTGCAAGTGCACGCACACCGGCGGGACAGCGCGGGTAACGGCGCACGACCGCGATGCGGGCGGCGTCGTCGAAGCGCCCGGGAAGAACGACGCCGACCAGGGCGGCGCCTCCGTTGCCGGCCGCCAGCGCGAGAGCGGTCGGCCGTTCCTTCGCGGTGAACAGGCGAGCCCAGCCCAGTGCTTTGAGCGCTTGGGCAAGCAGAAGCAGCACCCCGGCCGCGACGAGCAGGCGCGGGTTTCCGCGCGAGAGCGGCCACGAAGTGGTCGCGAAATGACGAGCCGCCAGCGCCGCGAGCACGAGCGCAACGACCCCGTATGTCACGCCGAGCGCCCAACGTCCCCTCCGCGAGCGACGGAGCCGAACGAGGGCCCCGACCAGCAGCCGATACCTGCCTTCGAGCACGATTGGCGCGGCCGAAACAGCGACCGCCGCGAGCGGGTCGCGAGCGGAGGATGCCCGATGAGGCGGGTGGGTCGGCGTGCGGCGCATGCCACTCTCTCGAAGAAGGCTGAACCAAGCATCGCACCGTTGCGACCCATCACCGCAGCTCAGAGAGATCGCAGCTATACTGCGGTCAGCGCGTTGGCTCTAGCTGTTGAAGCCGCCGAGGCTCTTTGCACCTTCCTCTCCGACTGTGACCCTGGCCCTGACGCCGCAGTGCGCCCATTCGAGTGCGCTGCCCTGTAGGAGGAAACAGAAGGAGCATCACATGCATGCCACCATCCGCCGCTACGAAGGCGTCGACGTGACCCGCATCGACGAAGTCGTGGGCAAGGTCAACGAGACGCTCGTCCCGAAGCTCCGTGAGCTGCCGGGCTTCAACGCCTACTACCTGATCGAAGGCAGCAGCGGCGTGCTCAGCTCGCTCGGCCTCTTCGAGACCGCCGAGCAGGCCGACAACTCCACGATGCTCGTCTCGAAGTGGATCACCGACGAGCACTTCGACAGGGTGATCCCCAACGCGCCGAAGATCACGAGCGGCAAGGTCGTTGCGCGCAGCGACCGCGCACTCGCCGTCGCGTAGCCGGCACACAACTCCGAACCACCCAAGGGCCCGGCACAGCCGGGCCCTTTCTAACTCGCCAGGGCGACCCAGACGTACCGGCTACAGCGAACGCTCCGCCGCGGCGTCGGGATCGGCGCGCCTCGAGCGGTCTGCGCCTGAGGTGGCATCGCGGTCGCGGGGAGGGCCGCCGTGCCAGTCGAGACACAGCGCCGTCGCGTCATCGCGTAGCCGACCGCCGGTCGCCTGCAGGACGGCCTGCGTGAGGTGCTGCACCGCCTCGCGAGCGTGCATGTTCATGCTCGCGGTCAGGATGGCGGAGATGTTCATCCCCGCGGCGTCGCGCTCCAGCATGCCGTCGGTGACAAACATCAACCGGTCGCCCACCTCCAGCGGCAGCGCTTGCACGCGGTAGCCGCGTCCGGGTTGAAGGCCGAACGGGACGTCAGCCTCCAGCTTCATCTGTTCGACCTGCCCGGCCCGCAGCCGGAGCGGCGGGGGATGACCTGCGTTGACGATGCCCGCCGTCGCACTGACGAGGTCAATCCGCACGAGCAGGCCAGTCACGAACTGCCCATCGCTCGCCTGCTCGACCAGGGCGTCATTTGCCAGCCGCGCCTGGTCGGATAGCCCAACCCCGCGTCGGCGGGCGTTGCGCAAGCCTCCAACCAACACAGTCGCCAACAAGGCGGCATCCATCGTGTGGCCCATCGCATCTGTCATCGACAAGTGCAACGTGTCCCGCTCGAGCGAGAAGTCAAAGGTGTCACCGCCGATCTCACCTGCCGGTTGCAGCCAGGCGGCCAGCGTGAACTGCCCGGCCTCGCACGTAAACGCACCGGGCAACAACCGATGCTGGATCTCCGCCGCGAGCGACAACGGAACCGAACGCTGCCCCCACTCGAAAAGATCGGTGTAGCGGCGGTTCGCAATCACCACATAGGCCAAAAAGTGCGCCGCGAGAGCAACATCTGCCACGGTCTGCTCGGACGGAAAGCTCGCCAGCCCCAACTCCAGAACGCCGACCGCCTCGCCGCGGCTGGTCACCGGCGCGAACACGCGAGCGCCGCCACCCTCCGCTATTACCTCGACGGACTGGGCAGCCAACGCCCTTCCATGCGGCGTCCCAACCAGCGGCACTCGCTCCGCAGTCTCGCTCCCCTGCAAACGGAGAGCCCCCTCCCCACCAGCATGGCCCAGCCTGATGAGCGCCCGTCCGCTGAAGTCAGCGATCAGAAAGCTGACCTCGCGAGCCCCGATCGCTTCCGCGAGCGCGGCCGCCAGCACGTCGACCGCCGCCACCGGCGGGGCCGCCTCGACCGCCGCAAGCAATGCATTCAAGTGCAATGGTGAACGCGGAGCCCCACCCACCCCACCTAACCTAACGCCGCCGTTCACCAACACCGAGGCAGTCCGCACCTGTCCCGAGCTGCAAGCGCGCGTCAACGCGCCCGACAGAACTCCGCTTTCTCCTACGTTCGACGAGGTCGCGGCTGAGCTTGCGCTCGACTCCTTCAGGGTGCCCGAGCTGCTGCGGCGCTAGCCTCCAGCTCGATGACGAATCTGGCCCGGTTGGCGTTGCGGCTGGTCGTCGGGCCCGTCGCGGTCGCGGCGTTTGCCGGCTTCCAACTGCGTCACGCAGGTCCGCTCACCGCGATCGCCGTCAGTTGGATTGCGTTCGTGGGTTGTGTCTTTGCGATCGCAGCGTCGGGGAACATGCAGCTCGCGCGGAGCGCGCGTCGCCTGGAGTCTCGACGCAGCCGTCGAACGAGCAGGACGCGATGAGCGATTCCGAGCCAGTTACGAAAGCGACACCAAGCGACGGCCGGACAGAGGAGCCGGCTGCGTCCGCGAGACGGACCGCGCCGAACACCTGCACCGTCATCCACGGGCGCGGCAGCGAAGAAATCCACTTCAGCCCGGAGAACGTCGAGCAGCTCCTCGCCGGCGAGGCCTTCTTCTGGATCGACGTCGACCAGCCGAACGACGCCGACTACACGATCCTCCGCGAGGTCTTCAAGTTCCATCCGCTCGCCGTCGAGGACTCGGAGAAGTTCGGCCAACGCGCCAAGCTCGACGACTACGACGACTTCGTCTTCATCGTCGTTTACGGCGCCGTCCCCGACGACGACCGCCTGGTCGAAGTCCACTGCTTCTACACCGGCAAATTCCTGATCACCGTCCACCGTGACGACTGCCCGGCCTTCATCCAGGTGCGACAGCGGTACGTACAGCGGAAGAAGGCCGTCGACGACCCCGGCCAGCTGCTCTACCGGATCATCGATGCACTGGTCGACAGCTTCTTCCCGATCCTGGCCGACTTCGACGAGCGCATCGACGACCTCGAAAACCAGACCTTCCTGAACGCAAGCGACGAGCAACTGCAAGAGATCTTCCGGATGAAACGGCTGCTCGTCGGCATGCGCAAGGCGATCACACCGCAGCGCGACATGTTCGCCAGCCTTTCCGGCGGCGTCGCCCAGCTGCCGGGAATGACCGACGAGGACGAGCACTACTTCCGCGACATCTACGACCACCTACTCCGCATCAGCGACCTGATCGACACCTACCGCGATCTGCTCACGAGCTCGATGGACGTTTACCTTTCAACCGTCTCCAACCGCCTCAACTCGGTCATGAAACAACTGACCGTGATGGCGACCGTCTTTCTGCCGCTCACCTTCATCACAGGCTTCTTTGGCCAAAACTTCGGGTGGATGGTCGGACACATCGCGAGTGGCTGGACGTTCCTCGCATTCGGCATCGGAGCAGAGCTCCTCACCGTCGCCGCACTCTTCACGCTGTTCAAGACACGCGGCTGGTTCTAGGCGGCCGCAGCAGCCAGAGCCGTCGATGGCGTGGCCCGAATGATGAGCAGAGGCTGCTACGCTTGTTGGTGCAGCGTCGGACGCTATCGGCGCAAGCGACTACTGGGGGGTGCCTAGCAAGCGGCGCCGCCAGAGATCCTCCCACAGCGACGCGGGTTGGAGCCGTATGTGGCCGACCCCAATCTCGCGGTCGGCGATGACGCTTCGAACTGGGAGAGTCGAATGGTCGAGATCCGCGTCGTCGTACCAGACGCCGCCGAGGCAGACGGTTTGCTGGCGCGCCTCGCAGCGTTGTTCGACCGCTCGGCGGTCTTCTTCGACGGAACACGTAACGAGGTGCGCGTCTGCTCGGAGTGGGAGTCCCGGTCGGTCGTCGCGGTGATCGACGCGGTGCAGTCCTGGCTCGCGGCGGACGGTGTCGATTCCGCCAAGCTGTCGATTGGCGACCGCTCTTACACGATGGCGGGGCTGAATCTGGTCGCGCAGAACGAACGAGCTGCGGCCGCGGCAGGGAGCGCGCCGTGATTCTCGGTTTGGTCGCTCTGGACGATTGCGGCGGCGTTGCTTGCGGTCGGCTTCCTCGAAGGAGAAGCGTTGTGGCTCGGAGAGCAGGTCGAAGTCGCACGGATCGAGGGCGCCACGGCGCTCGTCCTACGTTGAACAGGAGAAACCGATGGTCACCTTGATCGTCTTGCTCGCCGTCGCCGCGTTCGTCCTCCTCGTCGTCGCACGCACGATCCGGATCGTGCCGCAGGCGCGCGCGGGCGTGATCGAGCGCTTCGGCCGCTATCAGCGGACGCTGGGGCCGGGGCTCGCGCTCGTGGTGCCGTTCGTCGACCGGCTGCGTCCGCTACTCGACCTGCGCGAGCAGGTCGTCTCGTTCCCGCCTCAGCCGGTGATCACCGAGGACAACCTCGTCGTCAACATCGACACGGTCATCTACTTCCAAGTCACGGACGCCAAGGCCGCCACCTACGAGATCGCCAACTACATCCAGGCGATCGAGCAGCTGACGGTCACGACGTTGCGCAACGTGATCGGCGGCATCGCGCTCGAGAGGACACTCACCTCACGGGACCACATCAACACACAGCTACGAGGCGTTCTCGATGAAGCGACGGGCAAGTGGGGCATCCGCGTCAACCGCGTGGAGCTGAAGGCGATCGATCCACCCGCATCGATCCAGGAGTCGATGGAAAAGCAGATGCGCGCCGACCGTGAAAAGCGCGCCACCGTTCTCAACGCGGAAGGCGTCAAGCAGTCGCAGATCCTCGAAGCGGAAGGCGCGAAGCAGAGCGCGATCCTGCGCGCCGAAGGCGACCGCCAGTCGCAGATCGTGCGCGCCGAGGGTCAGGCGAAAGCCATCGAAACCGTCTTCGCCGCGATCCACGCCGGCGACGTCGACCCCAAGCTGCTCGCGTACCAGTACCTGCAGGTGCTGCCCCAGATCGCCCAGGGCGACGCCAACAAGCTTTGGCTGATCCCGACCGAGTTCTCGCATGCCCTCCAGCGCTTTCAGGAACACCTGACGAACGCCGAGGCCAACGGCAAGGCTCCGCTCCCGACCGTCCCCAAAGACATCGCCGGCTAAGGAAGC
>JBKPRG010000139.1:0-20031 GCA_046765815.1 Actinomycetota bacterium
GGGCAAGCACCGCGCGCAGCTCGTCGCGAAGGCCGCACAGCCGCGGCGGATCGCCTCCCAGGCCGCGCGGCTGCTCGCCGCCGCGGCGCCGGCGATGCGCCGCGCCGGCCTCACGGCCGTCGTCGACGTCGACCCGCAATCGGTGTAATGGCGGCATGATGAAAGGCCGCCGTCCCGAGGACATCATCGGCGAGTGGGGCGTCCGCGACGTGACGCCGCCGTCACAGAAGGAACGCCGCCAGATCGAGGCCGACCAGGATCTCAACCCGCTCGTCGGCAAGCCGCTCCGGCGCCGGTTGCGCAACTTCAGCCCAGAGGCGGACAGCTACCTCGCCTCGCTCGGCGGGCCGCTCCCGTACATGAAGCGGCTGTACGAGATCGAGCGGCTGACAGAGGAGCACCTCGCCGAGCTGACACGAGCCTACGAGCGGCTCCGCGACGACGCCGACGCCTGGCGCCGGCTCGTCGAACGCTGGGATTTCACTGACGTGAACGACCTGATCGACCGCCACAACCGCTGGTTCCCGACCGAGGCCCGCCTGCGGATGGATCCCCGCACCCGGGACTACATCAGGATCGGCGGCCGGCCCTACCAGCGCGACCTGCTCGACGCCGACTGGATCCGCGAGCGCTTCCCGTAGACCCGTCACTACACTGCACCGCCCGTGGCCGAGCACGCACACGAACACGATCACGAACACGAGCACGAGCACGACGAGGTCGACGCCGAGGCGGAAGCCCGGCGACGACTCGCCCTCGCACAGATCCGCCAGTACGGCGACCCCGCGCTGCGGCTCGTCGCCAACGAGGTCGAGGACTTCGACGACGACCTGCGCCGCCTCGTCGACCGGATGACCGGCCTGATGCACGACGCGCAGGGCGTCGGGCTCGCCGCGACCCAGATCGGCATCCTGCGCCGCGTGTTCGTCTTCGAGCCCGACGAGGACGGCCCCCGCGCAGTCGTCAACCCGAGGCTCGTCAACGTCGCCGAGGTGCAGGAGCCCGACTCCGAGGGCTGCCTTTCGCTGCAGGGCGTACGCGTGCCGGTGCCCCGCCCGACGCGCGTCGTCCTCGAAGGCAAGAACGCCGAGGGTGAGGACGTGCGGTACGAGCTCGAGGGCTACGGGGCACGCATCGCACAGCACGAGCTCGACCATCTCGACGGCGTGCTGATCATCGACCGCACCGACGACGAGCACCGCAAGGAGGCCCTCGCGCTGCTCCGTCCCCGCATCACCCTTCGGTGAGAATCGGGGTCGCGGCCACGGCGCCGATCGGCGCGGACGTGCTCGAGCGGCTGGCCGGCACCCACGAGATCGCGTTCCTCCTGACCCGGCCCGACGCACGCCAGGGTCGTGGCCGCAGGCTCGCACCGCCTCCGGCGAAGCTCGTCGCGGCCGAGCTCGGGATCCCCGTCCACCAGCCGGAGAAGCCCGCGCTGCCCGACCAGGTCGACCGCATGGTCGTCTGCGCTTACGGCCTTTACATTCCGCCGCGCCTCCTCGACCAGTCCCTGTGGCTCAACGTGCACCCGTCGCTGCTGCCGCGCTGGCGCGGGGCGGCTCCGGTCGAGCGCGCGATCATTGCCGGCGACGAGACGAGCGGCGTCACGATCCATCGCACCGTCGCGGAGCTCGACGCCGGGCCGATCGCGGCGCAGGAGTCGTTCGAGCTCGACGCGTTCGACGCGGGCCAGGTCTTCGCGCTGTCGGCCGAGGTCGCCGCACGGCTCCTCGACGCGGTGATCGAGGTCCCGACGTTCGAGCCGCAGCCCGACGACGGCGTCACCTACGCCGAGAAGATCACCCCTGCCGACCGCGAGCTCGATCTGAACGACCCACTCGACGCCTGGCGGCGAGTGCGCGCCTTGTCGCCGCACATCGGTGCATGGACCACGATGCGCGGCCGCCGGATGACGATCTGGAAGGCGCGCGTCGAGAACGGCGAGCTCGTGCCGGAGGTCGTCCAGCCCGAGGGACGGAGCCGCATGAGCTACGACGAGTTCGTGCGCGGCGTTCGGTGATCGCTCCGGCGCGCCGGGCCGCATTCGAGGTCGTTCGCCGGGTCTTCGAGGAGGAGGCGTACGCCGACCGTGCTCTCACGTCCGCGGTCGACGGCCTCGACGAGCGCGACCGTGCGCTCGCGCAGCGACTCTCGTACGGCACCGTGCAGCGGGCGCGAACGCTCGATTTTGGCATCGACCAGCTCGGCAAGCGCCCCGTCCGCAAGCTCGACCCACCGGTGCGGACGTCGCTGCGCCTCGGCGCCTACCAGCTCGCCTGGACCGAGCTGCCCGTCCACGCGGTCGTCGACGACGCCGTCGAGCTCGTGCGGGCGGCACGCCGCGAGCGCGCGGTGCCGTTCACGAACGCCGTCATGCACCGGCTCGCGCAAGGCTTCCGCGGCCTCGTCGCCTCCCTGCCCGAGGGGCCTGTCAAGCACTCGTACCCCGACTGGATCGCGGAGGTGTGGACGCGCGACTTCGGCGCGGACGGAGCGCTCGACCTCATGCGCGCGCAGAACGAGCCGCCGGCGCTCGAGGTGCACGCGGCGGAGCCGGTCGGCGAGCCCACCGACGTGCCCGGCGCGTACGTCGTCGAGCGCGTCGACCCGATTCGTATGCGGCCGATGAGCCGTGCCTCGCAGCTTGCCGCCCTGGTTGTCGGCTCGCAGGAGGGGGAGCGCGTCCTGGACGCGTGCGCCGCCCCCGGCGGCAAGACGCTCCTTCTGCACGGCGACGTGATCGCTGTCGAGGTTCACCCCGGCCGGGCGAGGCGGCTCGCCGAGGAGATGCCGGCGAACGTGCGCGTCGTCAACGCCGACGTCCGTGAGTTGCCTGAAGAGGGCTTCGATCGCGCGCTCGTCGATGCGCCGTGCTCCGGCCTCGGCGTCCTCGCGCGCCGTCCCGACCTGCGCTGGCGAGCAAAGCCGCTGCCCGAGCTGCAGCTGGAGCTGATCCGCGCGGCGGCGGAGCGGACGAATCCCGGGGGCACGCTCGTCTACGCGGTGTGCACACTCAACGCGGACGAGAACGAGGCGGTGGTCGACGCGGCCGGCCTCGAGGTCGAGCCGCTCGGCGATGAATGGCCGCAGTACGCGCACCCTTCGCGGCCCGAGTTCCTGCTCACGCGGCCCGACCGCGACCACACCTCCGGCTTCTTCATCGCGAGAATGCGCGCGTGAGCTGGAACGACTGGATGCGCGGGGCCGAAGTCGAGCCGTCCCTGTACGGCGCCGACTTCTCGCGGCTCGGCGAGCAGATCGAGGCGTTGATGGATGCCGGGTGTCGCATCTTCCACTTCGATGTCGGCGACGGTCACTTCGTCGAGCCGGTGACGATGGGGCCGATCGTCCTGCAGTCGATCTCCTCGCTCGTCCACGAGCGCGGCGGCGCGCTCGACGTACACCTGATGGTCGAGCACCCCGCCAAGTACTTCGAGCCGTTCGCGCAGGCCGGCGGTGACAGCGTCACCTTCCATTTCGAGGCCGTCGACGACGTTCCCGGCACCGTCGCCGCGGCGCGTGCCCAGGCGCTGCAGACGGGCGTGGCGTTCAACCCCGAGAGCGAGCCGGAGGACGTCGCGCGCGTCTCCGCCGACGCCGACCTCGTCCTCTGCATGGCCATTCATCCCGGCTACTCGGGCCAGCCGTTTCGCAAGGAGACGTTCGGCCGCGTCGAGCGGCTGCGGGCGGCGCTGCCGGAGTCGATCCACATCCAGGTCGACGGCGGCGTCGGCCTGAAGAACATCGGTGAGCTCCGCGACCGCGGCGCCTCGTTGCTCGTCGCCGCGTCGTCGGTCTTCGCCCGCGACGACCCACCCGCCGCGTATCGCGAGCTGGCCGCCGCTCTCGCGTGAGCGTCTCGCGCGCGCTGCAGCTCGCGTCCGAGGCACGGCACCGGGCGTATCCGAAGCCGACGGTCGGCGCCGTGCTCGTCCGAGACGGCGAGATCGTCGGCGAGGGCACGACCGAGGCGTCGGGCCGCCATGCGGAGGTGGTCGCGCTCGGCGCGGCGGGCGAGCGTGCGCGCGGCGCGACGCTCTACGTCACGCTCGAGCCGTGCGCCCACCACGGGACCACGCCGCCCTGCGTCGACGCGATCGTCGCCGCCGGCGTCGAGCGAGTCGTCTTCGGCTCGCGCGATCCAAATCCCGAAGCGGCCGGCGGCGAGGAGCGGCTGCGGTCGGCCGGCGTGGACGTCGAGTTCGTCGACTGGTTCGAGGCGCGCGCCCAGACCGAGGCGTGGCGCACATGGGTCACTGCGCGGCGGCCGTTCGTGACGTACAAAGCGGCGGTCACGCTCGACGGCCGCGTCACGGTGCCCGGCCGGCGCTGGGTCTCTGGCGAGGAGAGCCGCCGGCTCGTCCACGAGCTGCGCGCGCAGGTCGACGCGGTCGCCGTCGGCGGCGGCACCGCCCGGGCCGACCGGCCGCGCCTCGACGCCCGCGATGTCGAGACGCCGCGCGGCCAGCCGCGGCGGCTCGCCTTCTCGAAGGGGCCGCTGCCGGGCCTCGACCTAGAGGTGCGGAGCGGGCCGCTCGAGGAGGAGCTCGCGGCACTGGGGGCCGAGGGCGTGCAGTCGCTGCTGCTCGAGGGCGGGCCGACGCTGGCCTCGGCCTTCCTCGCGGCCGACCTGATCGACAAGGTCGTGCTCTTCGTGGCGCCGGTGGTGGCGGGCTCGGGGCAGCACTTCCTCGCTTCGCTACCCTCCCCGCGCACGCTGTCGCACCTCACGGCCCGGCCGGTGGGCGACGACGTGCTCCTCGAAGCGTATGTCCACCTTCCCTGACCCTGTCCCGATGAGCGATCGCTCCGACGACCAGCTCGTCACGCACCTGAGCCACTGGCTGACGCGCCAGATCGGCAACGACGAGCTGCTCCGTAAGGTGCAGGAGATCGGTACGGACGAGCTCGCGCCCGGCGGCCGCGCGGCCGTCGAGGAGCTCGTCGCTCAGCTGCGGGCCGCCGCGCCGGGCGAGCGGGCGCAGCTCGAGGTGCTCGTGCGCGAGGCGGTCGAGACGCTCGTCTACGGCGACTGAGCCGTGTTCACGGGGCTGATCCGGGAGGTCGGCACCGTGATCGCCTTTCCCCGGTTCCGGCTGGTGGTGCGGTCGACCCAGGAGGCGAGTGTCGGGGACTCGATCGCGATCGACGGGGTCTGCCTGACCGTGGTCCACGTCGCGGATGACGGGCTGGCCTTCGACGTCGTTCCGGAGACGCTGAACCGAACGGCCCTGGGGGATCTCAAGCCAGGGTCGAGAGTCAACATCGAGCCGGCGCTTCAGGCAGGCGATGCGCTCGGCGGGCACTTCGTGCAAGGGCATGTCGACGCAGTCGGCGCCGTTCGCAGCCTCGAGCCGGAGGGCGACGGGAAGCGCGTCTGGTTCGACGCGCCGACAGAGGTTCTGCGGTATGTCGTCGAGAAGGGATCGATCGCAATTCAAGGCACGAGTCTCACGATCGCCGCCGTGGACGACGGAGGCTTCGCCGTCGCGCTGATCCCGCATACGCTCGAGGCGACCACGCTCGGCGGCCTAAGGCCCCGCGATCGCGTGAACCTCGAGGTGGACGTGCTCGCGAAGTACGTCGAGAAACTGTTGCCTGGGTAGCCTTCGTCCATGGCCGTGACCACTCCGTTCGCGACGATCGAAGAGGCGATCGAGGACATCCGCGAAGGACGGATGGTGGTCGTCGTCGACGACGAGGACCGCGAGAACGAGGGCGACCTGACGATCGCGGCGCAGTTCGCGACGCCCGATGCGATCAACTTCATGGCGACGCATGCGCGTGGGCTGGTCTGCCTCTGCCTGACGGAGGAGCGCGCCGACGAGCTTGGCCTACGGCCGATGACCGACCACAACGAGGCGCCGCTCGGCACCGCGTTCACGGTGTCGATCGAGGCGCGCGAGGGCGTGACGACCGGCATCTCGGCGGCCGACCGCAGCAGGACGATCCAGGTCGCGATCCATCCCGATTCGACCGCGCACGACCTCGTGCAGCCGGGGCACGTGTTCCCGCTGCGCGCGAAGCCCGGCGGCGTGCTCGAGCGCATCGGGCAAACCGAGGCCGCGGTCGACCTGGCGCGGCTCGCCGGCCTCAGTCCGTCCGGCGTCGTCTGCGAGGTGATGAACGAGGACGGGACCATGGCGCGCGTGAACGACCTCGTCCCGTACTGCGAGCGGCACGGACTAAAGATGGTCACCGTCGCCGATCTCGTCGAGTATCGCCGCCGTCACGAGAAGCTCGTTGAGCGCGGGGCGGCCGTGCGGCTGCCGACGGAGTACGGCGAGTTCTCGGCGATCGCGTTCCGCGAGACGCTGAGCAGTAAGACGCACGTCGCGCTCGTCAAGGGCGAGGTCGACGGACGCGAGAACGTGCTCGTCCGCGTGCACTCGGAGTGCCTCACCGGAGACGTCTTTCACTCGCTGCGCTGCGACTGTGGCGAGCAGCTCGAGCAGGCGCTCGCGCAGATCGAGGAGGAGGGGAGCGGCGTCCTCCTTTACATGTCGCAGGAGGGGCGCGGTATCGGGTTGCTCAACAAGCTGCGCGCGTACGAGCTGCAGGAGCAGGGGCTCGACACCGTCGAGGCGAATCTCGAGCTCGGCTTTCCCGCCGACGCGCGCGAGTACGGAATCGGCAACCAGATCCTCGCCGACCTCGGGCTGACGACGATCCGGATCATCACCAACAACCCGAAGAAGCTCGTCGGCATCGACGGGTTCGGGCTCACCGTCGTCGAGCAGGTGCCGATCGAGGTCTCGCCGCAGGCCGAGAACCGGCGGTATCTGGCCACCAAGCGGGCTAAGCTCGGGCACAGGTTGCATCACCAGGATTTGAAGAACCTCGACTACGAACCGGAGAACGAGTGACCGAGATCGAAAACAGCCAGGTGGAAGAAGAGGCGGCGCCCGTCGAGGCGGAGCCCGAGGCCGAGCCGGAGGAGGACGCGGGCGATCCGTTCGAGGGCTGGCCGGCGGCCGACTCGGCGGCGGTCATCGAGGACATCCCGGCCGACGTCAGCGTCGAGCACGTCCGCGGCGAGATCGAGGTTCCCGACGGCTACACCGTGCTCGAGGGCGCGCCGCTCGGCGACCGCCGCTCGGTCGGCGTCGTCGTCTCGCGGTTCAACGGTGCCGTCACGAACAAGCTGCTGCGCCGGGCGCTCGAGGCGCTCGAGGCGGCCGGCGTCGCGAACGACGGGATCACGGTGCTGCCGGTGCCGGGCGCGTTCGAGCTGCCGCTCGCGGCGATGGCGCTCGCGAAGACGCGGCGCTATGCGTGCATCGTCGCGCTGGGCGCGGTCGTGCGCGGCGAGACCCCGCACTTCGACTTCGTCGCCGCCGAATGCGCGTCGGGGCTCCAGCTCGCGGGGATCGAGACCGGCGTACCGGTCGCCTTCGGCGTGCTCACGGTCGACACCGTCGAGCAGGCGGAGGCGCGGGTCGAGAAGGCCGCGGAGGCCGTTCGCTCCGCGCTCGAGATGGCCGATCTGTTCGCGCGGCTGCGGGCGTCGGCCCGCGCGTAGCCGCTACTATCCCCGCCGCCATGTCGAAGGTTTGCGCAGTCTGCGGGAAGAAGCCGGCGTTCGGCCATCACCGCTCCCACTCCATGGTCGCTACGAAGCGCCGGTTCGATCCGAACCTGCAGCGCGTCCGGGTGCTCCTGGACGGCTCGCCGAAGCGCGCTTACGTCTGCACGCGCTGCCTCAAGTCCGGCCGGGTCACCAAGGCCGTCTAGCAACTCCGGCGACCCGAGTAGGGTCTAATCGGGTGCCGTGGCGGACGACCTGACGCTGGAGCTCGAGCTCGGGAGGCTCACGATCTCGCGCGACGCGTTCGCCGAGATCGTCGCGGAGACCGCGCTCGGCTGCTACGGCGTCGTCGGTCTCTCGGCCGGTTCGCGCGTCGGGCGGTTGCTGCGGCGGGAAGGAATCTCGATCGAGGGCGACGCGCGCGGGCTCGGGATCGAGCTGCACGTCGTCGTCGAGCACGGCCTGAACCTCGCCGAGGTGGCGGCCACGGTCAGGTCGCAGGTCGCCTACGAGGTGACGCGACTGACGGGGTTCGATGTCGCCGCGGTCGAGGTGGTCATCCAACGGGTGCGGGCGAGCGCGTGAGAGAGCGCGTTCGCGATCTGGTCGCCGGCGCACGCGCGTCAATCGAAGCGCACCGCCGGCACATCGACGATCTCAACGTCTATCCCGTTCCGGACGGCGACACCGGCACGAACCTGACGCTGACGGTGCGCGCGGTAGCGGAGGCGCTCGAGGCGGAGGGGGCGGACGACCGCGCGGGGCTCGCGCGCGAAGTCTCCCGCGCCGCGCTCATGGGCGCGCGCGGGAACTCCGGCGTGATCTTGTCGCAGATCGTGCGCGGCGCTACCGACTCGCTCGCCGAGTCCGACGACCTCGCGCGCGCGTTTCGCTCCGCGAGCGACGCGGCGTACCGGGCAGTCAAGAAGCCCGTCGAGGGGACGATGCTGACGGCGATCCGCGAGCTGGCGGAGGCGGCCGAGCGCGGCCTCGGGTTGCCCGAGATCCTCGCGGCCGGCGACGAGACCGTGGCGCGGACGCGAGAGATGCTGCCGGTGCTGCGCGAGGCCGGGGTCGTCGACGCCGGCGCGGCCGGGCTCGTCGAGATCGTGCGCGGCATCGCCGCGGTGATCACCGGCGAGGCGCTGCCCGAGCCGCCCGAGCTCGACGAGGAGCTCGGGATCGAGGCCGTCCACCAGGAGCTGTCGCGCTACCGCTACTGCACCGTCTTCGTCGTCGAGGGCAGCGACCTCGATGTGACGTCGCTGGAGGACGAGCTCGAGCAGCTCGGCGACTCGCTGCTCGTCGTCGGCGACCGCACGGCGCTCAAGGTGCACGTGCACACCGACGACCCGGGCCGCGCGCTTTCGGCCGGTGTCGCCCGCGGCGTGGTCGGCGGCGTCGAGGTGGCGAACATGCACGAGCAGACGCTCGAGCGCGAAGAGCGGTTGCTGCACGTCGTCTCGTCGGAGGGCGCGCAGTCGTCAGTAGTGGCTGTTGTCGCTGGGACAGGCAACCGAGCGCTGTTCGAGAGTGGGGGTGCGATCGTCGTCGACGGTGGCGAGACGATGAACCCGTCGACCTCCGACCTCGTCGCGGCGCTCGAGTCGGCGCCCACGGACGACGTCGTGCTCCTGCCGAACAACAAGAACGTGATCATGGCCGCCGAGCAGGCGGCCGATCACTCGTCCAAGTCCGTTCGCGTCGTGCCCACGACGTCGCTGCAGGCCGGCCTCGCCGCGCTCGTCGCGTTCGACGAGACCCGCGGCGGCGACGAGAACGGCGACGCGATCCAGGACGCGCTCGGCGACGTCGCGACCGGCGCGGTCACCATCGCCTCGCGCGATGTGCGCCTCAACGGCCTCGACGTTCGTGAGGGTGCGTGGCTCGGCCTCGCCGAGGGCGAGCCTGTGGCGGGTGGTGAGACGTTCGACGAGGTCGTGCGCGCGGTGCTCGAGCGGCTGATGGCACAGCCGCGCGGTCTTCTCACGCTGCTCACCGGCGAAGAGGCGCCGGAGCTCGACGCGCTGCTGGCGGAGCTGGCGGTCGCGTATCCGGAGCTCGAGCTCGAGGTGCATGAGGGCGGGCAACCCCACTACCCGTTGCTGCTGGCCGCCGAATGACCACCCCCGTTCGCGTCGTTCTCGTCGAGGACAACGAGACGTTCCGCGAGACGCTGGAGCTGCTCTTCGGCATGCGCGACGAGATCGAGGTCGTCGCCAGCGTTGGCAACGGTGACGACGCGTCTCGCGTGTGTGCCGAGATGCAGCCCGACGTCGTGCTGATGGACTACCGCATGCCCGGGCTCAACGGCGCGGAGGCGACCCGTGCGGTGCTCGGCGCCTGCCCGGCCACGCGCGTGATCTGCCTCACCGCCTCGGTGTCCCCGCAGGAGGTCGAGGAGGTGCGGGCCGCGGGCGCGGTCGCGTGCGTGACCAAGGACGAGGACTTCGATCGGCTGATCGCGACCGTGCGCGAGGCAGCGGTCGCGTGAAGCTGACGACCGAGAACACGGCGGTGGTTCTCGACTCCACCGCAGATTTCCCCGAGGCGCCGCAGCGGTTCCCGAACTTCCGCGTCGTGCCGCTGTACGTGCGTTTTGGCGACGAGAGCTTTCGCGACTACGTCGAGATCTCGCCCGCGGCGTTCTACGAGCGGCTCGCAGTCGCGAAGGAGCTGCCGACGACGTCGCAGCCGACGCCGGGCGACTTCCTCGCCGTCTACGAGGAGCTGGCGCCGGCATACGAGCGCGTGCTGTCGCTGCAGATCTCGTCGACGCTGTCAGGGACGTACGCGAGCGCGGAGTCGGCGGCCGGCTTGGTGGAAGGCGAAAACGTGCGGGTGATCGATACGCGCACGGTGTCCGCGTCGCTCGCGCTGCTGGCGCTCGGCGTACAGCGCCGCCTCGAGCGCGGCACGACGGACGAAGAGGTCGACGAGTTCGTCGCGCGCTACGGCCGCGAGCACCACCTGCTCTTCACGGTGAACACGCTCGAGTACCTCGCGAAAGGCGGGCGCATCGGGCGGGCGGCGGCGCTCGCCGGCAATTTGCTCAACGTCAAGCCGATCCTGACGATCCAGGACGGCGAGGTCGTGCCGCTGAAGAAGGTGCGCGGCAATCACAAGGCGTTTGCGGAATTCCGCGAGCTCTTCGTCTCGACGTCGACGGACTCGCCGGGCCTGCGGGTCGGCATCGCGCACGCAGTTGCGCCGGATCGGCTCGAGGCGCTGCGGACGCTGGTCGCCAACGAGCGCCCGCAGGCGCGGATCGAGATCGCGACGACGCTGGGCGCCGTCGTCGGTACGCACGCAGGCCCGGGCACGGTCGGCTTCTTCTGGTTCGACGACCCGGACTAGAGGCGAGCGGAGGCGACGGATGGATGAGCAAGAGTTCTTCGGGAGACTTGCCGAGCTTGCGGTTCGTGTCGGGGCGAACCTGCAGCCCGGTCAGGAATTGGTCGTATTCGGAGACGTCGAGCACGCCCCGCTCGTCCGCGCGACGATGGAGGCAGGCTGGCGCGCAGGAGCTTCTGACGTGCAGTGCCGCTACCAGGACCCGTACGATCGGCTGTTTCTCGGCCGGTATGCGGCCGACGACCGCCTCGAGCGGTCCTCGTTTGCAGCGCTGGCCTCCTTTGACCATCTGGACGAGGGTCAACGAGCGCTCGTCATGGTGACGGGCGATGCGACGCCGGATCTCTATGGCGACATCGATCCGGCGCGCCTGGCACGGATCGTGCCGGCGGAGGCGATGAGGAGGCTCGCCGGGATTTTGGGGCGGCGGGGAGTTGCGTGGACGGTCATCCCCTTCCCGACGGAGGCTTGGTCGGCGCGAATCTTCGGCGAGCCTGACTTGGCTCGTCTACGGAAGGTGTTCGCTCACGCGACCCGGCTCGATGAGCCGGATCCCGTGGCCGCCTGGCGAGACCACCTCGGCGGGCTCTCGGCGCGCGCCGAGATGCTCACTGCGCGTTCCTACGACGCGCTCCGCTTTCATGGCCCCGGCACCGACCTCGTGATCGGTCTTCTCCCGGAGGCGCACTGGGGGAACGTGACGGGGCAAACGGCTTGGGGCCAGACCTACCTGGCGAACATGCCAACCGAAGAAGTCTTCACGACACCGGATTGCCGGCGGACACATGGGCTCGTCACGATGACGCGTCCCTTTGCCAACTTCGGTGCCTACGTGACCGGCATGTCGCTGCGGTTCGAGCACGGACGCGTCGTGGAGGCGACGGCAACCGAAGGTGAAGCTTGGCTTCGACAAATGTTGGTTACGGACGACGGCGCGTCCATGGTCGGGGAGATCGCCCTCGTTCCCGCGCACAACCGACTCAGCGAGCTCGAGTTGACCTTCTTCCACGGCCTGTTCGACGAGAACGTCTCGTCACACATGGCGCTCGGGAACGGCATCACCGGAGTTGTCCGGGGGAGCGACCAGCTGACTGCTGATGAGCGACGGGCAGCGGGCATGTCAACGTCGATCCTGCACCACGACTTCACGATTGGCGGGCCGCGGATCGACGTCTTCGGAGTGATGAAAGACGGCCGGGAAGAGGCGCTCATGGTTGGCGGCAGCTGGCACTCGCCGCTGTAGCTCGACGCTGCTGCAGAGGCGGGCGGTAGGTCGCTACCTACGCGACGGAGCACAGTTGCCACTCGCCCGAGTTGTTCGGCCGGTAGCTCTTCAGAAAGGTGCCTGGCACCTCTGAACGTGCCAGGCACCAGTTGAGCGCCAAAGCAGGGTGGTACGGCTCAGTCGTCGGCGAGCAGCGAGAAGAGCGTCGCGTCGACGCGCTCGCCGCCGTGGCGGAGCAAGCGGCGCTTGATTCCCTCACGCGTGAACCCGGCGCGCTCGAGGACGCGCTCAGAGGCCGCGTTCCCGATCCGCACGTTGGCCTCGACCCGCCAGAGCCCGCTCGCGAACGCCTCGCGCGCGGCCGCCTGCGCGGCGCGCGTGGCGAGACCTCGGCCACGCGCCTGCGGAAAGAGCCAGTAGCCCACCTCGATCACGCCTCGCATCGGGTCGAAGTGGCGAAGCGTGACGCCGCCGAGAAGCGAGCCGTCGCCCGTGTCCTCGAGGACATATGGGACGAGGACGCCGCGTGCACGCAGTTCCGGAAGCTGCTTGAAGAGAACAGCGCGCAGGGCGCTCTCGTCGAACGGCGGCATCCCGTTCTCCCCGCCGATGCCGGGATCGCGAAACGCAGGCGCGACGAGAGGCACGTCCCGCTCCTCGACTTGCCGCGCGACGACCGGCCCGTCGACCTCGAATCGCGCCGGCATCGAGAAGACGGCAATGCGAGCCTCAGTCATGGCTCAGGCCGCGGTTCATCGGCACGGGGAGTTCTTGCAGCCCGCGCCGCGGCAGCAGCGCGCGCAGATCGTCCATCGCGGTGGCCGCCGTCCGAACCAAAGGTGCCTGGCACTAGAACTCCGTCGGCGACGAGCATTGGCCGGCGATCCTCAAACGGGGGAGTAGGCAGGCTCGTTCGACCACCCGACCAGCAGCGAGAGCACGAGCATGAACAGCAGTACGGCCGCGACGAGGATCGCTAGCAATTGCAGACGGGTGACCGACTTCCGATCAGTCGGCAGCATTTCTCGAGCCTACCGGCTCGCGTCAGGCAGTCGTGCGCCGCGGCAGCAGCGCGCGCAGATCGTCGATCGTGTCCGCTTCGGCCGCTGACTTGTCCGGCCGGTAGCGCTTCACGCGTGCGAAGCGGAGCGCGACGCCGCCCGGATACCTCGTCGACCCCTGGACGCCGTCGAGTGCGATCTCGACGACCAGCTCGGGCCGCACGAAGACCGTGATCCCGCGCCGCTCGGTCTCGCGCGCGAGCAGCTCCTTCGTCTGCCACCCGAGCAGCTCGTCCGTCATCCCCTTGAACGTCTTGCCGACCATCACGAACTCGCCGCTCCGTGGGTCACGCGCGCCAAGGTGGAGGTTCGACAGCCAGCCCTGCCGGCGTCCGTGGCCCCACTCGGCGCCGAGCACGACGAGGTCGTACGTGCGCACCGGCTTCACCTTCAGCCAGCTCTTCCCGCGCCGGCCGGCCGTGTAGAGCGACTCGGCGTCCTTGACGACGACGCCCTCGTGTCCGGCCGCGAGCGCTTCCTCCAGCACACGCGCGGCCTCCGCTTGCTCCGACGTGAAGACGCCGGGAATCCGTAGCCCAGGTGCAAGCGCGTCGAGGCGCGCGACCCGCTCGCGCAGCGGCGTGTCGAGCAGGTCGTCGCCGTCGAGGTGCAGCGCGTCGAAGAGGAACGTCACGATCCCGGTCGGCGGCGCGTCGCTGTCGATCTGCGCGACCGTGTCCTGGAACGCCGCAGGCCCGTCGTCGCTCATCCAAAGCGCCTCGCCGTCGAGCACCGCCTGCCGCAGCGGCAGCCCGCGCACCGCCTCGACTATCCCCGGGAGCGCATGCGTGATCTCGTTCAGGTTGCGCGTGTAGATGCGCACCTCGTCGCCTCGGCGGTGGATCTGGATGCGGATGCCGTCGAGCTTCCACTCAACCGATGCGAGCGGGAAGCCCGCCACGGCCACTCCGACGTCCTCGGCTGTCGATGCGAGCATGGGGAAAATCGGCCGAAAGAGCTCGAACCCGACGGCGGCCAGGGCATCCCCGCCGCCTGTCATCGCAAGCTCGGCGGTCCGAGTCAGGTCGCCGGAGAGCATGAGCGCGCGCCGGGCGAGCGCCGCCGGCACGCCGGCCGCCTTCGCGACCGCGTCCACCATGATCCCGGCGAGCGCACCCTGCCGCAGCTCGCCCGTGAAGAGCCGACGGATGAAGACGCTCTCCGCCTCGGTCGCGCGGCCGAGCACCTCCTCGAGCAGCCGACGGCGCGCAGCCGCCGACCCGGGGCCGGTCGCCTGCCCGAGCTCGTCGATTGCGCGGTCGAGATTGCCGACCGTAAGCGACGGCACGTCCGACGGCGAGGCTTCAACGCCGTAGACGGCGGCATAGCCGACGCCGATTCGCCCCTGGCGCGGCGAGGCCGCCAGCATGCCGGCCGCAACCGGCACCTCGTCAGGCTCCAGGCGCTGGAGCAGCTCCGCGAGAATCGCCACCTTCCGGGAACGCGAGCTCGTCTCCGCGACCTCCCGCGAAGCTTCGACAACGTCGGCGAGAAGCGTCATGCGGGAAGTCTGTCCGGACCGGGTCCTATGCTCGGTCCGGTGGCAACCTTGACCCGAATGCACGCGGGTTTCACCGGTGTGGTCCAGCACGAGTGGCCGAGGCCGCGCGGCTGGACTGCGCCCGAGCTGCTCGACGCGCTGAGCGTGACGACGCTCCCCGGTGTCGGGCCGACGCTCGCGAAGCGGCTGCGCGCGCTCGGCATCCAGACGATCCGCGACCTGCTCTCGCACCGGCCGCGGCGCTACGAGCGAGCGGTCGACGAGATCGCCATCTCGCAGCTCTGGGGCGACGACGAGGTGGCGATCGCCGGCGAGGTGGTCGACGTCCGCACGCGGCGACTGAGCGGCCGCCGCTCGATCGTGACGGCGCGCGTCCGCGACGCGAGCGGCACGATCGGCGCCTCTTGGTTCAACCAGCCGTGGCTCGTGGAGCGTCTGACGCCCGGCACCCATCTGCGCCTGCGTGGGAAGCTCGGCCGCTACGGCTTCGACGTGAAAAGCTACGACGTGGGCGTGGCACGCGCGACGGCCGACTTCGCGCCGGTGTACCCCGCGAGCGAGCAGGTGCCGTCGACGCGCCTGCGGGAGCTCGTCCGCGCGGCGCTCGCACACCACGGCCGCTACCTGCCGAACACGCTGCCGGCGGAGCTCGAGCTCCCGGTCCGCTGCGACGCGCTGGCGGCGATCCACTTCCCCGAGGACGAGGCCGAGGCGGAGGACGCGCGCCGCCGCCTGGCGCTCGACGAGCTGCTCGCCCTGCAGTTGCTCGTCGCGCGCTCGCGCGACGACGACGCGGTCGCGACCGCGCTGCCCGAGCCCGGCGCGTTGGTCGTTCGCTACCGCGAGCTGCTGCCGTTCACGTTGACCGAGCACCAGGAGCGGGCGATCGCCGAGATCGACCTCGACCTCGCCGGCACGAGGCCGATGCAGCGCCTGCTGCAGGGCGACGTCGGCTCGGGCAAGACGGTCGTCGCGCTCTACTCGCTCCTGCGCGCGGTCGAGCACGGCCGCCAGGGCGCGCTCATGGCACCGACAGAAACCCTCGCTGAGCAGCACTTTCTCACCGTCGAGCCGCTGTGCGCCGGCCTCGGTGTGCACTGCGTTCTCCTCACCGGCTCGGCCGGCTCGAAGGCGGTGCGCGAGTCGATCGCGAGCGGCGACGCGCAGATCGTCGTCGGCACACACGCGCTGATTCAGCGCGACGTCGAGTTCAGCGACCTGGCTGTCGCAGTCGTCGACGAGCAGCACCGCTTCGGCGTCGAGCAGCGCCAAGCGCTCGCCGAGGGCCGCAGCCCGCACGTCCTGCACATGACGGCGACGCCGATCCCGCGCACGCTCGCGCTCACGATCTACGGCGACCTCGCCGTCAGCGAGATCGCGAAGCCGCCGGCGAACCGCAAGCCGATCATGACGGCTTGGGTGGGAGCGGAGCGCTCGAGCGACGCCTATGCCCGGCTGCGCGTGCACCTCGATGCCGGCCGGCAGGCCTACGTCGTCTGCCCGCTGATCGAGCAGTCGGAGACTCGGCTTGCGCGCGCGGCCGAGGAGGAGGCCGAGCGCCTGCGTCGCGCGGAGCTGAAGGGCTACCGCGTCGGCCTGCTGCACGGCAAGCTGAAGACGGCCGAGCGGCGCGAGGTGATGCGGCAGTTCAAGGAGCGCGAGCTCGACGTCCTCGTCGCGACAACGGTGATCGAGGTCGGCGTCGACGTGCCGAACGCGACGATCATGATCGTGCAGGAAGCCGACCGGTTCGGCCTCGCGCAGCTCCATCAGCTGCGCGGACGCGTCGGCCGCGGGGCCGAGCAGAGCTACTGCCTGCTCGTCTCGCGCGACAAGACCGAGCTGACCGACGTCGCGCAGTCGCGGCTGCAGGCGCTCTGCGACACGACCGACGGCTTCGAGCTCGCCGAGGTCGACCTCGAGCTGCGCGGCGAGGGACAGCTGCTGGGCACACGGCAGTCGGGTTGGAGCGACCTGCGCTTCACGAGGCTGCGCAGCGATCGCGATCTCATCGAGCAGGCGCGCGCGCTCGCGCAGGACCTGCGCGACGAAGACGGCCCGTGGCAGGACGAGGCCGAGAGAATGCTCGGCGATGCGGATCATCGCGGGCTCGCATAAGGGTCACCGCATCGCGGCGCCGAAGGGACGTGACACGCGGCCGACGTCAGACCGCGTGCGCGAGAGCGCCTTCAACCTGATCGGGCCGGTCGACGGCGCCGACGTGCTCGACCTGTTCGCCGGCTCGGGTGCACTCGGGCTCGAGGCGCTCAGCCGCGGTGCGGCCTCGGCGACCTTCGTCGAGTCGGACCGCGAGGCCTGCCGCACGATCAACGCGAACCTCGACAAGCTGAAGCTGCGCGCGACGGTGCTCTGCCAGGACGTCCCGCGCGCGCTGGCGCAGGAGCGGCGCAGATTCGATCTCGTGCTCTGCGACCCGCCGTACGGCTTCGACCAGGAGCGCCTGGCACCACACCTCGCGCGGCTCCTGACGGAGGACGGCGTCCTCGTCTGGGAGACCGCCGGCCGCGAGCCGCCGCCGGCCGCACCGGGGCTGGCCGAACGCACCTCGCGCAGATACGGCTCCGCACGGCTTACCCTGTTCGAGCTGTGATCACCGCGATCTACCCCGGCACGTACGACCCGGTCACGAACGGGCACGTCGACGTCATCTCCCGCGCCGCGAAGATCTTCGACCGCGTTGTCGTCGGCGTCGTCAACAACCCGCACCACAAGACGCCCCTGTTCGAGGTCTCGGAGCGCGTCGAGCTGCTCAAGGAGGCGCTCGACGGGGTCGTCGACAACGTCGAGGTGGACGTCTTCAGCGAGCTCGTGGTCGAGTTCGCGCGCCGTTGGGAGGCGATTGCGATCGTGAAGGGGCTGCGCGTCGTCTCCGATTTCGAGTGGGAGTTCCAGATGAACCAGCTCAACCGCACGCTCGCACCGGAGATCGAAACGGTCTACGTGATGGCCAGCCCGGCCGTGAGTTTCGTCTCCTCGAGCGGGGTGAAGGAGATCGCATCGTTCGGCGGAAATGTCGAAGAGCTCGTGCCAACGGGTGTCGCGCGGCGCCTGAAGGAGATGTTCCCGAACGGTCGCGGCGGCGCTCCACTGTCCGACCAGGAGTAGACTGGCAAACCCATGGACGTACTCGTTCTGATCGACAAGCTCGACGATCTCGTGCACAACGCGAAGGCGGTGCCCCTCACCGACCAGGTCCGCATCGACCGCGAGGAGATCTACGACATCCTCGACCAGATGCGCGCGACGATCCCCGAAGAGATCAAGCAGGCGCGCTGGATCGTCAAGGAGCGGCAGGAGATGCTCGCCGAGGCCAAGCGCGAGCAGGACCGGCTGCTGCAGGAGGCGCGCGAGCAGGCCGTGCGCGAGGCGTCGCAGACCGAGATTGTCAAGCTGGCCGAGCGGCAGGCTCAGGAGATCATCGACGAGGCGCGGCGGAACGCCCGCGAGATGCGGCTCGAGATGGAGGACTGGGCCGACGGGATGCTCGCGACTCTCGAGACGAACCTCGACAAGTTCCTCGTCGCCGTCCGCCGCGGCCGGGAGCGCCTGCACGAGCGCTCGCAGGAGTCCGTCGTCGCCGGCATCGGGCCGGTCGACCTCTCGGACAACGGCTCGAACCTCTAGGCGCTCGGTACCCTGCGGGGTATGACGAGCTTCAGCCTGAGTCAGGTGAAGCTCCGTCCGGGCGAGCAACACCGCGAGGAGCTCGAGGTGGAGCTGTCCCCGTTGCAGTTCGGCGGGCAGCGCTACGTGCCGGTGCCGGAGAAGGTGCCGGCGGCATTCGAGGTCACGCGGGCCAACACCGGCACGGTCTTCACCCTCGCGTTCACGGCCCGCCTGCACGGGCCCTGTTACCGCTGCCTTGGCGACGCCGTGCTCGAGGTGCCGATCCATGCGCGCGAGTACCAAGCCGAGTCGCCGGAGGACGAGCAGATGACCACGCCGTACATCGAGGGGTTCAACCTCGACGTGTCGGCCTGGGGGCGCGACGCGGTCGCGCTCGCGCTCCCGGACAAGATCCTCTGCCGGCCGGATTGCGCAGGCCTGTGCGGTGTCTGCGGCAAGAACCTGAACGACGAGCCGCACACGCACGAAGAGGAGCACGGCGACCCGCGGTGGGCCGCGCTCGAAGCGCTGCGCGAACAGAGCTAAACGGCCGGCGATCGCCGTTCCATGAGCAGGACGTCGCGCCACTGGCCGCGCTTCTGCGCGATCCGCTCCCGCGTGCCGACGATCCGGAACCCGCAGCTTCCGTGCAGCGCGATCGACGCCTGGTTCTCGACGAAGATCCCGGCCTGGATCGTCCACACACCGGCCTCGTCGGCTCGGCGGACGAGCTCTTCGAGCAGCGTCCTCCCGACGCCCCGGCCGCGCGCTGCCCAGCCCACGTAGACCGAGTTCTCGACGACGCCGCTGTAGCAGGCCCGCCCCGAGGTGGGCGCGAGCGCGGCCCAGCCGACGACCGCGCCGTTCTCCCGCGCAACGAGCCGCGGCGCCGCGAGATGCGCCGCATCCCACTCCTCCCAGGACGGGACCTCGTCCTCGAACGTGCCCACGTCCAGCCCTTCCTCGTAGATCCGGGCGCACGTAGGCCAGTCCGCGGGCCGCATCTCCTCCACGGTCACAACTCGATCGTACGAGTCACGTCCAGCCGCTCGAGGAACCGACGATCGTGCGTGACCACGATGAGGCACCCGTCGTAGCCCCCGAGGGCCGATTCGAGCTCCTCGATCGCCTCCAGGTCGAGGTGGTTCGTCGGCTCGTCGAGGACGAGGCAGTTGACGCCGCGCGCCGCGAACAGCGCAAGCGCGGCGCGCGTGCGCTCGCCGGGCGAGAGGCGGGCGGCGGCACGCGAGACGTCGTCCGCGCCGAGCGCGAACTTCGCCAGCAACGTGCGCGCGTCCGTCGGGTCGAGTCCCGACGCGGCCGCGAACTCGTCGATCAGCACGCCCTCGAATCCGTCCCGGGCCTGGCTCAGCTCGCCGAACACGGTCACGGGGCCGACGTGTCGTGTTCCGGCGGCCAGCGGCAGCGACCCGATCAGCGCTCCGATCAGGGTCGACTTGCCGGCGCCGTTCGCCCCGACGATCGCGAGCCGGTCGCCGCCGTAGAGCTCGAGCGAGACAGGCCCGAGCCGGAAGGACTCTCGCTCGACGACCGCGTTCGCCAGCGAGACGACGAGCCCCGCCGGCGGCGTCGAGGCCAGCGACAGCTGCAGCCGCCACGGCGACCACGGCTTCTCGACCTCGTCGAGCCGCTCGAGCAGGTTCTTGGCCTGTCGGACCTTGCCGCGGAGCGCGTTCGTCGCGCGCCGCCCCGTCTGCTGCGTGCCCAGCGA
>JBKPRG010000140.1:0-4808 GCA_046765815.1 Actinomycetota bacterium
AGACTGGAGCTCGGCGGGCTGCAACCGGTGGCCGAGGGGAAGCGCGAGAAGGTACTGCGCGTGGTCAAGGACGCGTTCGGCGTGCCTGAGCCGGTGCCTGCGCCGATTCCGCCGCCGTAGTCAGGCGTGCCGCGAGCCGAACCGGGTTGAGAGACTCGCTTCGGCGAGCCACTCCGTCAGGTCGACCGCGCTCGGCCTGCCGTCCAGCGCAGCGGGCGCGCCATCCAGAACGCGGGGCTCGCAGAGCCGCCACCGGCCGTCGACGAGGCAGAGCTCCATCAGGAGCTCGGCGTACTCGAAAGCGAGTGCCGGCGCGGCGAAGCCGAAGATCCGCTCCGCCCCCGCGACGGCGTTCGCGGCGCCGCGGCCGCGCAGCAGCCGGCGGAAGTCGGTGCGCTCGAGCTCGCCCTCGTGAGCGGCCAGCGCATGCTCGATCTCCTCCAGCCGCGCCTCCGTCAGCTCGACAGCGAGGGAGGGGAGATCCACGTCGCCCCACAGACTCCACAGCCAGACCGCGCCAGGCGACCCGGACCCGGCGACCGCTGCGAGGACGGCCCGCGCGACCTCCTCGTGGAACGGATGGCGGTCGTGCGGGCTCGGCGCCACGACGAGATCGGGCGCCAGGTCGGCAAGCACGGCGTCAGGCTCGACGCCGTCGAGGCGAAGTTCGAAGCCGGCGCGTGCACACGCCTCCCTGAGCTCGCGCAGACGCCGGTCGCGCTGCTCTGGGCGCCCGAGCGAGCACGCGACGTTGACGATGCGCCACCCGGCGTCGCGAAGCGCGAAGAGCGCGGCCGGCGCTCCGAGTAGCTCGTCGTCCGGGTGCGGCGAGAAGTGGACTGCGGTACTCATCGCTCGGCACCCCAGAGTGCGGCGCCGATTGCGCCCGCCGGCGGGCCGAGCTCGGCCTCGACGATCTGGATCCGGTCGAGCGGCGCGACGCGCGCATGGTCGGCGATCGACGCGCGCATCGGGCCGAGCAACAGCTCTCCCGCCGCCGCCACGCCGCCGCCGACGACCACACGGTCGGGACAGAGGAAGATCAGGACGTTCGCAATCGCCAGGCCGATCAGCTCGCCGGCCCGGGCGAGTGCGTGAACGGCCTCCGGATCGCCTTCCTGCGCGGAGGCAAGCGCCTCGTCGAACGACGGCGCGGCGGCCGCACGTGCGATCGCCCGCGCGCCCGCGTACAGCTCGAGGCAGCCGCGGTTGCCGCACTCGCATTCCGGGCCGCCCTCGACGACCGTGTGATGGCCGAACTCGCCCGCTCGTTCCGCCGGACCGAGATGCAGGTTTCCGCCGAGCACGAGGCCGCCGCCGATGCCCGTGCCGCACACGATGCACATCACGTTCGCGGCTTCACGACCGGCTCCGAGCCTCGACTCCGCGAGCGCGAACGCGTGACCGTCGTTGATCAAGCGCACCTCCTGGCCGAAGCTTTCCGTGAGCGGTGTGCGGACCGGCTGTCCGTTCCATTCCCCGTGCACGTTTGGGAGCAGCGAGGTCACGCCGTCCTCGTCGAAGAGACCGGGTAGCGCCACGCCGATCGAGTCCACCGGCCCGACCGAGCGTCCCAGGTCGACGATCCTCTCGAGGACGGCCGCCGGTCCGCCGACCTCCGAGAGCGTCGGCGCGTCGGCCCGCCCGGCGAGCGCGCCGTCTTCGAGCAGTGCGAGCTTGATGTTCGTGCCACCGAGATCGAGGCCGAGCGCCCTCAACGTGCCGTCCAGCCGCCGTCGACCGTCAGCACGGCGCCGGTGACAAACGGGGCCGTCGCTAGGTAGACGCAGGCCTCGGCGACGTCCTCCGGGCGGCCGAAGTCGCCGGTCAGCGGCTGCAGCTCGGGGAGCCGAGCCAGGATCGACGGGTCGCCTTGCGCACGCGTGCTCATCGGCGTCGCGATCAACCCCGGCGCGACGACGTTGCAGCGGATCCCGGCGGGCGCGTAGGTGACGGCCATCGCGCGCGTCAGGCCGATCAGGCCCGCCTTCGACGCGGCGTACGCGTGCGTCGCGAAATCCCCGTCGCCGCCGACGAGGCCGAGGGCGGAGGACACGGTCACGATCGCGCCGCCGCCGGTCGCGCGCAAGAGCGGGATCGCACGCTTGGCGTACAGGAAGACGCTCTTCAGGTTCGCGTCGAGGACGGCGTCCCAGCCTTCCTCCGTGGCCGTGTCGACCGGTCCGTCGCCGAGCGTCCGGCCGCTGATGCCGTGCGCGCACACGAGTGCGTCAAGCCGGTCGAGCTGCGGCCACGGATCGCCGACGTCGACCCCGTGCGCGGTGAAGCCCGCCGCGGTGAGTGCGTCGACCGTCGCGCTTCCGATCCCGCCGCGCGACCCGGTGACGACGGCCGTCTTCACGCGAGCGCGTGCCTCGCACACGCAGGGTCGGTGACAAGGACGTCGATCAGGCCCGTGCGCAGCGCGCCCAGGACCGCGTCGCGCTTCGCGCGCCCTCCCGCGGCGGCGACGACGCGCGTGCGGGACAGCTGCCTCACGGAGAGAGCGATCGAGCGCTCGTGCGACACGATCCGGCCGTCGCGATCGAAGACGTGCACGAGCAGGTGGCCGGTGCCGTCGCTCCGGACGCCGATGCCGACGAGCGCGGTCGTCACCTTGTCGAACATCGTGGTCGTTGGCTTCACCGCGCGCCGCAGCGCACGCTCATTCGCGAGCGCCGGCGCCTCGAGCGGATGAAACGGGCCGCCCGCCTTCGCCGCGAACCGGGCGGCGAGCGCCGTCGGCCCCGTGCCGGGCTCGAGCCCCTCGATAGCGCCGCAGATCTGCACGACGGGGATCGGTATCTCGAGTGTGGGCAGCTGCTCGGAGACGGCGGCGAGGGTCTCGCCCCAGGCCACGCCGAGAACATCATCAGGCGTGAGCAGCTGCGTGAGGAGGAGGGCCGCCGCTCCGGCGAGGTCGTCGGTGACGTGCGCCTGCGTCAGTCCGAAGCGCTTCTCGAGCTCGACGCCGAGCTCGTCGTGCTCCGGCACGACACCGTCGATCTCGAAGCGGACGACGCCTTCGGCGCGCGCCTGCTCCAGCAGCCGCAGCACCTTGAAGCGTGAGACGCCGAGCCGCGTCGCGATCTCCTGCTGCGTGAGCTCGCGGATGTAGTACAGCCGCGCCACTTCGGCGAGTGCAGCCTTGCTCATTGGTGCATACTCTTGCACAGATGAGCGACAGCGTGGACGTGCTCGTCGTCGGCGCCGGCTCGGCGGGATCGACGGCCGCGGTTGCGGCCGCGCGCACGGGTGCGAACACGCTCCTCGTCGATCGGTTCGGGTTTCTCGGCGGCACGTCGACCGCCGTACTCGACACGTTCTACGCGTTCTACACACCGGGCTCGCAGCCGCAAAAGGTCGTGGCGGGAATCCCGGACGACGTCGTCGGCCGCCTCAAAGAACTGGGCATGGCCTTCGAGCGCCCGAACACCTACGGCGCCGGCACGGGGATCACGTACGACCCGGAGACGCTGAAGCGGGTCTGGGACGAGCTGACCGCCGAGGCCGGCGTGCGAGTGCTTCTGCACTCGTTCGTCTTTGGCGTCGAGACCGAGGAGCAGCGCGTCGCATCGGTGGACGTCGCGACAAAGAGTGGGGTGCGCCGCATCCGGGCGCGCGTGGTCGTCGACGCGAGCGGCGACGCCGACGTCTGCGCGCTCGCCGGCGCGCCGTACGAGGCGCCCGGCGACGACGTCCAGAGCCTCTCGACCGTGTTTCGCGTTGCCGGCGTCGACGTCGCGCGCGCGGAAGCCCTTCCGAAGCAGGAGCTGTGGGCGTTGATGCGGGAGGCGCGCGATTCGGGGGAGTATGCGCTGACGCGGATCGAAGGGTCGATCCATCGCACGCCGCACGAGGGCGTGATGATGGCGCTGATGACGCGCGTCCGGAGCGTCGACGCGACCGACGTCGAGCAGCTGTCCGCCGCGGAGCGAGAGGGACGCCGGCAGGCGCACGAGTACTTCCGCTTCTTGCGCGAGCGCGTGCCGGGGTACGAGCGGGCGGTGCTCGTCTCGACGAGCCCGGCGATCGGCGTGCGGGAGAGCCGCCGCATCGTGGGCGAGCACGTCCTGACCGCGGACGAGATCCTCGCCGCGACGCGGTTCGACGACCAGATCGCGCGCTGCGGCGCACCGATCGAGGATCACCACGCGGGCGACGACACTCGCTGGCTGTATCTCGAGGACGGTGCGACGTACGGCATCCCGTTCCGCTGCCTGCAGCCGCGGCAGCTCGACAACGTGCTCGTCGCCGGCCGGTGCTTCTCTGCGACGCACGACGCGCACGCCTCGGCCCGCTCGATGGGAACGTGCATGGCGATGGGGCAGGCGGCCGGGACAGCCGCGGCCCTCACCGCGGAGCCGAAGCGGCTCGATCCGCAGGTGCTACGTGCGCGGTTACGCGAGGACGGCGCCGATGTCGGCGATTGACCGCAACAGCTCTCAGCCAGGGAACGTGAATCGCATGCCTTCGACCGCACGCGAGCCCGCTTTGAGCTTCGGGAACGCGTCGAGCAGCGAGAGGGCTGCCTCAGGGCTGTCGGCCTCGACCATCCAGTACCCGCCGTGCTCGCCGCCAGGACACGTGCAGTACTGCACCTCCCCGCGGAACACGTCCGGGAGCTTGTCTTGGTTCTGACCGTATTCCTCCATCAAGCCTGCGTGCTCTTCAGGCGTGTGCTTGTTGATGAGGACGAACTGGGCCATAACATCGCCTCCTGGCCGGCGCCGCCCGCCGCGGCGCGATCGTCGCGATCGTAACTCTGCCCCGACCTGGTGTCAGACACCTTTAGAGGTGTCTGACCC
>JBKPRG010000141.1:0-13122 GCA_046765815.1 Actinomycetota bacterium
GGGTCGGAGTTGGCGCCGCCACAGGCGGATGCGGGCTGCACGCTCAGATCCCGCAACCCACTGCCGTCGCTGTGGACGATCGAGATCGAGCTGTGCACCTCTCGTGTCACATGGCGGGAGAACGCGATCTCGTTCCCCTGCGGTGACCAGGCGAACGTGCAGCAGTTCACCTGCAACGTCGGCGGCACGATCTGCCTCAGCCCCGTGCCGTTGACGTTGATCACGAACACACCCTCGTAGCTGTCCGGACCGAACCGCTGGAACACGATCCGCCTTCCGTCCGGGGACCAGCTACCCGGGACGTCGTCGCCGCCCGGGTTGGACGTGAGCTGCTGAAGGCCGCCGCCGTCCGACGAGCGGACCAGGTGGATGCCGTTCTGGCTGCCGTCGTCGCTGAACGTCTCGCAGAGCAGGAGCGTGCCGTCGGGGGACGGAGATCCGCACGGGTTGAAGAGCCCCGGCTCTTGGGTGCCGACATCGCGGAACGTCCCGTCGTCGGGATTGATGATCCGCGACAACCCGACCTGCGAGCCACCTGTCGCGATGTGGACGCCGTCCGAGAACCACCTTGGGCCCTCGCCGGTGTCCGTCGGACCTTGCACGAGCCGCTCGCGCGACCCGTCCGGGTTGACGACGTACACCTGTGCGTCGCCGAGCGCCGGGTTGAATCGCGCGAACGCGAGCATGCCGTTCGTGCCTAGGGGCCTCGCGCCTGCGACGCCGGCACCCACCGCGAGGGCGACGAGCACGCCGCAGATGACCAACTTGCGCATGACAATCCTCCTTTCGATGTTGCGATCGAGGCTAGGAAGCGCGCGGCGGCGGGACATCGCGGCAGGCACGAGACTCGTATTGCGGCTGGCCACAATGCGACCGGCCCGCGACCGTGCGACGATCAAGGCATGCGCCGGACCGTGCTCATCGTCGACGACCACGAGGACTTCCGGCGATCGGCCGCGGCCCTACTCGCAGCCGAGGGCTTCGACGTCGTAGGCTCGGTTGCGGACGGTGACGGCGCGGTCGAAGCAGTCGCTCGCCTTCAGCCCGAGGTCGTGCTCCTCGACATCCAACTGCCGGACGTCGACGGCTTCGCCGTCGCCGAACGCCTCGCGCAGACAGAAGACCCGCCGCACGTCGTGTTGATCTCGAGCCGTGAGGCCGCCGCCTACGGGCCCCGGCTCGAGGGTGTGCCTGCCCTCGGCTTCCTCGCCAAACGTGAGCTCTCCGGTGCCTCGCTCGCGGCCCTCGTGGGCTGATCTCGCCGTCGCCGCCGCCGCGATCGCAGTCGGCGTCGCGGCCGAATCGCACACCTACCCGTGGAGCGACTCGCGCCACTGGCTGCCCGACATCCTCACCGGCTGGACACTGATCGCATGCGGCGGAATCGCCCGCGGGCGCACCGGCGTCCTGCTCGCGACGACCGGCTTCACCTGGTTCGCCGGCAACTTCAGCTCAACTGTGCTCGTGCTCCACCAGGGACCGCTCGCACACCTCGCGCTGACGTACCCCCAGGGAGCGTCCGCCCTGTGGCCTGTGGTCGCGTTCGCGTACGTCGCCGCGGCGGCCGGGGGCGCGTGGGGGACCAACCCCGGCACGATCGCGATTGCCGCCACGCTCCTCGCCGGCGCGTCATGGCGGTCGGTCCGCTCCGTGGGGCGCCGCCGGCGTGAGGCCCGCTACGCACTCCGAGCCGCCGGCGCCCTCGCCACAGTGCTCGGCATCGTCGCGGCCGTCAACCTCACTTCCGACACGACGAGCGCACGCGATACCGCGCTGGTCGCGTACCAGGCCACGCTCTGCGCGGTCGCCGCATATCTCACCTACGGCGCCCTGCGCCGGCCCTGGGAGCGGCCCGCGGTCACCGATCTCGTCGTCGACCTCGGCGAGACCAGGACCGCAACGGTTCGCGACGCGCTCGCGCGGGCGCTCGGCGACCCGACGCTCGAGGTCGCCTATCGCCTCGACGGCGGGTACGTCGACGCGGCCGGCCGACCCACGGATCTCCCGGCGGATACGACGCGGCATGTGACGCGAATCGAACGAGACGGCGAAGAGGTCGCAGTCCTCGTGCACGATCCGGCCGTTCTCGACGACCCAGGGCTTGTGGACGCCGTCGCCGCCGCGACGAGGCTCGCCGCCGCGAACGCGCGGCTGCAGGCTGACGTGCAGGCACAGGTGACTGAGCTCGAGGCTTCGCGCCGCCGTCTGCTCGAGGCCGCCGACGCCGAACGCCGACGGCTCGAGGCGCGACTGCGCGAAGGCGCGGCCCGTCGACTCGAGGAGCTCGAAGCGAGGCTCGCGAATGCGCGCGTCATCGCCGGCGCCGCGACGACCCCTGCGATCGAGCAGGCCGAACAACAACTCGCAAGAACGGTGAGCGAACTGCATCAGCTCGCAGCAGGACTGCACCCGCACGAGCTCAGCGAGCGCGGGCTGGCGGCTGCCGTCGGCTCCCTTGCCGAACGGAGCCCGATCACGGTCGACCTTCACGTGCGGACAAGCCGGCTGTCGGAGCAACTGGAGGCGACGGTGTTTTTCGTCTGCTCGGAGGCGTTGGCGAACATCGCGAAGCACGCGCAGGCGTCGCGCGTCTCGCTCTCGATCGAAGAAGGCCCACGCACGATTCGAGTCGAGATCGCCGACGACGGCAGAGGCGGCGCAGAGCCGCGCTCGATCGCCGACCGCGTCGAGGCGGTGGGCGGCATGCTCACCGTCGACAGCCCGGACGGCGGCGGTACCCGCCTACGCGCCGAGATTCCGCGTTAGCGCGCCGTGTCGGTGGGCGGGCCGATCCGCCGCCAGGGCTGCGAAGACCAGATGAACTGATCGCCCCTGTCCATCGGGAGGACCGGCTTCAGGTGGATCGTCCCGTTCTGTTCCCGCTGGAACGTGAAGATCAGGATCGAGGCGACGCGCGGCCAGACGAACCGCAGCCGGTTGCCGCGGATCGTATACGTCCCGTCGTCGTGCTCAGGGCTGGCGAACCGCCACGATCCGTTGTGGAGGATCGCAGTGCCGATGATCGGGAAGGTGTCGCCCCCAGGCCGCGGTGGTGCATGCCAGTACGCCTGCGCGTCCGCTTTCGTGATCACCCAACGGTAGGTGCCGTCGACGAGCGACGCAGGGCCGGGCGCGCCGAGCGCCTGTGCGATGTGTTGTGCCCGCCGGCACGCCGCCGGGAGGGACGCCGACGTCATCGCGGGATCGGGCTGCGTCGTCCGCTTCCACGCTTGGATCTGCTCGATGAACCTCTTTGTCTGCGGGTCGGTTTCCAGCCACCGGTACACGGGCTGCTCCTTCCGGACGAGCACGGCCAGATCGGCAGGCTTCGCCAAGACGATCCGGCGCCGGTCGTAGCAGTAGCCCTTGGCGATGTCGCTGTCCGGCGGGTGATGCACAACTGAGTAGCGCAACGCGTCGGCTGCCGCTTCTCGGATCACGCGCCGCTGGTCGTCGCTCAGCCGCCGGTATGCGTCGTCGTTCGCGAACAGCGTCAGCGTCTTGCCGAAGAACACGACGTTTTCCGTGGCGACGCTGCCGCCGGGCGAGTTGAGCAGGGCGACCTCCTGCGCGTCGACACGCTTCTGATTGATAGCGAGGCCGATGTCGTCGTTGCTGATCGCGACGGGACGAGCGCCCAGCGCTCTGATCACGGCCGCCGTCACGCGCGAGGGCTGGATCCGGATGCGTGCGCCGCCGAAATCGTCGGGCGTGACGAACGCGCGTCCCATGCCGACCGGGTGGCGCAAGAAGTCAGGGGCGAGCATCAGGCCGACGACATCTTGCGTCGAGAGCGAGTTGAGCATTTCCTTCGCCAGGGTGCTGGTGACGACGCGGTTCAGGAGCCGCATGCTCGTGATCAGAAACGGTGCCTGCAGCGCGCGAAAGCTCTTGACGCCGTTGAGATCCCAGGCCCGCGCGCCGACCCAGCCGAGGTCGAAGCGCCCACGCCGCACGGCGCGGATTGTGCGCGACTCGACGTACGGCGTCGCGCTCCCCGCAGCGCGGTACGTGATCTTGACGCGCACCAGGCCGCCCGAGCGCGTCCGCACCTGGGCAGCGAAATGCTCGATCGTGTCCGTGTCCGGCTGGTCGCTGTTGTTGCTGTCGGCCAGGCGCAGCACGATCGGCGCGCTCGAGCCGCCGGCTTTGTTGGCGGCGCCGGAACCGCAGGCGGCCAGGAGACCCACCGCCATCAGCAGTCCGATCGCGCGCGCTGCCACGCCGACGATGCTACGACTGCCGGCAGGACGTGTCATTCGTGCTGGCCACAGTTCCTTCCGCAGATCGTCGGTGGGACAATCGGTCGGTGGCACCCGCTGTGCTCGCAACATGGCCACGAAGAGCGAGGCCGCTGGCGCCGCTCGCTGCGGTCGCGTTCGGAATCGGCGCGCTGATCGTCGTCGGTGCGGCGCGGATCCCGACGACGACAGGGATCACCACCTATGCGGGCATGTCGAGAACGGCATACGCCTTCGACCTCGCCGCGGGCCTGTCGATTCTTGCGGCTGGGTCCGTCGCGTTGCTCGACGAGGCGACCGCCGCCGTGGGTCGATTCGCCTTCGCCGCCGGCATCGTCTGGTTCGCGCAGGACTGGGAAGGCTGGCACGACGGGCCTGCTCTCGTGCGCAGTCTCGCTGCCGTCGCCGTGCCCCTGCTCGTCGTCCCGCCGGCATTCCTCGCGGTCGGCCGTCGCGCCCGCGTACTCGTCGCCGCGGCGGCATTCCTCTGCTCGGTCGCGGTCGTGCGGGCCGCAGTCCGCGACCCGCTCTTCGATCCTCACTGCTGGCGGGACTGCGTCTCGCGCAGCCTCGTGGTGCACTCCGCCCCCGGCCTCACTCGTGCTCTCGACCACGTCTGGCTCGGGACGACGCTCGTCATCGGCGGGCTCGTCGTGCTGCTCGCGGTGCGAAACCTCGCCGCAGGGACATGGCCGGCGCGCCGTGCGCTGGCGCCGATGCTCGTGCCGGGAGCGCTGGCTTGCGGCGTGATCGGCGCGTATGCCGCGGCGCTGCTTGCCCGCCCGCTCGAAGATCCAGGCGCAGGCCTGTACTCGACGCTCTTCTACGTGCGTGCCGTCGCGTTCGCCGTTCTCGCCGGTGGGATCGTGCTTGGCACCGCGCGAAGGTGGCGGCAACGGTTTGTGGTCTCCCGCCTCACGGACGAGCTCGGCGCGGTGCCCGACACCCTCGCCGACGCATTCGGCGACCCGACGCTCCAGGTGGCGTACTGGCTTCCGAACGAGAAACGCTACGTCGGTTCAGACGGGCGGCCGGTCGACCCGCCCGCGGCGTCGAGCAGCCGGGCGATCACGTCAATCGTTCGCGGCGGCCGGCCGGTGGCGGTCGTCTCGCACGACGCCGCTTTCCCCGTTTCACGCGAGCTCGGTTCAGCCGCGCGGCTCGCGCTCGAGAACGCGCGCCTGCGGGCCGAGGTCCGCGCTCAGCTGGAGACACTGAGGCGATCGCGCATGCGGATCACCGAGCGCAGCGACAGCGAGCGACGGCGACTCGAGCGCGACCTCCACGACGGCGCCCAACAGCGGCTGCTCGCACTCTCGTTCGACCTGCGGCTCGCGCGCTCCGCCGCCGAGGAGGAAGGGAACGAGCGAGTTGTCGCCACTCTCGGCGACGCTGTTGCCGAGGCTCAGGTGGCGCTCGAGGAGCTGCGCGAGCTCGCGCACGGCATCTACCCGGCGATTCTCGGTGAGGCCGGGCTCGCAGCCGCCCTCGGAGGCCTCGCCGACGACGCGCAGGTGCCGGTCGAGCTGAGCCTCTCCGGCGAACGCTACGACGCCCCGGTGGAGGCTGCGCTCTACGTTGCTGTGAGAGAGGCGGTCGCCGACGCTGCTCGCCGGGGCGCGACCTGGTCACGCGTGGCGCTGGACGGCGAGGTCACGCTCACCGTCGAGGACGACGGTGCGGCGCGCTCGGCGCCACTTGTGCACGTGTCCGACCGCGTCGGCGCGCTCGGCGGCCGGACAGAGTTCGGCCCGACGTCACTTCGGGCGGAGATCCCGTGCGGGTAGTTGTCGCGGACGACGCGATGCTCACGCGCGAGGGCATCGTGCGCCTGCTGCGGGACGCCGACGTGGACGTCGTCGCGGAGGCGGAGAACGCCGACGAGCTGCTGCGGCACGTCCGCCTCGCGCGCCCAGACGCGGCGATCGTCGACATCCGGATGCCGCCGACACACACCGACGAGGGCCTGGTGGCGGCGCAGCAGATCCGAGGCGAGTTCCCGGACGTCGGCGTGCTCGTCCTCTCGCAGTACGTCGAGCCGAGCTACGCGCTGCGGCTGCTCGCGGAGCACCCGGAGCGCGTCGGCTATCTGCTCAAGGAGCGCGTGTTCGACGTCGCAATCCTCGTCGACGCGCTGCGCCGCATCGTCGACGGCGAGACGGTCATCGACCCGACGATCGTGGCGCGGCTCGTCGGTCGCCGCCGCCGCGAAGATCCGCTCGCCCAGCTGACAGCGCGTGAGCGCGAGGTGCTCGAGCTCGTGGCGGAGGGCCTGTCGAACAAAGCGATCGCGACGCGGCTCTTCGTGACCGAGCGAACGGTCGAGGCGCACAGCAAGCAGATCTTCATGAAGCTCGGCCTCGACGCGAATCCGGCCTCTCACCGCCGCGTGCTGGCGGTGCTCGCGTACCTGCGGGCTTAGAATCGTCCTGTCATGCCGAGTGTCGACACCGTCGTGGAGACCACGCTTCCGGCGGAGAGGGTGCGTGAGGCGCTGCTCGACTTCAGCGACCGTCGGCCGGACACGTGGCCCGGGCTCACCCGCGAGCTCTACGAGGTCTACTCCGTCGGCGAGACCACTGCCGATGTCAAGGAAGGGACGAAGATGCCGCTTGCGACGGTCTGGGCGCGCGAGCGGTACGACTGGTCGGACCCCGACACCGTCCGCTGGACGGTGGAGGAGAGCAACTTCTGCGCGCCGGGCAGCTACGTCGCCGCCACGCTGCGACCGCGCGAAGGCGGCGGCACGCGGGTCGAGATCCACTGGGAGCGGACGCCCACGTCAATGGTGGGCAAGATCGCGAGCCGGCTGATCGTCGCGACCAAAGGAAAGCCGATCGCCGCCTCCGTCGCGAAGGCTCTGCGGAAGCTGGAAGCGACCTAGAAGATCTCGACGCACCACGGCGCCGTGTCCGTGGCGAAGAGCGCATCGGCGCGGGTGACGGCTCCCTTGGTGAGCTCCTGCGCGCGCGACGAGCGGACGAGGTCGGCGAAGGTGAACTCGCCGAGGTACACGGAGCCGAGGCCGGTGATGTCGAGACTGATATCCGGGTCGGCCTCCGTCCGCCCGGTGCCGCCGGCGGTCACGCGGTAGCGGCCGGCCAGCTCCGGGATGAACCGATCGGTCACGTCGAGCACGACCTCGCCGTCGCCGTTGTACGCCCGCGCCGAGAGCGCCTGCTCGATGTCGAGGAGGCGCACCCACACGCCGTCGTTGATCGTGCCGCCCATCCGGCGTGGCTCGTTGAGCAGCAGGAAAAGCGGGTGGTCGAGCGGCACGTCGGCGACGAACTGCGACGTCCAGTCGAAGTCGAGCAGCCAGCGCCAGAGCTCGCGCGTCGCCTCCGGCGACGGGGCGAGCGCCTCGCGGATCGTCACCATGCCCTTGCTCGAGCCGCGCGCCCAATCCTGCGTCACCGAATAGAGCGTGTAGCCGGCCGGCTTGCCGTCGAGCTCCAGCAGCACGCGGTTGAGCGGGCCGCGCCCACGGCGCTGGTCCGGGTCGTCGAAGAGCCGGCGGGTCTCCCACCACGCCTGGCTGCGGGAGAACATGCCGGGCCGCTGCTTCCGCTCCTGCTCGTACAGCGCGGGGAAGTGCTTTGCCGCCTCCTCGAGCTCGACCAGGCGGAAGGAGCCGCGCGGCTCGAACGGCTGCGCGAACGCCGTGCGCTCGCGCGCGAGCGTGATAGAGGCGAGGCGCGAGGCGAGCCCGTAGCCGAACCGCGGGTAGATCTGCGCCTCGGACGCCCACAACCACGCGACAAGCTCGCCGCGCTCGCGGCAGTCCTCGAGCTGCGTGCGCATCAGCTGCCTGAGCACGCCGCGGCGACGGTGCGTCGGGTACACCCCGACCACGGTCACGCCGGAGGAGGGAATCGACGCGCCGCCGGGCACCGACAGCTCGAAGTCGAAGACGCCGGCACCGCCGACGATCCGGTCTCCGTCCCACGCCGCGTGCATCCGCTCGACCTTCAGCCACCGGCTGAAGCGCTCTACGTCCTCCAGCGTGTTCTCGGAGGCGAAGTAGTGGCTGATCGCGTTCAGTGCCTGCCGCGCCTCTTCAAGCGAGGTGCAGACGCGAATCTCGATGCTCAAATGCGCTCCAACGGAGCGTACTCGAGCATCAGCCGCCGCTCGCTGCCGTCCTCGAAGCGCACGGTGACGACGCCGTCGGCCTCGATGCGCGTGACGATCCCCGTGCCGAGAGTCTGGTGGCGCACCGCGTCGCCGGTCGAGAGCTGCGGGATGTCGGCGCGCGGCGTGAACTCGCGCGGCGCGCGCGTGCCGTAGTCCGACCACGACGTCGGCCGCAGGCGCTCGCGCTCGACGCTCAGCCCCGGGATCTCGTCGAGGAAGCGCGACGGCAGGTTCGCCTCGGCGCGGCCGAACAGGCTGCGGCGCATCGCGTGGGTCAGGGTCAAGCGCTCTTTCGCGCGCGTCATGCCGACGTAGGCGAGGCGGCGTTCCTCTTCGAGCGAGTTCTCCTCGAGTGCACGAACGTGCGGGAAGATCCCCTCCTCCATGCCGATCATGAAGACGGCGCGGAACTCGAGTCCCTTCGCATTGTGCAGCGTCATCAGCGTGACGGAGCCGCTCTCGTCGTCGTCCCTGATCGCGTCCTGGTCGGAGTAGAGCGAGATCTCCTGCAGGAAGCCGGAGAGCGACGGCTCGTCGGCGGACGCGTCGTACTCGCGCGCGACGCCGACGAGCTCCTCGAGGTTCTCGATGCGGCCCCGCGCCTCGATCGTGCGCTCGGCCTCGAGCGAGTCGAGGTAGCCGCTGCGGTCGAGCACCGCCTCGACGACAGTCGCCACGCTCGCGTCGGTGGCGGTCGCGATCAAGCTCTCCATCGTGTTGCGGAAGCTCCGGACGGCCCTGGCGCTTGCCGAGGCGAGACCGGCCTCGTCGGGGTGCGCCATCGCGTCCCAGAGCGTCGAGTCGTGGCCGGCGGCGTACGCGGTCAGGCGGGCAAGCGAGGTATCGCCGATCCCGCGGCGCGGCCGGTTGGCGATGCGCGTGAGCGAGACGAGGTCATACGGGTTGTCGATCACCTGCAGGTACGCGACTGCGTCCTTGATCTCGGCGCGCTCGTAGAAACGCGGGCCGCCGATCACCTGGTACGCGATCCCCTGGCGCACGAGCACGTCCTCGAGCACGCGGCTCTGCGCGTTGGTGCGGTAGACGACGGCGATCTCGCGCGCGCTGTAGCCCTCTTCGATGCGAGCGGCAATCTCGGCGGCGACGAAGCGTGCCTCGCCGTGCTCGTCCTCGGTCTCGATCACACGCACGGGCTCGCCCTCGCCGTGATCGGACCAGAGGTTCTTCTCTTTGCGCTCGCGGTTGTGCGAGATCAGCTCGTTGGCGGCCTGCAGGATCGCGTTCGTCGAGCGGTAGTTCTGCTCGAGCGTGACGACACGCGTGCCCGGAAAGTCCTTTTCGAACTCCAGGATGTTGCGGATGTCAGCGCCTCTGAACCCGTAGACGCTCTGATCTTGGTCCCCTACCGCCATCAGGTTGCGGTGCTCGCCGGCGATCAGCTTCAGGAGGACGTACTGCGCATGGTTCGTGTCCTGGTACTCGTCGACGAGCACGTAGCGGAACGCCTTCGCCCACTTCTCGCGCGCCTCCGGGAAGCGCTGTAGGACGTCGACGGTGAGCATCAGCATGTCGTCGAAGTCGACCGCATTCGCGCCGAAAAGCTTGCGCTGGTACAGCGAGTAGACGTCGGCGACGGTCTGGTCGTAGAAGCTGGCGACGCGCGCCGCGTACTCGTCGGGGCCGACCAGCTGGTTCTTCGCCATCGAGATCTGGGAGTGGATGCCGCGTGGGACGAAGCGCTTGGGGTCGCGTTCCAGCTCCTCGAGGCATACCTTCACGAGCCGCACCTGGTCGGCCGAGTCGTAGATCGTGAAGTTGGAGCGGTAGCCGAGCCGCTCCGCCTCGCGGCGAAGGATGCGGCCGCACGCGGAGTGGAACGTCATGATCCAGATCGCGCGGGCGATCGAGCCGAGCTGGTGCTCGACGCGCTCCTTCATCTCCTGCGCCGCCTTGTTCGTGAAGGTGATGGCGAGGATCTCGTTCGGCTTCACGCCGACCGCGGACAGCAGGTGCGCGACGCGGTACGTGAGCACGCGCGTCTTGCCCGAGCCGGCGCCCGCGATCACGAGCAGCGGCCCCTCGGTGGTCAGCACGGCCTCCCGTTGGGCCGGGTTCAGGTCGGTCAGGTAGCTCTCGGGCTTGACGGCGGGCACTCAGCGGAGGGTATCGAGCGCTTCCGCGAGCCACGCCGAGGCTTCGGCGAGAGCGTCCGGATCGGCCGATTTGAGCACGATCTCGACCTCGGGCCCGTCCGCGTGGAAGCTCGGGTAAGAGCCGACCGAGACGCTCGGCCAACGGTCGGTGGCCTCTTCGAGCGCGTTTGCAATCGTCGATTCGCGCACTGCCAGGCGTCGCCGCCAGGCCTCGATCGGACGCTCGGCGGCCAGCTCGGTCGCGTACAGGTCGAACATGGCGCGCATCTCGCTCGGTAGGCCCGGCAGCACCCACGCGTTGCCGATCTGGAAGCCGGGCGCGCCGCCGAGCGGGTTGTCGAGCGGCCGCGACCCTCTCGGCAGAGCCGCCCAGCGTGCTGCGTACTCAGGCGCGCGCGTGAAACGGGCGCGGAGCTCGGCTGCGAGCTCGGAGAGCTCGTCCTGCGGCACGTCGAACGCCGCCGCCATCGCCTCGCGGGTGATGTCGTCGGGCGTGCCGCCGAGGCCGCCGGTGACGAGCAGGTGGTCGACCGCGGCGCCCTCGCGGCGCACGAAGTCGACGATCCGCTCGGTCTCGTCGGGGACAGCGGCGAGGATCGCGACCTTTACGCCGAGCGATTCGAGCCGCTTCGCGAGCCAGGACGCGTTCGTGTTCTCGACGTCGCCGGAGACGATTTCGTTCCCAATCGTCAGGATGGCGGCAAGCACATGGCGAGTATGACCATCAGGCCTCTGGAGCTGGACCGCGATGCCGACGACCTCGTCCGGCTCGTGCGCGACGCGGTGCCGACGGCCGTGGTCAACCGGCAGGCGCTTGTCCACCGGCTGACGACAATCCCCGCCCGCGCCGAGCCTCGCGTGTGGGTAGCCGAGGTCGACGGCGAGGTGGTCGGCCGTGCTGACGCCTTCATGAACTTCTTCACCAAGGGAAGTCGAAACTGCTTCGTCGGAGTTGTCGTGAGATCCGACCGACGGTTGCGCGGCATCGGTTCTCGGCTCTACGAGCTGACTCTCGAGCATGCGAAGGCTCTCGATGCCGCGGCCCTGCTCGGCAACTTCTTCGAGAACCCGGCGGGCGCTGCTTTCGCCGTGGCGCGAGGTTTCCGCGAGGTGCGGAGCGAGACCGAGTCAGCTCTCGACCCCCGCCTAGTGACGGAACAGCCGCCTGCGGACGTAGACCTCCGGCCGGTGAGCGACGTCGACCCGCGCCTCGTCCACCGCATCGATGAAGAGGCGAGCCTCGATGTGCCACAGACCGAGACGGTCGACCTCATTCCCTACGACGAGTGGCGACAGCACGTGATCGAGTACCCGCTGTTCACGCCGGACGGCAGCTTCGTCGCGATGGTGGGCGACGTCGCTGCTGCGGTCTCGCTCCTCGTCGCCGATCCCGAGTCGGGGCGCGGTCTGAACATGTTCACCGGAACGCTCCGCGAATACCGCGGCCGTGGCCTAGCGCTCGCCGCCAAGCTGGCGACCACCCACTGGGCTGCAGCGAACGGGATCACGCAGATCGTGACCGACAACGACACGACGAATGCCGCCATGCTCGCCATCAACCGGCGGCTGGGCTACAAGCCGGTCGGGCGGCGCGTCGAGTACCTCCGCGACAACGTCTGAAATCTCTGGCGACGGAGGTCAGGGAGCGACAAGACGGGTTAACCGACCTACACTCAGACCGTGCGACGGTTCCGGTGGACGACGATGTTCTTGGTGGCTCTCGTCGTCGCGGCGTGGAGTGCGTTTGCGTTCGCGCGAGGAGTCGAGCTGTTGGTGGGCGACGCGAACTACGTCCACACGGTGCTGGTCCCTGCCCTCGCACTGATCGCGGTCGTGATTGTCGTGTCTCTCCGGTTCGCCCGGCGGCTCTGGAACTGCCGCCCGTTCGGCATCGAGTCCTGGTAGTTCGCGTCCTTGGCGGTTAGCTGAGCGCGGCCGCGACCAGGAGCGCGGTCAGCTCGGCGAGCTCGCTTGCCGCTCCGAGCGTGTCGCCCGTGACTCCGCCCAGCCAGCGCTTGTAGAGCGCGCCCAGCACCACGGTGACGATCGCCACGGACCCGATCAGGGCAAGGGCGTGTGCACGCAGCGCGACCGCCGCGATCACGATCGCCACGCCCACCGCCGCGAGCGACGACCACCTCCGGTCGAGCACGCCGTCACGTTCGCGCGCATATGGCAGCACCGCGGCCAGCGCAACCGACGCTCCACGCGACAGCGCACCCGCGGCGATCAGCGGGCCGAGGAGCGAGCCGCCGAGCAGCTGTGCGACCACGGTCACGCGCAAGAGGAGATCGAGTCCGAGCGCGGCGGCGCCGAAGCTGCCGATGCGCGAGTCGCGCATGATCTCGAGCGCCCGCTCCCGCGTGCTCGCGCCGACCGCATCAGCCGTGTCGGCGAGCGCGTCGAGATGCAGCGCGCCGGTCAGCACGGTGCCCGCTGCGACCGCCAGCGCCGCGGCGACGGCCGGCGACAGCGGGGGATGGACGAGCAGCGCGACGCCCGCGGCGGCGGCGCCGATTCCGGCACCGACGGCCGGGAACGCGACCGCTCCGCGCGCGACATCCGCGGCCTCGACCCGCCCGGCGGGTACCCGCGTCAAGAAACCGACAGCGGCGCGGAGGCTAGTGGCC
>JBKPRG010000142.1:0-20167 GCA_046765815.1 Actinomycetota bacterium
CTCCAGGCGATCTCCGAGCCGCGTCAGCAGCTCGCCGGCCACGCGCCGCGGATCTCGACGATCCAGATCAACCCGGAGTTCATCGGGATGGTGATCGGCAAGGGCGGCGAGACGATCCGCTCGCTCGAGTCCGAGTACGAGGTGCAGATCGACATCGAGGAGGACGGCACGATCCTCGTGTACGCCACCGAGGGCACCAAAGGCGACGCCGCCATCGAGGCGATCCGCACCCTCACGAAGGAGCCGGAGGTCGGCGACCAGTACACCGGCCGCGTCGTCAAGACGACCGACTTCGGCGCGTTCGTCGAGCTGAAGAAGGGCACGGACGGCCTGCTGCACGTCTCGAACGTGGGGCCGGGCCGAGTCAACCACATCGAGGACGTGATCCAGCGCGGTGACATCCTCGACGTGCTCGTGCAGGAGGTGGACAAGGCGCGCGGCCGCATCGGCCTCAAGCTCGTCCAGAAGCACGAGAACGGCGCCATGGTCTCGCCCGAGGAGCTCGTCGAGCGGGCGAAGGATGCACCGCCGCGCGAGCGCGAGGAGCGTCCGCGCCGCGACGGCGACCGGCGCGGCGGCCGCGGTGGCCGCGGGCCGCGCCGTGAGCGTGAGGAGTCGCGCTCGGAGTAAAGGGCAACACTGCGTAGTACGTTCACGCGGCGATGCAGCCGCCATTGACGATCACGGACGGCGTGGTCGTCCTCCGGCAGGTTCGGGAGGGCGACCGCGCCGTCGTTCTTTCGACGATGCGCGACCCGCTCGTGCGGGAGTGGCTCAACATGCCGTCGAAGCCGGGCGACCGCGACTTCGACGCACTGCTGCGGACGGTCCGCGAGGGATGGCGGACGGGCGACCGCTACGACTACGCGGTCACCGAGAACGGCGCGGACGTGTCGGTCGGCGCCGTGATCGCGTCGCGCCGGCATCGGGACAACTACGAGATCGCGTACCTCGCGGCCGAGGCGGGCCGCGGCCGCGGGCTGATGACACGCGCGGTGCGGCTGCTCTGCCACGCGCTGCTCGAAGAGGGAGTCGGCCGCCTGGAGGTGCGCACGCATCCGGACAACGCGCCGTCGCAGCGGCTTGCCGAGCGGTGCGGTTTCCGGCAGGAGGGACGCGAGCGCAAGTCGATCTGGCTGCACGGTCGCCGCTGCGACGCGCTCGTGTGGTCGCTGCTGCCGGAGGACAGGGTGGCTTGATCGTTCACTCGGTGCGCGAGCGCACGCTGCTCGTGATCCCGATCCGGCTGGGGCTGGGCGTTGTTTGGCTCGTCGCTGCGCGCATTGGTGGGGCGTCGAGTGGCCCGGCGCTGGTCGCGTTCGCCCTCGGCGCGGCGGGACTCACGTTCCTCGCGTTCAACGATCCACGCAGCAGGTTCGCCCACGGCGAGGTCGAGCCGCTGCCACTGGCTTCCGACGCCACCGTCGCACCGCGGTGGCGTCAGGCGGTCGCGGCGATGCTCCCGAGCACCGTCGGCGTGTCGATACTGGCGGCGATCGCGCTCGCATTCGACCCGACGCTCACGGCGCTGCTCGGCGGCGTGTGCGCCGGCCTCGGCGTCGCGGCGCTGTTCATGCTCCCGCGACTGCCCGCGGACCTGCACGTCGATCCGCGAACGAAGGTGATGTACCGGCGTCCACCAGGTGTGTCTGACACCTCCAAAGCTGTCAGACACCTCTGATGCGTTCGCTCTACCATCCCGCCACATGCAGGACTGGCGGCTGACCGAGCTCGACTCCGGGGAACGCGTGATCTCCGAGCGGCTCGACCACGTCCGCTCCGCCGCCGTCGGCTACTGGATCGGCGCCGGCTCTCGCGACGAGGAGGCCGGCGAGGCCGGCGTGACGCACTTCATCGAGCACCTTCTCTTCAAAGGCAGCGACCGCTTCAGCGCGCTCCAGATCGCGGAGATCTTCGACGGCCTCGGCGGCGAGCTCAACGCAGCCACCTCGCGCGAGCACACGCTCGTCTACGCGCGCGTTCCCGACCACCACCTCGACACGGCGATGGACGTGATGGGCGACATGGTCTTCGCGCCCACGTTCGCCGACCTCGAGCCGGAGCGCGAGGTCGTGCTCGAGGAGATCGCGATGTACGACGACGCGCCGCAGGAGCTCGTCCACGACCTGATCGCGGACGCCGTGTTCGCCGACCACCCGCTCGGGCGCCCGGTCATCGGCACGGCCGACGTCATCTCCTCGATCCCTCGCGACGCGATCGCCCGCTACCACGGCGAGATGTACGTGCCGGGCAACATCGTCGTTGCCGCTGCAGGCAACTTCGAGCACGAGCACATCGTCGAGCGCGTGGCCCGCGCGCTCGAGCGCCGCCGCTCGCAGAACGCGAACAGGCCCAACGTTCGCCCGCCGCTCGTGCAGGCGCCGCCGCCGCGCCTCCGCTTCCAGCGCAAGGACACCGAGCAGTACCACGTCTGCCTCGCCGCGCCGGGCATCTCGCGCTCCGACCGCCGGCGCTTCGCCGCCTCGCTGCTCGACGCGATCCTCGGCGGCTCGGCGTCGTCGCGGCTCTTCCAGGAGATCCGCGAGAAGCGCGGCATGGCGTACGCCGTGTACTCGTTCCTCTCGCAGTACACCGACACCGGCCAGATCGGGATCTACCTCGGCACGCGTGAGGACAACCTCGGGGAGGCGCTCGGGATCGCCGCCGAGCAGATCGCCGACGTGGCCGCCGGCAACCTGCCCGCCGCTGAGCTGGAGCGAGCGAAGGAGAACCTGAAGGGGCGGCTGCTGCTGTCGATGGAGTCGACGTCGACCCGCATGAACCGGCTCGGCAAGTCGCTGATCACCGACTCGGAGCTGCTCTCGCTCGACCGCATCGTCGCCGAGATCGACGCTGTCGAGGCGGAGTCGGTTGCCGAGCTGGCCGCCGCGCTGCTCGCCTCGGAGCGCCTCTCGGCCGCGTGCATCGGCCCGAACGAAGAGCGCTTCGTCGAAGCGCTCGAGCGGATCACGCCCGAGCTCGCGCGCGCAGCGTGAAGATCTTTCTCAACGGCCGCGGGGGAAAGGTCGGGTCGGTCCTGGCGCCCGCACTCGAGGAGCATGGCCATACCCTCGTCGAGAGTCTCGACGACGCGGACGCGATGATCGACTTCACCGCACCGGCGGCTGCGCTTCCGAACGTCGAGGCCGCGATCGTGGCCGGAATCCCGAGCGTCGTCGGCACGAGCGGCTGGGACACCGAGGCGGTGCGCGAGGCGCCGGTGGCAGTCTTCTACGCGCCCAACTTCGCCGTCGGCGCCGTGCTGATGATGCGCTTCGCGGAGGAGGCCGCGCGGCATCTGCCGCGCGCCGAGATCATCGAGCTGCATCACGAGACGAAGGTCGACGCGCCGTCCGGCACGGCGAAGGCGACTGCGGCGCGGCTCGGCGACGTGCCGATTCACTCCGTTCGCCTGCCCGGGCTCGTCGCGCACCAAGAGGTGCTGCTCGGCGGCAGCGGCGAGCTGCTGACGATCCGCCACGACACGACGTCGCGCGAGGCGTTCGTGCCCGGCGTTCTGCTCGCGCTCGAGAAGCTGCCGACGCTCCCGCCCGGGCTCACCGTCGGCCTCGACACGCTGCTCTGACCGATCTGCGACTCGAGGCCGTCCGCGTCGGCAACGTCCAGCTGTCGCTGCTCCGGCCTGTCGCGCCCGAGGATCTGATCGACGAAGAGGCCTTTGCGTACGACGAGTTCCTGCCGTACTGGGCCGAGCTCTGGCCCGCGGCGCACGCGCTCGCCGCCGCACTGCCGGACGTCGCCGGACTGCGGGTCGTCGAGCTTGGCTGCGGGCTTGGGCTGCCGTCGCTCGTCGCCGCCGCCCGCGGAGCCCACGTGACGGCAACCGACTGGGCGGCGGACGCGATCGACCTGCTGCAGAAGAACGCAGCCGGCAACGGGCTCGAGCTGACGGTCGAGCGGCGCGACTGGCGCGAGCCGTGGGACGACGCGTTCGACATGGCGCTCGCCGCCGACGTCCTCTACGAGCGGCGCAACGTCGAGCCGCTCGTCGAGCGCCTCTCGACCCTCGCCGCCGCGACCCTGCTCGGGCTCGCAGGCCGACCGTACGAAGAGACCTTCCTACGTCTCTGGCCGGGCGATGTGGAGACCGTGGCCGAGCGTGTCGTGCGCCTCACGCGCTCCGCCGTTGTTGCAGGACGGGCCTAGGTCTCAGGGTAACTATCCTTTCACCATGCTAGGTCGCGTCCTGACAGCGATCGTGACGCCGTTCCGTGAAGACGGGGCGGTCGATCTCGACGCGTTCCAAGAGCTTGCGCGGTACCTCGTCGACCACGGTTCGGACGGGCTCGTCGTCGCGGGCACAACCGGAGAGAGCCCGACGCTCAGCGACGACGAACGTCGCGACCTCGTGCGAGCGGCCGTCGAGGCGGTCGGCATCGATGCGACGGTCGTCGTCGGCACCGGCACCTATTCGACGGCGCACTCGATCCACCTGACGAAGAAGGCGGCCGCCGACGGCGCAGATGCCGCGCTCGTCGTCACGCCGTACTACAACAAGCCGCCGCAGCGCGGCATCGTGGCGCACTTCGAGGCGATCGCGCGCGCGAGCGAGCTTCCGATCGTCGTCTACAACATCCCGAGCCGGGTCGTCGTCAACATCGACCCGGAGACGATGTCCCGGCTCGCCGAGATCGAGACCGTGCGAGCAGTCAAGCAGGCGAACGAGGACCTCGCGCAGGCGCAGCACATCCTCGACCTGGGGCTCGACCTCTATGCCGGCGACGACAACCTCGTGCTGCCGTTCCTGGAGTTGGGTGGGCTCGGCGGCGTCTGTGTGCACACGCACGTGGTCGGCCCGCAGGTCGCGGAGCAGGCACGCGCCGTCGCCGAAGGCGACCTGGAGCGCGCCCGCGAGATCGATCGAGCGCTCGCTCCGGCCTACGACCTGCTCAAGGTGCAGACGAACCCGATCGCGATCAAGGCCGCACTGCGCCTGCTCGGGCACCAGGTGGGCGGGCACCGGCTGCCGCTCGTCGACCCGACCGAGGACGAGGTCGCGCGGGTGCGCGGCTGCCTGGAGCGCCTCGGCCTCCTGGTCGCCGCCTAGACTCCAGGCCCTGATGGCCGACGTGCTCCACGTGATCCCCCTCGGCGGGTTGGGCGAGGTGGGCAAGAACATGACCGTCTACGAGATGGGCGACGAGCGCATCGTCGTCGACGCCGGCATGTCGTTCCCGCGCGACGAGCACCTCGGCGTCGACGTGATCCTCCCGGACTTCGGGTACCTGCACGACCGCCCCGTGCGCGCCGTGCTCCTGACGCACGCGCACGAGGACCACGTGGGTGCGCTGCCGTACCTCATGCGCGAGGTGCGCGTGGCCGAGGTGTGGGCGACGCGCCTGACGCTCGGGCTCGTCAAGTCGAAACTCGACGAGCATGGCCTGCTCCGCGCCGCCGAGCTGCGGGAGATCGATCCCGAGGCAGGCGCGCAGGACTTCGGCCCGTTCCGGGTCGAGTTCGTACGCATGGCGCACTCAGTGCCGGACGCGGTCGGACTGGCGATCGAGACCGCCGCCGGCCGCGTGTTCCACACCGGCGACTGGAAGCTCGACCACACGCCGGTTGACGGGCTGAAGACAGACGTCGGCCGGCTCGCGGAGATCGGCAACCGAGGCGTCGACCTTCTCCTCGGCGACTCGACGAACGCCGAGCGACCCGGGTTCACGCGCTCCGAGCGCGTCGTCGGCGAGGCGTTCCGGCAGATCATCCCGTCGCGGCGCGGGCGCGTCCTCGTCTCGAGCTTCGCGTCGAACATCCATCGCATGCAGCAGGCGATCGACGTCGCTGTCGACACCGGCCGGAAGGTGGCGGTCGTCGGCCGCTCGATGCGCCGCAACCTCAACGTCGCGCGCAACCTCGGCTACGTCGACATGCCGGAGGACATGCTGGTCAAGCCCGCCGACCTCGACGAGATCCCGCCGCACGAGCAGCTGATCCTCTGCACGGGCTCGCAGGGCGAGCCGCTGTCGGCACTGACGCGCATCGCCTACAACGACCATCCCGCGGTCAAGGTCGAGCGCGGCGACACCGTGATCATCTCGGCGCGCCCGGTTCCGGGGAACGAGCTCCGGGTGCACGACGCGATCAACCGACTGACCAAGAACGGGGCGGAGGTGCTGCACGAGGAGAACGCGGAGGTGCACGTCTCCGGCCACGCGCGCGCCGAGGAGCTGCGGACACTTATCTCGCTCGTCCGCCCGAAGGCCGTGATGCCCATCCACGGCGAGTTCCGCATGCAGGCCGCGCACGCGCGGCTGGCGCAGGAGGCCGGCGTCCCGGCGGGCTCGATCGTGATGGCCGAGAACGGCGACGTCGTCGAGCTGTCACGGGACGGCGCGCGGATCGTCGACCACATCGAGGCCGGGATGACGTTCGTCGACGGGCTCGGCATCGGCGACATCTCCGACGTCGCGCTGCGCGACCGCCGCCACATGTCCGAGGACGGTGTGCTGATCGTCGTCACGACGATCGCCAACGGCGGTGCCTCACAGCCGGAGCTGATCTCGCGCGGGTTCGCCGAGGACGAGGAGCTGCTCGAGGAGATGCGGCAAGAGGCGCGGGAGATCGTCGCGCGGCTGCTGGCGGACGACATTCGCGAGATCAAGCTCCTGCAGGAGCACATCCACGACGGCATCGGCCAACTGGTCTATGACAGAACGCGCCGGCGACCGATGATTCTTCCTGTGGTGGTCGAGGTTTGACATCGCTCGCGTCACGGCCGGAGTGGGCCGCGGTGATCGCCGAGCACGCGGTCGAGGCTGCGACCGCGCGGCGGCTTGTCGGCCAGCTGCTCGCGGTCGAGGTCGCGTCGCTCGCGTTCTGCCGGCTGTTGGAGCGGTGGGCGCGCGGCGAGGCCGATCCGTCGACGCCGGGCCGGCGCCAGGCGGCGCTGCGGCGCGCCGCGGACCGGGTCGAGACGGCGTTGTCAGGCCTCGAGCAGCCGCTCGGTCGGTACTTGCTCGAGCTGGAGGCGGATTACGCGGAAGGCCGCTCGTGGTTCGGCGAGCCCGGGCGGGCCGAGCTCGTCGACTGGGAGCCGGTGCTCGACCGGGCGGGCGTGAAGGTGGCGTCGCACCGCGTCGCGGCGGCCTACCTGGAGCTTGCCGTGCTCGTGCGGGCGCTCGAAGGGCTGTCGGCGCAGGTGCGCTGGCGCTCGAGCATCGATCGCGGGTCGCTCTGGGCAGGCCTGTTCGACCTGCGCGAGAACCTGCTCGGCCGCGCGCTCGCCGAGCTGCGCGCGATCGCTGCTTAGGCGGACGGCCTCTCGAGCAAGAGGACGCTGGCGCAGGCGACACTCGCGCACCTCGTCTAGTCCCAGAGCAGCACGACGGGTCGATGCCTCTCCGGGACGTGAGGCGCGCCAGGGGGCACGCTTCCGTGGAGCCAGGCGTAGTCGTCGTCGCCGGGGGCCGGCGGATCGGGCTCGATGGCCGCTGCCCATTCGTTCACCACTGCCGCGTCTGCGGTCGTGATGACGTACACGACTGACGCAAACGGCCATTCCGGCGGCTCCAGCACCTCATCGATCTGGACGACGACTGCGCTTACCTCGGGTCGGGACTCGATGTCGCTCAGTACGCGGTACACGTTGGGCATGCCAGGGTGCGGCACGAGATTTGGAGCGAACGACGCTTCGTCGTCGTTCCCCTCGAAGAACAACCGGATTGGGACGACTGGACTTACCTCGTCACCACCAAGCTCTTCGATTCGGACAAGAAGATCGGCCAGCACGGTTCAACGGCCGAACTACCCGTCGTCCGACGTGGGGTAACTGGGCCTCATTCGCCTGCCGATCTTGACAGTTGCCGATATCGGAATATATTGACTCGACATGGCACGCTCTGCCACGACGTCGGATGTGTTCAACGCGATCGGCGACGCGCACCGCCGCGAAATCCTGGACTCGCTGATCGATGGCGAGAAGGCGGTCGGGGCGATCGTGAGCGACCTCTCGTTGACCCAGCCTCAGGTGTCAAAGCACCTGCGGGTGCTCAACGAGGTGGGCCTCGTCAGCTGTCGGCCGGTCGGGCGGCGCCGGCTGTACCGCCTGGAACCTGCCCGCCTGCAGCCGTTTCACCGGTGGTTGGCCAAGTACGAGCAGGCGTGGAACGAACGGCTGGATCGGCTGGACGACTACCTCAAAGAACTGCAACGAGAAGGAGAGCCGGAGTGAGACGTGCAGGGCATGGATCGGAAGTCAGAGAGCTACCAAATGATCTCGAGATCCTCATCACTCGAGAGTTCGAAGCCCCGATCGCACTCGTCTTCGACGTCTTGACGAAGCCGGAGCATGTGAGCAAATGGTTCGCCCCAGCCGGGGAGGAGATCACCGAGTGCTCGATCGAACTACGCGTCGGAGGGAGCTACCACTTCGTCTTCGTGACCGACGACGGAACCGAGTGCTCGTTTCGTGGGACCTACTTGGAGATCGAGCCGCCGACCCGGATTGTCGCGACATGGCTGTTCGACGGGTGGCCAGATGTCGACGCCGTCGAGTCCGTCGAGCTGCACGAAGCCGACGGCGTGACGACGATGATGAACAGGATGACGTTCAGCGACAAAGCCGGCCGCGACAAGATGATCCCGTCCGAATTCGACGGCGTCCAAGCCAGCTTCGACCTGATGGAAGAACACCTGAGATCACTGCTCGATCCAACGAGAGCTGTCTCTGCGTAGTTGAGGCACAGCCGCAGTAGGCTTCGCGGCCGTGTCCGTCGAGCTCACCGTCGTCGGGTCGATCAACCTCGACCTCGTCGCGCGCGTGGACGCATTGCCGCGCGCGGGGGAGACGGTGCCGGGCTGGAGCTTCGAGCGATTCCCCGGCGGCAAGGGCGCGAACCAGGCAGTCGCCGCGGCCAAACTTGGCGCGCGGGTGCGAATGATCGGCGCGGTCGGGAGGGACCCGCTCGCCGACGAGGCGCTCACCGGCCTCCAGAAAGCCGGCGTCGAACTCGACATCGAGCGCACCGGAACCACCGGGATCGCGCTCATCCTCGTCGCCGCCGACGGCGAGAACCAGATCGTCGTCGTGCCCGGCGCCAACGCGGCAGTCAGGCCGCAATCACCGGGCGGCGCGGTGCTCTGCCAGCTCGAGGTGCCCGACGCCGTCGTCGCCGCTGCGGCAAGAGGCGCGAGCTTCTTCGCGCTCAACGCCGCTCCCGCGCGGCCGGTCGACCTCGAGCCGGACCTCCTGATCGTGAACCGGTTGGAGCACGAGGTCGTGTCGCGGGGCAAGCTCGTCGCCGTGACGTACGGCGCCGAGGGAGCCGCGCTCTTCGAGGACGGCCGCGAGGTCGCCCGCGCGCGGCCGCCGAGCGTCGCCGCTGTGGACGGGACGGCCGCCGGGGACGCGTTCGCCGCCTGCCTCGTCGTCTCGCTGCTCGAGGGGCGCCCGCGCGACGAGGCGCTGACGAGAGCCTGCGCCGCGGGCGCGCTCACCGCGACACGCCTCGGAGCGCAACCTTCGCTCCCTGGGGTGAACGAGCTGGAAGCGATACTCGCCGCATGAGCACGCCGATCATCCTCGACTGCGACCCCGGCCACGACGACGCGATCGCGATCCTGCTTGCGCTCGCCTCGCCCGAAGTCGAGCTCGTGGGCATCACGACCGTCTCCGGGAACCAGACCGTCGACAAGACGACGGCCAACGCGCTCAAGATCCTCGAGCTGGCCGGTCGCACCGACGTGCCCGTCTACACCGGCGCCGACCGGCCCATCCTCCGCGAGCGCGACGTCGCCGCGCACGTGCACGGCGAGTCCGGCCTCGACGGTCCGGACCTGCCGACGCCGACGCACACAGCGCGCGAAGCGCACGCGGTCGACCATCTCGCCGCCGAGCTGCGGAGGCGCGACGGCAAGCTGACGCTCGTCGCCACCGGTCCGCTGACGAACGTCGGTCTTCTCTTCTCGCTCCATCCGGACGCCCGCCCCGAGCGGATCGTGCTGATGGGCGGCGCGATCGGCGAGGGCAACCGAACGCCGGCGGCCGAGTTCAACATCTGGGCCGACCCGGAGGCCGCCGAGCGCGTCTTCTCCGAGGGGCACGACACGACCATGGTCGGTCTCGACGTCACGCACCGTGCGCTGATCAAGGACGAGCACACCGAACGCATGCGCGGCGCCGGCCAGGTGGGGAGGGTCGTCGCGGAGCTCATGGACTTCTATTCGCGGTTCCACCGCCGGCGCTACCCCGACCTCGACGGCTCGCCGATGCACGACCCGGTCTGCATCGCGCACCTCGTCGATCCGACCCTGATGGACATCCGCGACGCGCTGATCGAGGTCGACTGCACGACCGGCCCGAGCTGGGGGCGGACGAACGTCGACTGGCGCGGGCGCGAGCACTTCGGCGCACCGAACGCCAAGGTCGGCGTCGACATCGACGGGCCGCGATTCGCGGAGCTCGTCGTCGAGCGCATCACTTCACTCGGTTGATCGTGTTCGCGGCGATCGCGCCGCACGGCGGGCCGGTGTTCGACCAGCCGGAGGCGCCGACGCGCAAGGGTATGGAGGAGCTCGGCCGCCGTTTCGCCGCGGCTGGGCCCGAGGCGGCGATCGTGCTCACGCCGCACGGCACGCACGTCGACGGGCACTTCGCGGTCGTGCGCTCGTTGCGCCTCGAGGGAGACGCCTCGCAGTGGACCGATGCCGATACCCATTACGAAGGTCCCGGCGAGCCGGAGCTCGCCGACTCATGCATTCGCGCGCTCCAGGAGGACGGCCTGCCCGCGCTCGGCGTCACGTTCGGCGCGACGGCTTCCGGGGCGTCGACGATGCCACTCGACTGGGGCGCGCTGATCCCGCTCTGGTTCATGCGAGCACCCGCAGTAGTCGTGACGCCGGCGCGCGAACGCCCCAATGAAGACCAGGTGCGGGCCGGAGCCGCGCTCGCTCGAGCGACCGGGAAGCGGCGGGTCGCGCTGATCGCGAGCGCCGACCACGGCCACGGCCACACCGAGGACGGGCCGTACGGCTTCGCGGCCGAGTCGGCGCCGTACGACGCGACCATCCAGGAGCTCGTGCGCGAGAATCGGCTCGGCGAGCTCGCCGGCATCGATTCGGCCTGGGCCGTCGCCGCCAAGGCCGACAGCTTCTGGCAGCTCCTGATGCTGCACGGCGCGATCGGCGACGCCTTCGACGTCGAGCTCCTCTCGTACGAGGTGCCGACCTACTTCGGCATGCTGACCGCCGCGTTCAACCGGAAGGAGTGACGCGGGCCGGCGCGAAGTGCCTCGCATGGCGCGCAAGAAGCGGGGCCGCAGGCTGTCGCCGAAAACACCGAGCCGGATCAAGAAGCGCCGCAGCGCGAAACGGGCACGCGCGCACACCCACCACTACGCCGAGCTCGTCGGTCTCGGCTTCGCCGCGATCGGCATCTTCCTCGCCGCGGTCCTCTGGTTCGGCTTCAGCGGCGGGCCGGTCGGCGACCTCGTGCAGGCGGCGGTGGGCACGGCCGCATTCCTCGCGCCACTCGTGCTCGTCCCGATCGGCGGGCTGATGGTGACGAAGAGCGCGCTCGTCGACGTCCGTCCGTTCCGGCTCGGCCTGGCCGTCGCCCTCGCCGGGCTGATGCTGACGCTCGGCACCGCGCACGGCGGCGTCGTCGGCGACGGGCTCGAGTCGCTGGTCGCGCTCGGGCTCGGCACCACCGGGGCCGGCATCCTGGGAGTCCTGCTCGGCATCGCTGGTTGTCTCTTCCTGACCGGCGCCAGCCTGGGCGCGATCCTGCGCCGTTCCGGGCACGCCGTCCGGCGGGCGCATACGCGCGTGCGCGCAGCGCGGCCCGTGATCGAGCGCGAGCCTGAGTACGAGTCCCCGCCGCGTGCGCCGGTGGACGTCCAGCACGACTACCCAGACCTGGTCAGCGACTCCGTCTCCGGCCCGCCGCCGATCCTCTTCCAGCAGCAGGACGACGAGCCCGAGCACGAGACGCACGAGTCGCAGGAGGTGCTGTTCGATCTGCCGTCGGCGCCCCGCGCCGAGTACGTTCTGCCCGACCGGAACCTGCTCAAGAAGTCGCGCGGCGGAGTCGGCCCGAACACCGAGGCCGGACAGCGCGTGGCCGATGCGCTCGTCACGTGCCTCGCGCACTTCGGCGTCGAGGCGACCGTGATCGGCCAGATCTCCGGGCCGCGCGTCACGCGCTACGAGCTGCAGCTCGCACCGGGCACGAAGGTCGGCAAGGTCGCGAACCTCAAGGACGACCTGAGCTACGCGCTGGCCACGACCGAGATCAGAATCCTCGCGCCGATTCCCGGCAAGCAGGCGGTCGGAGTGGAGGTGCCCAACCTGAGCCCGAGTGTCGTCACCCTGGGCGACATCTACGACGATCTGCCCGCGACCGCGAGCCCGCTCTCGGTGTGGCTCGGCAAGGACATCTCGGGCGCTGCCGTCTGGGCCGACCTCGCCCGGATGCCGCACATCCTGATCGCCGGCACGACCGGTTCGGGCAAGTCAGGCTGCATCAACACGATCCTCACGTCGATCCTGCTCCGTGCGACGCCTGACGAGGCGCGGCTGATCCTGATCGACCCGAAGCGGATCGAGCTCAACTACTACGAGTCGATCCCGCACCTGCTGACGCCGGTCGTCTCGAGCCCGAAGGAAGCCAGCGCCGTCCTGCTCAACGTCGTCACCGAGATGGAGCGCCGCTACGAGCGCCTCAGCCAGCTCCGGGCGCGCAACCTGGCCGAGGCGAACCGCGCGCTGCGCAAGCGCGGGGAGGAGGAGCTTCCGTACCTGCTCGTCGTGATCGACGAGCTCGCAGACCTGATGATGGTCAGCCCGCAGGAGGTCGAGGACTCGATCATCCGCCTGGCGCAGAAGTCGCGTGCCGTCGGCATCCACCTCGTGCTCGCCACGCAGCGGCCGTCCGTCGACGTGATCACCGGCATGATCAAGGCGAACGTGCCGTCGCGGATCGCGTTCGCCGTCTCGTCGCAGACCGACTCACGCGTGATCCTCGACGCGAACGGCGCCGAGAGCCTCCTCGGCCAGGGCGACATGCTGTTCAAGCCGCTCGGGACGTCGCGCCTCCAGCGCGTACAGGGCGCGTTCGTGACCGAGGAGGAGGTCGCGCTCGTCGTCGAGCAGGCCCGCGCCCAGCGCGAGCAGGTCGTGGACGAGAGCTTCCTCGAGGCGCCGCAGGTCTTCGCCGACGACGTCGACTCCGAGGACGGCGAGTTCGATCCCGACGAGGATCCGCTGCTCGACAAGGCGATCGAGGTGGTCGTCACCGCCCAGACCGCCAGCGTCTCGCTCCTGCAGCGGCGCCTCCGGGTCGGCTACACCCGTGCCGGGCGGCTGATCGACATGCTGGAGCGGCGCGGGATCATCTCCCCGTACGAGGGTTCGAAGCCCCGCCGGGTGCTCATTTCCGAGCACGATCTCCCTGTTCAGTCGGTGTAAAGCCGGGTACGCTTCCCGCGCAAGTCCCCCCGGTCAGAACAACACAGGAGGATCCATCTAGTGAGGAAGCGTGTGCTCACGCTCACGACCGTTGCGGTCGTGACGGTGCTTCTCGCGTCGCTGTTCGCCGTTCTGCGCGGCAGCACGGCGTCAGCGGCACCGAAGGCGTTCAGCGCCTGTCTCGTGACCGACATCGGCGGTCTGAACGACAAGTCGTTCAACCACCTGGCGTACGTCGGTCTGCAATCCGCCCAGAAGAGCGGCGTCAAGGGTCGTGTCATCCAGTCGAACTCGCCGTCGCAGTACATTCCGAACCTGTCCGCGTGTGCCAAGTCAGGCGCCGGGGTCACGATCGGCGTCGGGTTCCTGATGACCGACGCGATGGACGCCGTCGCGACGGCGTACCCGAAGAGCAAGTTCGCGATCGTCGACGTCGACGTGACCGGCCTGAAGCACAAGCCGAAGAACGTGGAGGGCCTGCTGTTCAAGGAACAGGAAGCCGGCTACCTCGTCGGCTACGCGGCCGGTCTGTACGTGAAGGCATCCGGGGGCACGGCGGTCGGTTCGGTCGGCGGCCTCAAGATCCCGCCGGTCGACCGCTACATCGCGGGCTATCAGTTCGGCGCCAAGAAGGCCGACCCAGGCATCACGGTGCTGAACGACTACTCCCAGGACTTCGTCAAGCAGGCGAAGTGCAAGGAGAAGGCGCTCAACCAGATCGGCCAGGGCTCGACGGTCGAGTTCCAGGTCGCCGGTCAGTGCGGCCTCGGCGTGCTGGATGCAGCCCATGAGAAGAACGGGTTCGGCATCGGCGTTGACGCCGACCAGGGTTACCTCGGCCCGTGGGTGATGACGAGCGCGCTCAAGAAGGTCGACGTCGCCGTCCGCTCGGCGATCCTCGCCGCCAAGGGCGGGACGCTCAAGGGCGGGAAGGACGTCACGTTCGGCGCCAGCGTCAACGGTGTCGGCTACGGCAAGTGGAGTCCGAGGGTGTCGGCGGCAATCAAGACCGCCGTCGCCAAGCAGTTCACGCTCCTGAAGGCCGGCAAGATCAGGGGCATCCCGACCACAGTCAAGTAGGGATCGCTCGTTGCGCGGGCGGGCCACAGGGCCCGCCCGTCTACTTTTGCGCGATGCGCATTGCGGCCGCCCTGCTGATCGCACTCTTCCTAGCCGGCTGTGGCGGCGCTGAGAAGCGTCTCGCCCCGACCACCACGATCGAGGCGCCGGCGCAACCGGCCGGGTTGCGTGTGGGTGTCGTCGGCGACCTGAACGTGCGCGTTCCGGGGGCGAGCGCACAGGATGTGTCGCTGCGCAAGGCAGCGGATGAGACGCTCGTGCTCGTCTCCGCCGACGTGCCTGCGAGCGCCAACTTGCCGGCACAGGCGGCCGCGCATCCCGGTACGCACTACGTCGTGATCGGCGCATCGGCGGCGGCTCAGCGGCTGCCGAACCTCGCGGGAGTCGTCCTGCGAGACGATCAGGCGGCGAGGCTGGGCGGCATCGTCGCCGGGCTCGCCGTTCGCGAGGGCACGGATCCGTCCGCCCGCGTCGCGTGGATCGGGCCTGTCGATCGGGCGCTCGCCAATGCGTTCGCACGCGGTGTCCACGCGTCGTCACCGAGCACGACGGTCTTGCGCGCCTGGTCGGCCGACCGACCCGCGGCGTGCAAGGAGTCCGCGCTCGGCGCGATCGGCCGCGGCGCCACGGTGGTGATGGCCGCCCGCGGGCTGTGCGCCGATGCGGCGGTTGCGGGCGCGCACGAGCGGAATCAGCCTGGTCTCCAGCTGTCGGACTTCCAGCTGCCGAACATCCCCGCCGCGGTGATCGTGCGTGACGCCGTCCGGGGCGTCTTCCACGGCGGGGAGGACATCGTCTTCGGCGCGGCGAGCGGCGCGATCGCCGTGCGCAGACTCGACCCGCTCTTCTCGACGACGGTCGGCTCGGAAGCGCGCGCAGCCGCGCAGCAACTGGCAACTGGAAGGTCGCCGTCACCTTGAGTGGATTAGGATCGCCACGGATGGCGGACGCACCTCTGCTCGAGCTGCGCGGGATCACGAAGCGGTTCCCGGGCGTGCTCGCCAACGACAAGGTCGACTTCGATCTCCGCCGCGGGGAGGTGCACGCGCTGCTCGGCGAGAACGGCGCCGGCAAGTCGACGCTGATGAACATCCTCTACGGGCTCTACACGCCCGATGAGGGGCAGATCCTGCTCGAAGGCCGGCCGATCGAGCTCGGCTCGACGAGGGCTGCGATCGAGCACGGGATCGGCATGGTGCACCAGCACTTCATGCTCATCCCGGTGATGTCGGTCGCCGAGAACATCGTGCTGGCGATCGAGCCACGCACGAACGCAGTGCTACTCGACTACGACGCGGCGAGGAAGCGCGTGCGCGAGCTCTCGGAGCGGTACGGCCTTGCGGTCAACCCGGACGCGCGTGTGGATCGGATCACGGTGGGGCAGCAGCAGCGCGTCGAGATCCTGAAGGCGCTCTACCGTGGCGCCGAGATCCTGATCCTCGACGAGCCGACCGCCGTGCTGACGCCGCAGGAGGCGAGCGAGCTGTTCGAGATCCTGCGCTCCCTGAAGGCGCAGGGAAAGTCGATCATCTTCATCTCGCACAAGCTGAACGAGGTGCTCGAGATCGCCGACCGCATCACGACACTCCGCCGCGGCGTCGCCGTCGGGACGGTGCCTGCTGCCGGGGCGACGGAGGAGGGGCTGGCGAAGATGATGGTCGGCCGCGAGGTCCTACTGCGCGTCGACAAGAAGCCGCCGCAGCCGGGCGAGCCGCTGCTGCAGGTGGAGAACCTGAGCGTGATCGACGACCGCGGCCTCGAAGCGGTGCGCGACGTCAGCTTCCAGGTCCGCGGGGGCGAGATCGTGGGCATCGCAGGCGTCGATGCGAACGGGCAGAGCGAGCTGATCGACGCGATCGCGGGATTGCGCCACGTGAAGTCGGGGCGGATCGTCGTCGACGGTCACGACCTCACGCACGCGCACGCGAAGCAGGCGCTCGACGCCGGCATTGGCCACATCCCCGAGGACCGCCACCGGCGCGGGCTGGTGCTGCCGTTCACCCTCGCTGAGAACCTCGCGCTCAGCTCGTACCGCAAGCCGCCCAACTCGCGGTGGTCGCTCCTCAACCTGCGGGGCATCTACTCACGGGCGCGGCGGTTGTTGAAGGAGTTCGACGTGCGCGGCGGCGGCCCGTCGACGCCTGCCTTTGCGCTTTCGGGCGGCAACCAGCAGAAGGTCGTGCTTGCGCGCGAGATCGACGGCAACCCGAAGGTGCTGATCGCGGCGCAGCCTACGCGCGGCCTCGACGTCGGCGCGATCGAATTCGTCCACCGTCGCCTCGTCGAGCAACGGGACGCCGGCCGCGCGCTGCTCCTCGTGTCGCTCGAGCTCGAGGAGATCCTCTCGCTCTCGGATCGGATCCTCGTCCTCTACGAGGGTCGCATCGTCGGCGAGTTCCCGCCGACGGCGACCGAGGAAGAGCTCGGGTTCGCGATGACCGGCGGCGGGCGCGATGAGGCGGCAGCGTAGATGACGGACGAGCTCGTCAGCGAAGAGGCGATGGCGGCGCCGCCGCCGGAGTCGCCGCAACCGTCACAGAGCTTCCCCACGCGCTTCGGTGGCCTGAAGGGCGCGATCGGCCCGCTGATCACGGTCACCCTCGCCTTCGTGATGGGCGGCCTGGTCGTCGGCCTGACAGGCAAGAATCCGTTCAAGGTCTACAACGCCGTCTTCAACGGGACCGGCCTGAACTGGTTCTTCCACGTCGGCAGCCACTCCGCGCGGATCCCGTTCTCGACGCACAAGGTGTGGTTCCCGTGGGACACCGCGTCGACGGCGGCGCAGAACTTGCAGCAGACGCTGCTGACGACGACGCCGATCATTCTGACGGCGCTCGCGGTCGCGTTCGCCTTCCGCTGCGGCATGTTCAACATCGGCGGGCAGGGCCAATACCTCGCCGGGACGATCTTCGCGGTCTGGCTCGGCTCCTCGTTCACGAACCTGAACCCGTTCCTGCATGTCGTGCTCGTGCTCATCATCGGCACGCTCGCGGGCGCGGCGTGGGCGGGTATCGCCGGCCTCCTGAAGGCGACAGTCGGTGCTCACGAGGTGATCTCGACGATCATGCTCAACTGGATCGCCGTCTGGGTGGGGTCGTATCTCGTGGGTCAGGGCGGCCCGCTGCAGAACTCTTCGCAGCCGTTCATCCCGATCTCAAGCGACATCGCCGAGGGAGCGAAGCTGCCCGTGTTCTGGGGGATCAAGCTGCTGCAGGGCCTCTCCGTCGGCATCTTCATCGCGCTGGTGATGCTCGTCGTCTACTGGCTGATCATCAACCGCACCACGCTCGGCTTCGAGGTCCGCTCGGTCGGCTTCAACCCCGAGGCGGCGCGCTACGGCGGCATCTCAGTCGCGCGCAACTACTTCCTGGCGATGGCCATCTCGGGCGCGTTCGCCGGGCTCGCCGGCGCCGTCGACATCGCCGGCTGGGAGTACCACATCGGCGAGAACGACATCCAGGCGCCCTCGATCGCGTTCATCGGGCTGGCCGCCGCGCTGCTCGGCCGGAACACTGCGCTCGGCGTGGGCCTGGCGTCGCTCCTGTTCGGCGCGCTGTTCGTCGGCACCTCCGGCCGGCAGCTCGACCCGAGCATCTTCCGGCCCGACCTCGCCAGCAACCTGACGACGATCATCCAGGGGCTCGTCATCCTCTTCGTCGGGCTCAACCTCGGCGGTGTCGGAGTCTGGCTCAAGCGGCGGAGGCGGACGTGACGGCGCTCGTCGCGCGCGTGGGGGAGGTGCGCTGGACGAGCCCGCGCACCGTCGGCATCGTCGGCATCGTCCTCGGCGCGCTCGCGTTTTGGCTCACCCTGCCGCCGTTGAAGTCGCGCACCGAAGCGCTGCCGGTGCTCTTCGGCATCCTGGCCGTCGCGGCCGGCATCTGGGCCTGGTCGCGCGAGGAGCGTCGCGTCGGCGGAGGCGCGATCGCCGCGGGCCTGCTCGGCATCGTGCTCGGCATGCTCGCGCTGCAGTCGTCGACCGACCACCTCGACCACGTCGTGGTCTGGAGCGCGCTCTGCGCGGCGATGCTCCGCTATGCCACGCCGCTGACGTTCGCTGCGATCGGCGGCCTCTACTGCGAGCGCAGCGGCGTGATCAACATCGCGCTCGAGGGAATGCTCCTGACCGGGGCGTTCTTCGGCATCTGGGGCGCGATCTGGGCCCACTCGTGGGCGGGGGGCGCGGCGTGGATCGTCGGGCTCGGTACGGCGATGCTCGCGGGGATGGTGATGGCGGCGATTCATGCCGTCTGGGCGATCCACTTCAAGGTCGACCAGATCATCTCCGGGACGGCGATCAACTTCCTCGCGCTCGGCATCACCGGCTACATCTTCATCGACAAGTACGGCGACTCCGGCACGCCCGGCAATATCCCCGACTACGGGATCCCGGACATCCACATCCACTTCCTACAGAACTGGACCTTCATCGGGCCGGTCATCGGCCAGATGAACCTGATGATCTGGATCTCGTTCGCGCTCCTGGTCGCCACGTACATCTTCGTGTTCCGGACGCCGTACGGCCTGCGCCTTCGCGCCGTCGGCGAGCATCCGCGCGCCGCCGACACGGTGGGAATCTCGGTCTACAAGGTCAGGTACGTCGCGGTCATCGGCTCGGGCGCGATCGCCGCCATGGGCGGGGCGTATCTCTCGATCGGCTTCGTGCACTCGTTCAACGAGAACATGACGCAGGGCACGGGCTTCATCGGCCTCGCCGCGCTCGTCTTCGGCAAGTGGCGGCCGTTCCCGACCTGGGCGGCGACGCTCCTCTTCGGATTCTCGAGCGCGCTGGCCGACCGGCTCCCACTCGGCTACGGCAACCAGTGGGGGACGCTGTTCCAGGCGCTGCCGTACGCCTTGACTCTCGTCGCCGTGGCCGGCGTGATCGGCCGCTCGATCGGTCCCGCGGCCGCCGGCCGGCCGTATGTCAAGCAGTAAAGGTCCTCACCGGTTGTTCTTCCCCGTTGGACTGCGCTGGGCGCTGCGAGGGAAGGACGCAGGGAGCGTTCATATGCAGTGCATATGGGCGCGACCGAGGACGCACCATCGCAGCGTGCCAGCGCTGTCCGGCGGGACAAGGTTCAACCGGTGAGGGCCTCTACCTGGAGCGCGAAGCTCGCCGTGTTCTTCGGCGTGCTCGCGGCGCTTGCGGTTTTGGGCGCAATCGCCGCGGCCCAGCAGCTCTCCGGGGTGACGCTCTTGCACTCGCTCTACGTCGGCACGCCGGTCTCGGTCGTGCTCGGGCTTCTGGCGCTGCTCTGTGCGCGCCGCGCGCGGCTGGCGGCGACCCGCAGCGTGCGACCGGTGCGAGTCGGGAGGCTGCGGGCCGTACGGATCACCGCCTGGACCGGGTTCTACGTCGGGCTCGTCGCCGCCCTGGCGCTCGGGTTCTACGGCGTGCTGGTCGCTTTGGGCGGCTGACGGTACCCTTTCGCAGCCGTGTTCGAGATCGGAAACAGCCTTCGTGAGGCGCGGATCCGCCGTGGGATCGAGTTCCCGCAGGCGGAGGCGGCGATCAAAATCCGTGGCAAGTACCTGCGCGCCCTCGAGGAGGAGCAGTTCGAGCTCCTGCCCGCGGAAACGTACGTCAAGGGTTTCCTCCGTACTTACGCGGAGTACCTCGGGCTCGACGGTCAGCTCTATGTCGACGAGTTCAACT
>JBKPRG010000143.1:0-24264 GCA_046765815.1 Actinomycetota bacterium
GAAGTGGGTGCGGGATACTTCGACCAGGTGATGCAGGCCGTGTCGAAGGACTCGTCGACCCTCGCGCTGCGCGGTTCCACGGAGGAAGCGCAGTTTGCATGAGTGACCCCCTTTCGCGGGAGGCGCTCGCGTTCGTCGAGCGCCTCCACCGCGAGCTGAATCCCGAGCGCGAGCGCCTGCTCGCCGCGCGTGCGGAGCGCGTCCCGGGGACGTTCGTCCGGGCGCCGGAGGACTTCACGGTTGCACCACCGCCGCCCGACCTCGTCGACCGGCGCGTGGAGATCACGGGCCCGGTCGAGCGCAAGATGATGATCAACGCGCTCAACTCGGGCGCGAAGGTCTTCATGGCGGACTTCGAGGACGCGTGCTCCCCGACGTGGCCGAACGTCGTAGAGGGGCAGCGCAACGTCCATGACGCGGTGCGGCGGACGATCGCGCTCGAGACGGAGGCGAAGAGCTACCGCCTGGACGAGAAGATCGCGACGCTGCTCATCCGCCCGCGCGGCTGGCACCTCGTCGAGCGCCACCACGAGGTCGACGGCGAGGCGATCAGCGCGAGCCTGTTCGACTTCGGGCTCACGGTCTTCCACAACGCGCGCGAGCAGCTCGAGCGCGGGACGGGGCCGTACTTCTACTTCCCGAAGCTCGAGAGCCACGTCGAGGCGCGGCTGTGGAACGACGCGTGCCGCCTGGCCGAGGAGTGGCTCGACCTCCCGCACGGCTCGATCAAGAGCACCGTCCTGATCGAGACGATCCTCGCCGCGTTCGAGATGGACGCGATCCTCTACGAGCTGCGCGACCACTCGTGCGCGCTGAACGCCGGCCGCTGGGACTACATCTTCAGCTGCATCAAGAGGATGGGCGCGGTGCTGCCGGACCGCGCGCAGGTGACGATGACGGTGCCGTTCATGCGCGCCTACACGCAATTGCTCGTGAAGACGTGCCACGCGCGCGAGGCGCACGCGATCGGCGGCATGGCGGCGTTCATCCCGTCGCGGCGCGACCCGGAGGTGAACGCGCTCGCGCTCGCGAAGGTGCGCGAGGACAAGCAGCGCGAGGCGGGCGACGGCTTCGACGGCACCTGGGTTGCGCATCCCGACCTCGTGCCGGTCGCCGCCGCCGAGTTCGACGCCGTGCTGGGCGAGCGGCCGAACCAGGTCGACCGCAAGCGCGACGACGTCCAAGCGAGCGAGGACGAGCTCCTCGACTTCGAGGTGCCGGGCGGGGAGATCACCGACGAGGGTCTGCGCGTGAACGTCAGCGTCGGCGTCCGCTACGTCGACGCCTGGCTGCAGGGCGTGGGCGCGGCGGCGATCGACAACCTGATGGAGGACGCGGCGACGGCGGAGATCTCGCGCGCGCAGGTCTGGTCGTGGGTCCAGTCCGGCCGCTTCGCGGAGGCGCGCGTCCGCGAGGAGATCGCGCAGGTGGAGGCGTCCGACGAGGCGAAGGAGGTCTTCGCCGAGGTGGCGCTGACCGTGCCGCTGCAGGAGTTCCTCACGATCTCCGCGTACGATCGATTGCCATGACGACGGAGAGCACGAAGGCCGATGACATCGCCGTCCTGATCGAGGAGGCGATCGTCGCAGGCGAGCTCGAGCCGGGCTCGGTGCTCCGGCAGGAACAGCTGTCGGAGCGCTTCGGTGTCTCGCGGACACCGGTGCGCGAGGCGCTGCGCCGGCTGGCGGCGCTCGGCCTCGTGTCGTTCGAGCCGAACCGCGGCGTGCGCGTCCGCACCCTCTCGCACGAAGACCTGCACGAGGCGTTCCTCGTGCGCGCCGAGCTCGAGGCGCTCGTGACCGAGGTGGCGGCGGGCAAGATGACGCCGGAGGCTCTGCACGAGCTCGAGGAGTGCGAGCGCCGCTTCGCCCGGCTGACTCGTGAGCTGCGGTCCCGCGACCCGGGCGGCGACCGGCGCGGGCTGATGGCGGAGTGGATGCGCGCGAACCACGCGTTCCACGACGTGCTCTATCGCCTTGCCGACATGCCGTACGTCGAGTCGATCGCGAAGGGCGCGCGCAGGACGTTCTCCGGGCCGGCCGTGTGGGCGCCGGTCGACGAGGAGCTCGACCGCCTCTACGAGCGCAACCAGGCCGAGCACCGCGCGATCAGGCAGGCGCTGGCGGCCGGCTCGGTCGCGGGCGCGCGCGAGCTCGCACACGAGCACGTCATGCACTCGTTCACGCTGCTCACCACGATCCTCGAGCACGTCGGCGCCGACTGGGCGCGCACGCGCTGACCGGCCTCGAGGCGGCTCGGCGCCGGCGCACGCGGCGAATCTGGCTCGCCGCGCTAGCGGTGCTGGTCCTGGGCTTCATCCTCTACCTCGTCCTGTTGCCGTGGCCCTGAAGGCAGGCGCCTTCTAACCACGGGCCAAATGGTGTCTGGCACCTTCAAAGGTGCCAGACACCTCTTCGAATCGCAGCGCGCTTAGCTGTCGATCTCTTGGCGAGTGCGGGCTTTTGCCCGTGCCCGCTCCCGGCCCTGCATGGCGCGTCTCGCCTGAGAATCGTCATGCCCGCGCGCAGCGCGGGCGGATTTTCAGGCGCTCCGGAGTTCGACCTGGCGAGCGACGATCTCGCCGGCTGCGAGGACGTGCGTGTGCATCTCGCGTCTTGCTGCGACCGCGTCGCGCTGCTCGAGCGCGGCCAGCACGCGGTGGTGCTGGTCGATGTTCTCCTCGAGCAGGTGCGAGTTCTGGCTGAGCGCCGACCACGTCAGGTCGCGCGGGAAGCTCTGGTGCACGAACGCGATCGACGCGATCAGGTACCGATTGCCCGACGCGTCCTGGATCACCTGATGGAAGAGGTTGTTCGCCTGCTCCCACTCGCTCTCCGTCGACCAGTGGCGGACGACGCCGCGTTTGCGGTCGTCGATCAGCCCTTCGATCGACTGCCGGAAGAGCTCGTCTGCCTCTCGCAATTGGTCGAGCTGCGCATCGAGGATGTGAGTGACGGCGGTCTCGGCCGCGAATGCCTCGAGCTCCGCGCGCACGGCATACGCCTCGCGGACGTCGCGCGCATTCGGCCCGCGCACGACGGCCCCACGGTTCGGCTCGACGGTCACCAGGCCGCTCGACTGGAGCTTGCGCAGCGCCTCCCGGACCGGGGTGCGGCTGACGCCGAACTCGGAGGCGAGCGTCTCCTGCTTCAAGCGCTCGCCGGACGGGATTTCGCCGCTCAGGACGCGCGCCTGGATGGTCGCGGCAAGGCGGTCGACGAGCCCGTGGCGGTCGGCGGTCGAGGTCATCGGCGCGCTCGCACCGTAGCATCGTTGGATCCATTTGACGAGATATTGGATCCAAAGTAGTCTCCCGTGAATCCAGGGCGCCCCAGCGTCCCGTAGTTGCATGAGCAGTCATCCGACAGGGGGACAAAGCATGAGACGCACCACCGTGCGCCTGGCCCTGGGCATCGCGACGCTCGTCGCGCTCGTGGGCGGGGCGCTCACCGCCGCGGCCCGCTCCGCGGCGCCGCCGGCGCTCAAGAACGGCGGCACGCTCACGATCGCGCTCGACTCCGACCCGGACGCGCTCGACCCGACGCTCGCTCGCACCTTCGTCGGCCGCATGGTCTTCGCGGACATGTGCGAAAAGCTCTACGACCTGAACGGCAAGCTGCAGATCGTGCCGCAGCTCGCCGCCTCGCTGCCGACATTCTCGGCGGACAAGAAGACGGTCACGATCAAGCTGCGCACCGGCATCACCTTCAACGACGGCACGCCCTTCAACGCGGCCGCCGTCAAGCAGTCGCTCGACCGCCACAAGACGCTGCCGCGCTCCGCGCGCGCGAGCGAGCTGTCCCCGGTGACGTCGATCGACACGTCTGGCAACTCGACGGTGATCCTGCACCTCACCGACCGCTACTCGCCGATTACCGCGCAGCTCGCCGACCGTGCCGGGATGATCATGTCCCCGAAAGCACTCGATGCGCTCGGCGACAAGTTCGCGACCGGGCCGGTCTGCGTCGGCCCGTTCATGTACAAGGAGCGCGTCGCGGGCGACCACATCACGCTCGCCAAGTCGCCGTACTACTACGGCAAGAAGAACGTGCACCTCGACCAGATCGTCTGGAAGATCATCACCGACCCTGCGGCGCGCGCGGCGAATCTGCGTGCGCACTCCGTCGATGTCGCGGAGGGGATCGCGTCCACCGATCTCCAGTCGATCAAGGCCGACAGCTCGCTGAGCCTCTTCAAGTCGACGTCGATCGGCTACCAGGGGATCACGATCAACATCGGCAACTCACATGGTCTCGGCAAGCTGCCCTATACGAACACCGGCACGCCGATCGCCAAGTCGCCCGATCTGCGTGCTGCGTTCGAGCTCGCGCTCGACCGCAAGGTGATCAACAAGGTCGTGTTCGGCGGCACAGTGAACCCCGACTGCTTCCCCGTCGCGCCCGGCACGCCGTGGTTCGCGGCGACGAAGGGCATCCCCTGCAAGCTGACGGCGGACGTGGCCGGCGCCAAGGCGGCGTTCGCAAAGGCGGGCGTTTCCGCGCCCGTCACCGTGCACCTGATGCTCGGCACCGATCCGGTGGCCGCCCGGCTCGGCCAGGTGATCCAGGCCATGGAGAAGCCGATCGGCTTCAACGTCGTCCTCGACCCGACCGAGTTCGTGACGTCGCTCAACCGTGAGGACGCGGGGAACTTCGAGACGTTCGCCATCGGCTGGTCGGGCCGCATCGACTGCGACGGCAACACGTTCAACTTCCTGCAGACGAACGGCTCGCAGAACGACAGCGGCTACTCGAACGCCGTCGTCGACCGCGCGCTGAACAACCAGCGCAAGGCGGCGTCGCTCCAGGCACGGCTCGTCTCGCTGCACGCGGCGCTCGCGCAGGCGGCGAAGGACCGGCCGATCATCTACCTCTACCACGTGGTCAACCGCGACGCCCGCTCGAAGAAGGTCGGCGGCATCCAGCTGTACGGCGACGGCCTCGTCCGCGTCGCGTTCGCCGGCTTCAAGAGCTAGAAACCGGTCATGGGCGGCTTCCTCCTGCGCAAGGTCGGAGCCGCCCTGATCGTGCTCCTGCTCGCGAGCATGCTCGTGTTCGCGGGCGTGCGCGCGATCCCGGGCGACCCGGCGGTCGCGCTCGGCGCCGAGAACCGCGATCCGGCCGTGCTGAAGGCGATCCGGCACAAGTACGGCCTCGACAAGCCGATTCCGGTGCAGTACGTCCACTGGCTGGGCTACGCGTTGCGGGGCGACCTCGGGACCGACCAGCGCGAGCTCTCGGTCTCGAACACGATCGTGCAGCGGTTGCCGATCACCCTCGAGCTCGCCGGGCTCGCGATCCTGATCGGCGCGCTGATCGGTATTCCGGCGGGGGTGATCGCCGCTGTCCGGCGCGGCAAGCCGGCCGACTACGTCGCGACGTCGGTGGCGCTCGTCGGGCTGTCCGTGCCGCACTTCTGGCTCGGGATCGTGATGATCATCTACTTCGCGGTGAAGCTGCACTGGCTGCCGGCGGGCGGCTACGTCCCGTTCTCCGAGCATCCGCTCCAGAACCTCGAGCACATGCTCATGCCGGCGCTCGTCCTCGGCACCGGGCTCTCGGCGGTGCTGATGCGGCAGATGCGCTCGTCGATGCTCGGCGCACTCGGTGCCGATTACGTGCGCACGGCGCGCGCGAAGGGACTGTCCGAGTGGTCGGTGATCGGCAAGCACGCGCTGCGAAACAGCCTGATCACGGTCACGACGGTGATCGGACTGCAGCTCGGTGCGCTCATCTCGGGCGCGGTGATCACCGAGCAGATCTTCGTCATCCCCGGTTTTGGCCGGTTGACGATCGACGCCGTCAACCAGCGCGACTACACGTTGCTGCAGGGCGTCGTGCTCGTCGCGGCTGCGGGCTACGTCGTCGTCAACCTGCTCGTCGACGTCGTCTACTCGCTCCTCAACCCGCGCATTCGCGTCGCCGGTGCGCCGTGAGCTACGCGGACCCCACACTCGCCACGCTCAGCCCGCGCGCACGGCGCCGGCGGATCCTGCGGCGGCGCTTCATGCGCCGCCCGTTCGCGATCGTCGGGCTCGTCGTCGCGCTCGTCTTCGTGCTCGCAGCGATCTTCGCGCCGCTCGTCGCGCCGTACTCCGCGTCGGCGACCGATTTCAACGCCCTGCTGAAACCGCCGTTCACGCACGGTCACCTGCTCGGCACCGACGAACTGGGCCGCGACCAGCTCTCGCGGATCATCTGGGGCTCGCGCGCGTCGATCCAGGCGGGCGTCCTGTCGACGACGCTCGCGATGGTGATCGCCGTGCCGATCGGGATCGTCGCGGGTTACTACCGCGGCTGGATCGACCCCGTGATCGCGCGGCTCACCGACGTGCTGCTCGCGTTCCCGTTCCTGGTCCTCGCAGTCGGGCTCGCCGCGATCCTCGGCCCGTCGCTGACGAACGCGACGATCGCGCTCGGGCTCGGCGCCGTCCCCGTGCTGATCCGCATCGCTCGCGGCGAGGCGCTCGCTCTACGAGAGGAGGACTACGTGCGTGCCGCCGTCGCGAACGGCGCGGGCGATGTCTCGATCCTCGCCCGGCACGTCCTGCCGAACATGCTGTCGACGCTGATCGTGCAGGCGACGGTCACGATCCCGGCCGCGATCATCGGCGAGGCCGTGCTCTCGTTCCTCGGGCTGGGCGTCCAGCCGCCGACGCCGTCGTGGGGCGTCATGCTCTCCGACGCTCAGTCGTACGTCTCGCAGGCGCCGAGACTCGCGATCTTCCCCGGCATCGCAGTCTTCCTCTGCTCGCTCTCGTTCAACCTGCTGGGCGACGGCCTGCGCGACACCCTCGACCCGCGAACGACGCGATGACGCTGCTCGACGTGCAGGAGCTGTCGGTGCGCTTCGACACCGACGACGGGGCGGTGCACGCGGTCGATCGGCTCAGCTTCACGCTGCAGGAACGCGAAGTGCTCGGCATCGTCGGCGAGTCCGGCTGCGGCAAGACCGTAAGCGTGCTCTCGCTGCTCGGGCTTCTGCCGTCGACAGCGCACGTCGGCGGGCGGGCGCTGTTCGCGGGGAGCGACCTCTTGACGGCGCCGCCGCAGCGCATGCGCGACGTTCGTGGGCGCGAGATCGCGTTCGTCTTCCAGGAGCCGATGACGTCGCTCAACCCGTCGTTCCGGATCGGGAACCAGGTCGGCGAGGTCGTGCGCCGCCATCTCGGGCTCGACCGACGGGCCGCGCGCAAACGCGCGGTCGAGCTGCTCGACCTCGTGCGCATCCCGGCCCCGGCGAGACGGATCGACGAATATCCGCACCAGCTGTCCGGCGGGATGCGGCAGCGCGTGATGATCGCGATGGCGCTCGCCTGCGACCCGAAGATCCTGATCGCCGACGAGCCGACGACTGCGCTCGACGTGACGATCCAGGCGGGCATCCTCGACCTGATGCGCGACATCCGCGAGCGGCTCGGGACGGCGATCATCCTCATCACGCACAACCTCGGCGTCGTCGCCGACATCGCCGACCGCGTGATCGTCATGTACGCCGGGAGGAAGGTGGAGGAGGCGCCCGTGCGCGACCTCTACGCGCAGCCGCAACACCCGTACACGATCGGCCTGCTCGGCGCGATTCCGCGGCCCGGCGCCGGACGGCTGCGCGAGATTCCGGGCCGCGTGCCCGCGCTCTCCGAGCTGCCTGCGGCGTGCCTGTTCGCGCCGCGCTGTCCGCGCGCCGACGAGTTGACGCGCTCGCAGCGGCCCGAGCTGCGCGAGGTCCGCGAAGGGCACCTCGTCGCCTGCTTCCACCCGGGGCCGACATGACGGGAACGGCGCCGACCCTGGAGGTCGTGGACCTCGTCAAGCACTTCCACTCGGGGCGGCAGCTGCTCGGCGGGGGCGGCATCGTGCACGCGGTCGACGGCGTGTCGTTCTCGATCGCGCCCGGCGAGCTGCTCGGCCTCGTCGGCGAGTCGGGGAGCGGCAAGAGCACCGTCGCGAACTGCATCATCCGGCTGCTCGAGCCGACGGACGGCACGATCCGGCTCAAGGGCCGCGACATCACGCACCTCTCGCGGCGCGAGATGCGGCCGCTGCGCAGCGACGTGCACATGGTCTTCCAGGATCCGTACTCCTCGCTCAATCCGCGGATGACATGCGGGCAGATCGTCGGCGAGCCGTTGCGCGTCCAGCGCATCGTCGGCCGGCGCGAGCTCGACGACCGCGTTGCCGATCTCTTCGAGCGGGTCGGCCTGCGTCCCGAGCTGCGCTTCCGCTATCCGCACGAGCTCTCCGGCGGCCAGCGTCAGCGGGTCGGGCTCGCGCGCGCGCTGTCCGTGTCGCCCGAGCTTCTGATCGCCGACGAGCCGGTGTCGGCGCTCGACGTCTCCGTGCAGGCGTCGATCCTCAACTTGCTGCGCGACCTGCAGCAGGACGTCGGCTTCTCGTGCCTCTTCATCACGCACGACCTGGCGACGGTGGAGTACCTCTGCGATCGCGTCGCGGTCATGTACCTCGGCCAGATCGTCGAGCTCGCTCCGACGCGCGAGCTGTTCGCGGCGCCGAAGCATCCCTACACGCAGGCGCTCCTCTCGGCGGCGGTCGTTCCCGACCCCGAAGTGCAGCGCAACCGGAAGCGCGTGGTCCTGCAAGGCGACGTGCCGAGCCCGCTCGACCCGCCGTCCGGCTGCCGCTTCCGCACGCGCTGCCCGCTGGCGCACGAGTCGGCGCCGGAATCGGTGGAGCGCGAGCCGCCCCTCGTCGACGTCGGCGGCGGGCACCACGTCGCGTGCCACCTCGTCACCGGCGCCCGCGCGCCGCAGCTCGTCGACACGGCAGAGTTGCAAGCGTGAGGTTCACGACCCGCCCCGAGCTGCGCGGCACGTTCGGCGCGGTCGCGTCGTCGCACTGGCTGGCGTCGGCGAGCGGGATGGCGGTGCTCGAGCGCGGCGGGAACGCCTTCGACGCGGCCTGCGCGGCCGGCTTCGTCCTCCAGGTGGTCGAGCCGCATCTGAACGGGCCGGGCGGCGACCTGCCGGCCGTCTTCTGGTCGGCGGAGCGCGGTGCGCCGCTCGTCCTCTGCGCGCAAGGTGTCTCGCCGGCGGCCGCGACGATCGAGCGGTACCGCTCTTTGGGCCACGAACTGGTGCCCGGCACCGGCCTGCTCGCGGCGTGCGTGCCCGGCGCGGTCGGCGGCTGGCTGCTCCTGCTCGAGCAGTTCGGGACGTGGCCGCTCGCGGACGTGCTCGAGTTCGCGATCGGCTATGCCGAGCACGGCTATCCGGTCGTGCCGGGCATCACCGCGACGATCGAACGCGTCGAGCCGCTGCTCCGCGAGTGGCCCGGTTCGGCCGAGCTCTACCTGCCGGCGCCGCAACCCGGCTCGACGTTCCGCAACCCGCAGCTCGCGGCGACCTGGCGGCGGCTGCTGGACGAGTCCGGCGGGGACACCCCGGCGGCGCGCCGTGTCTTCTACGAGGGGTTCGTGGCGGAGGAGATCGACCGCTTCTCGCGCGAGCACGACGGGCTTCTGACCGCCGAGGACCTGGGTGCCTGGCACTCGACGTTGGAGCCGCCCGCGACCGTCGACTACCGCGGCCTGACCGTCTGCAAGACCGGCCCGTGGGGACAAGGCCCGGCCGGCCTGCAGCAGCTGCGACTACTCGAGGGCTGGGACCTCGCGACGCTCAGCGATGCCGAGCTCGTCCACGTCACGACCGAGTGCACGAAGCTCGCGTTCGCCGACCGCGACGCGCTGTACGGCGACGACCCGGACGTCCCGCTCGACCTCTTGCTCTCGCGCGAGTACGCCGATGAGCGCCGCGCGCTCGTCGGCGACGAGGCGAGCGGCGAGCTCCGGCCGGGGCGGGGGTTCCTGCCGCGAAGCCCAGGTAGTGCCAAATTGGCACTAGGTGTCGGCGAGCCCACCCGCGGCGACACGGTTCATCTGGACGTGGCCGACCGTTTCGGCAACCTCGTCTCCGCGACGCCGAGCGGCGGCTGGCTGCACAGCTCGCCGACGATCCCGGGTCTCGGCTGGCCGCTCGGAACGCGCGCGCAGATGTTCTGGCTGGAGGAAGGGCTGCCGTCGTCGCTCGCGCCGCGGAAGCGGCCTCGGACGACGCTCTCGCCGGGGCTTGTGCTGCGCGGCGGCGAGCCGTGGCTCGCCTACGGCACGCCGGGCGGCGACCAGCAGGAGCAGTGGGCGCTGCACGCGCTGCTCCACCACGTCGACCGCGGGCTCAACCTGCAGGAGGCGATCGACGCGCCGCAGTGGCACACCGACCACCTGATCTCGTCCTTCTATCCGCGCGGCGTCAAGCTCCGCTCGCTCTACGTGGAGCAGCGGTTCGGCGAGGAGACGATCGACGAGCTGCGAGCGCGCGGCCACGAGGTGACGGTCACGCCGCCGTGGTCGCTGGGCCGGGTCAGCGCCGTCTCGCGCGAAGGGCGGGAGCTGCGCGCGGCCGCCGAGCCGCGCGGCATGCAGGGCTACGCGATCTGCCGCTAAGCTGAGTCCATAGTTCCTGCGTAGCCCTCACCCGCACCTAGGATGGCCCTTCCATGAAGGGTGAGATGGCAACACGCTACGAGCCGCAGGGCGTCGAAGAGCGCTGGCAGCAGACGTGGGAGGCGGAGGGTCTCTACAACGCCGACCCGGACCCGGCGCGCGAGAGCTTCGCGATCGCGCACCCACCGCCGAATGTGACCGGCGACCTCCATCTCGGCCATGCGCTGCAGCTCTCGCTCGCCGACACGATCGTGCGCACGAGGCGGATGCAGGGCTACAACGTCCTGTTCCAGCCCGGCTACGACCACGCCGGCATCTCGACCCAGAACGCAGTCGAGAAGCACCTCGCCACCGAGGGCAAGACGCGGCATGACCTGGGGCGCGAGGCGTTCGAGCAGCGCGTCTGGGAGTGGCTGCGCGAGTACGGCGGCAAGATCATGTTCCAGTTCCGCCGCATCGGCGCCTCGCTCGACTACCGCCGCGAGCGGTTCACGATGGACGACGCATACGTGCGCGCGGTGATGCGCTTCTTCGTGCATCTCTACGGCAAGGGCTGGATCTACCGCGCCAACCGGATCATCAACTGGTGCCCGTTCCACCTCACGTCGCTGTCCGACCTCGAGGTGGCGCACATCGACGTCGACGACGCTCTCAGCTACGTGCAGTACCCGCTGGCCGACGGCGACGGTCACATCACGATCGCGACGGTGCGGCCGGCGACGATCCTCGCCGACGTCGCCGTCGCCGTGCACCCCGAGGACGAGCGCTACAAGGGTCTGATCGGCCGTGAGGTGATCGTGCCGTGGGTCGAGCGGCGCGTACCGGTGATCGCCGACGAGCGCGTCGAGCGCGACTTCGGCTCGGGCGCGCTCAAGATCACGCCGGGGCACGACCCGGTCGACTACGAGATCGGCCGCGACCACGGCCTCCCGGAGCTGACGGTGATCGGGCCCGACGGCCTGATGAATGACGAGGCCGGCGAGCTCGCCGGGCTCACGCAGGAGGAAGCCGACGAGCGCATCCTCGACTGGCTGCGCGAGCGCGGGCAGCTCGAGAAGCGCGAGTCGTACCGCCACAAAGTCGGCGTCTGCGACCGCTGCAAGAGCCGCATCGAGCCGCGCATCTCCCTGCAGTGGTGGTGTGCGATGGACGAGCTGAAGCAGCCCGCGCTCGAGGCGCTGCGCTCCGGGCGCGTGCGCTACCACCCCGAGTCGCAGCACCGGTTTGCGATCGACTCGCTCGAGCACGCGCCCGACTGGAACATCTCGCGCCAGATCTGGTGGGGCCACCAGTTGCCGCTGTGGGAGTGCCCGGACGGCCACATCACCGTGCAGGAGACCGAGCCGGACGCATGTGCCGAGTGCGGCACGACGAACATCACCCGCAGCGAAGACGTGCTCGACACCTGGTTCTCGTCGGCGCTCTGGCCGTTCGCGACGCTCGGCTGGCCGGACGACACCGAGGACCTGCGCACGTTCTATCCCGGCAGCCTGAACACCACGGCGCGCGACATCATCAGGCTCTGGGAGAACCGGATGATCTTCTCCGGGCTCGAGCTGATCGGCGACGTGCCGTTCGGCGACGTCGTCATCCACTCGCTCGTACATGCACCTGCGGGCGGCCGTATGTCGAAGAGCCTCGGTACCGGCATGAACCCGTTGGCCCTGATCGAGGCGTACGGTGCCGACGCGACGCGCTACGGGCTGATGAAGATGGCGTCGTCCCAGGACGTGACGTTCGCGGAGGGCTCGATCGACGAGGGCCGCAAGCTCGCGAACAAGCTGTGGAACGCGAGCCGCCTCCTGCTCCAGGCCGGCGTGACCGAGCTCGAAGAGCGGCCTTCGTCGCTGGAGGAGCGCTGGATCCTCGCGCGGCTGTCGGCGACGCAGCGCACCTGCGCGTCGTTTCTCGACGCGTTCGACTTCTCGCACCTCGTCGACGAGCTCTACCACCTGACGTTCGACGATTTCTGCGACTGGTACCTCGAAACGATCAAGGAACGCCTCTACGCGGGCGACGCCGACGCACTGGCGACCGCGGGCGCGGCGCTCGAGCGACTGCTCAAGCTGCTCCATCCCGCAATGCCGCACGTGACCGAGGAGATCTGGTCGTACCTGCCGGCCCGAGAATCGAGGCTGATCGTCGCGCCGTGGCCCGAGACGGGCGACGAGACCGACGCGCACGCGCTCGACCGCGTGCAGGAGTACGCCCAGGTGTTCCGGCGCTCCGGCGTGCTGCCCAAGCTCGAGGGCGACGAGCTCCGCATCTTCGACGCAGTCGTGAAGCCCGACCGCACGGCGCCGCGCAACGGTGACGCCGAGGCCGAGCGCGACCGTTTGCGGAAGGAGATCGCGCGGGCCGAGGGCATGCTCTCGAACGAGCGGTTCGTCGCCAACGCGCCGGCGGCGGTGGTCGAGGGCGAGCGCGCCAAGCTCGAGCGGTACCGGCGCGAGCTCGATGCAATCGGCGACTGACTGGGTCGCATCGCTCTCGCCGTGGCCCGCCGAGGGATTCGGCCTCGAGCGCATGCACGCGCTGCTCGCGCAGCTCGGCGATCCGCAGCGCCGGTACGACGCGATTCACGTCGTCGGCACGAAGGGCAAGTCGACCGCGGCGCGCACGATCGCGGCGCTGTTGCGCGCCGAGGGGCTGCGCAGCGCCGCCTACACGTCGCCGCACGTTGCCGGCTGGGGCGAGCGGCTCGAGACGGACGCCGCAGGCTTCGAGCGCGCGGTCGCCCGCGTCCGGGCCGCCGCGGAGGAGGTGGGCGCAACCCAGTTCGAGATCCTGACCGCGGCCGCGCTACTCGACTTCGCGGACCGGAGCGTCGAGATCGCGGTCGTGGAGGCCGGCCTCGGTGGCCGGCTCGACGCGACGAACGTCGTCGGCGCGCGCGTCGTGCTCCTCACCAACGTCGGGCTCGAGCACACCGAGGTGCTGGGCGACACACGCGAGGCGATCGCGCGCGAAAAGCTGGCGGTCGCCGGGCCGGAGGCGATCGTCGTGCTCCCGGACGGAGAGTTCGCCGCGCTGGTGCGCGGCCGCGAGGTGCGGATCGGCGGCGCCCGCGAGGCTGCCGGCGCGTACCTCGGCAGACCGACGCGCGCCGAGGTCGACGTCACGCTCGCGGGCCGGCTCGAGCTCCGCCCCGGCGAGGTGCGCGATGGGGCGCACACGCCGGAGGCCGTGGACTGGCTCCTCGAGCGGCTGCCCGAGCCGCACGACTACGTCGTCGTGGCCTCGATCCTGGCCGACAAGGATGCGCCGGCGATCCTCTCCCGGCTCGCCCGCGCAGGCGACACGCTCGTTGCGACGCGCTCGTCGAACGAGCGGGCGCTCCCGGCAACCGCAGTCGCAGAGCGGGCGCGGCACTCGTTCGCGACCGTCGAGGTCGCCGACGACCCGGCCGAGGCCCTCGACCTTGCCCGCGCCCACGGCCGACCGGTGCTCGTGACAGGCTCTCTGTATTTACTGGCCGATCTCGCCGGGAAGGACTGAAACTTGCATACGATGTCGCGCTCGGGTGGACGGATCAGTGTGTTTCTCTTCGCGTTCGCACTGCTGGCGCTCTTCGTCGGCCTTGCCTTCGCGGCCGGGTACGCGCTAGGGCGGATCCTGCTGTGACCCTCGCCTCGGCCTTCGGCAGCGTCCACGACTTCTTCCACTCGTCGACGTGGTACGTGATCCGCAACCTGGCGCTGTTCTTCGTGCTCGTCTTCTGGCTGGCGACCGTGTACTGGGTCTACAAGGACGCGCGGCGCCGAATCGCCGACCCGCTGCTCGTCTGGGTGTCGACGCTCCTCGGCGTCGTGCCGTTCATCGGGCCGCTCATCTACATGCTCTTCCGGCCGCCGGAATACCTCGAGGACGTCCGGGAGCGCGAGCTCGAGATCAAGGCGATGGAGCGCCGGCTCGGCGGGAGCGACCTGCGCTGTCCGGTGTGCCGCGCCGAGGTCGAAGACGACTTCCTCATCTGCCCGGTCTGCACGACCAAGCTGCGCCAGTCGTGCGCGAACTGCCACAAGCCGCTCGAGGCGCTGTGGCAGGTGTGCCCGTACTGCGAGACGCCGATCGAGCACGACCCGGCGACGGTGCTCGTACAGGCGAAGCGCCCGCCGCGGCAACAGCGTTCTCGCTAGTCTGCGCCGCCCGTGGCCGTCGAACAGACGCTGATTCTCGCGAAGCCGGACGCCTTCGCGCGCAGCCTCTCGGGAGAGATCGTCGCGCGCTTCGAGCGGCGCGGCCTGAAGCTGCGCGCCGCGCGGCTGCTCGTCGCGAGTCGCGAGCTGGGCGAGACCCACTACGCCGAGCACAAGGAGAAGCCGTTCTTCGGCGAGCTGGTCGAGTTCATCACCTCGGGCCCGACACTCGCGTTCGTGCTCGAGGGAGAGGGCGCGATCGCGACCTGCCGCAAGACGATCGGCGCGACGAACCCGGCCGACGCGGAGCCTGGTTCGCTGCGCGGCGACTTCGCGCTCGCGATGCCGAACAACCTCGTCCACGGCTCCGACTCGCCCGAGTCGGCGGCGCGCGAGATCGGGCTCTGGTTCCCGGATGGACTCGTCTAAAGCGGTCTGATGTGGAACTCGGTGCCCCCGGGGATGGCTCAGACCAAGCAGGTCGCCCCGGGCGGGCGCAGCTCGTAGCGGTGACTACGGGCAAGCCCGACCGGGGCGAGATGCGCCGTGTCTGAGCCACCAGCCGGGGGTGCCGCCGTTTCACTTCAGGCCGCTCGCGACGCGCAGAAGAACGCAGCGCTCTGGGCCCAGATCAACCGCGAGCACACCGACGACTCGGCGTCCACGAACTGGGCGCTCGACGAGATCCACTGGGGCATCTGGGCCATCGAGGAGTCCGAGCTGCAGGTGCTCGGCGACGTCGCGGGCCTCGACGCGGTCGAGCTCGGATGCGGCACCGCCTACTTCTCCGCCTGGCTGGCGAAGCGCGGCGCGCGTCCGGTCGGCGTCGACGTCACCCCGGAGCAGCTCGAGACCGCGCACCGGATGATGGCGGAGACGGGAATCGAGTTCCCGCTCGTCCAGGCGGACGCGGCCGAGACGGGCCTTCCGTCCGAGAGCTTCGACCTCGCCCTCTCGGAATACGGCGCGTCGATCTGGGTCGATCCCTACCGGTGGATCCCCGAGGCGGCGCGACTCCTGCGGCCGGGCGGCCGGCTCGTGTTCCTGCGCAACTCGACGCTCGTCATCCTGTGCTCGGCCGACGAGATGCCCGCCCGCGAGCAGCTCGTCAACCCGCAGTTCGGCATGCGCCGCTTCGAGTGGCCCGAGGGCGGCGTCGAGTTCCATCTCGCGCACGGCGAGTGGATCGACGTGCTCCGCGCGAACGGCTTCGAGGTCGAACGCCTGATCGAGCTGCAGGCGCCGCCCGACGCCGCGACGCATCCGTACTACGCGTACGTCACCGCCGACTGGGCGCGCAAGTGGCCGGCGGAGGAGATCTGGGTGGCGCGAAAGTCGTGACCGCGCCGCCGGCGGCACCGCTCGTGCTCGCGTCGACCTCGCCCCAGCGGCACGCGATCCTGACCCAGCTGCGGATCCCGTTCGAGATCGTGCCGCCGTCGTTCGACGAGCTGCCCGGGACCGGCCCGCTCGAGCGCGCGGCCGGGAAGGCGCGCTCGATCGACGGCGGGGAGCTGCCGGTGCTCGGCGTCGACACGGAGGTGCTCCTCGACGGCGAGCTGCTCGGCAAGCCGGCGACCGCGGGCGAGGCCGAGGAGATGCTCGACGCGCTCGCCGGTCGGACCCACGAGGTCGTGTCGGGCCTCTGCCTGCGCACGGCCCGCTGGGAGGAGCTCGAGTCGGAGACGACGGTCGTCACGTTCCGGACGCTGACACCGCGCGACCTGGCGGCGTACGTCGAGTCCGGCGAGTGGCAGGGCCGCGCGGGCGCGTACGCGATCCAGGGCCTCGGCGCGAGCCTCGTGCAGCGAATCGACGGCGACTTCCTGAACGTCGTCGGCCTGCCGGGCTCGCTCCTCGTGCGCCTGCTCGCGCAGCGCTTCCCCGGCGCCTACGGCTTCGGCTGAACGACCAAAACCAGGCGGTGGCTCGCCGTGTAGCCGAATGAATCAGTGACCCGAATCTGCAGGCTCAGGCGACCCGCGTGCGTCGGCGTGCCGTAGAGGCGGCCCGAAGCGAGGAGGCGCAGCCCTCTCAGTCGGAGGCCGCTCTCGCTCCAGCGATACGACGGGATGCCGCCCGAGGCTGTGAACGTGAGATCGTACGGCCGGCCGACGGTCGCGGCAGGAGCCTCGGCCTCTGCGATGGCGAGCGGAGAGAGCGCCTCGACGACCGAGCCGTGCAGGAACGTCGCCATCGCGACCGCGCCCGCATACGTCAGGTGGATGCCGTCGCTCTGGAACCACGCCCAGCTGTTCCGCGTGTACGTCCGCCAGTCGAGCAGCGTCAGCTCCGGATGTTTTCGCGCCTCCTCGTCGAGGATGTGGTTCATCGCCACGTACTGCGGGTGCCACACGTGCTCATGCAGGTTGATCCAGAGGATTCGCTGCACGCCCGCTGCGAGGAGGGCCGTGATCGCCCGCTCCACGTTCTGCGCGAATGTGTCCGGCGGGTCGTTGTAGCCCACCTCGACGACGACGTTCGGCCCGAGCTGCGGTCCGAGCGTGTTCACCAGATCGAGGACGGTCGGGACGCGGTCTCCGTTGAACGGGCAGCTCCGGCCGGCGAGTGTCCGGCAGACGCCGATCTGCAGGTTGACGTCGAAGCCGCTCTCGAGGATAGATAGCGGAGTCTGATTCCAGATCACTGCGGTCAGCACGGAGTCGCCGATCACCGTCAGCTCCGGGCTCGTCTGCGCCGTCACGCCGGTTGAGGACCACACGGCAACGACAAGAGCCATCGTTGCCAATGCGACGCCGCAGCGCGCCATGCAAAGAGCGTAAACCCCCGCAAATGAAGTTCAAGTGAAGGTTACGTCGCGAGAAGCACGATGCCGGCGAACACGAGCACCGAGCCGAGCAGCCGACTGCGCGACACCCGCTCCGCCAGCAGACGGCCGGCGAGCGCCGTCGCGATCACGACCGACGACGAGCGCACCGCCAGCACCGCGGCTGCGCTGCCGTGGCGCAGCGCGAGCAGGCCGAGCGTGAAGGAGCCGACGTTGGCCACTGCGCCGGCGGCGATCGCCCAGCCCAGCTCGCGCCGGATCGCCCGGGCGCCGACGAGCGGCGGGTAGATAAGGCACGGCAGAGCCAGCGTGAGCACGAAGTACGTGAGTGCGCCCGCGCGCTGGATCCCCGCGCGGTCGACGAGCGTGTAGCCGGCGATCGTCGCAGCCAGCGTCGCCGTCAGCACGAGAGCGGCAGCGTCGCCGCGCCCTCCGAGCCCGCGAACGAGCACCACGCCGACGCACACCAGGATGACGCCGGCGACCTCGGCCGCCGAGGCGTGGTGGCCGAGCCACAGAACGGCGAAGCCGAGCACGAGCAGCGGGGCAAGCCCGCGTGTCGCCGGGTAGACGAACGACACCTCGCTGCGCCGGTAGGCGAGTGCGAGCGCGACGACGTAGACCGCCTCGAGCACTCCCGAGGCGACCGCGTAGGGCCAGACCGAGCCGTCCGCATGCCACCAGACGACCGCGAACGGCAGGGCCAGCGCCAGCGAGAGGACGAACGTCGCGGCCGTCGCCGCCTGCACGTCGCGGGCACGCCCGAGCAGCAGGTTCCACGCGGCATGCAACACTGCGCTGCCGAGCGCAAGGGTCAGCGCCGAGAACGGCAAGCTAGACTCGACCTCCGGTCCGAGATGGGCGTCTTCAACTACATCACCGGCTTCGGCGGCCGCGACATGGCGGTCGACCTGGGCACCGCCAACACGCTCGTGTACGTGCGCGGGCGCGGGATCGTGCTCTCTGAGCCGTCGGTGGTCGCGATCGACCAGCGCTCCGGCGAGGTGCACGCGGTCGGGCTCGAGGCGAAGCGGATGCTCGGGCGCACGCCGGGGACGATCAGCGCGATCAGGCCGCTCAAGGACGGCGTGATCGCGGACTTCGACGTCACGGAGCAGATGCTTCGCCACTTCATCCAGAAAGTGCACCAGCATCGCTTCGCGCATCCGCGCGTCGTCGTCTGCGTGCCGTCGGGCGTGACGGGCGTCGAGAAGCGCGCGGTCGAGGAGGCGACGCTCAGCGCCGGAGCGCGCAAGGCGTACCTGATCGAGGAGCCGATGGCCGCGGCGATCGGCGCGGGCCTGCCGGTGGCGGAACCGACCGGGAACATGATCGTCGACATCGGCGGCGGCACGACCGAGGTCGCGGTCATCTCACTCGGCGGCATCGTCGTCTCGCAGTCGCTGCGCGTCGGCGGCGACGAGATGGACGAGGCGATCATCAACCACATCAAACGTGAGTACAAACTCCTGATCGGCCAGCAGACCGCGGAGGAGATCAAGCTCGAGGTCGGCTCCGCCTTCGCGATGAAGGAAGAGGTGCAGGCCGAGGTGCGCGGCCGCGACATGCTCACCGGCCTGCCGAAGACCGTGATCCTCTCGAGCGAGGAGGTGCGGCACGCGCTCGAGGAGCCCGTCAACCAGATCGTCGACGCGATCAAGTCGACGCTCGACAAGACGCCGCCGGAGCTCGCGGCGGACATCATGGACCGGGGGATCGTGCTCGCCGGCGGCGGTGCGCTCCTGCAGGGCCTCGACGAGCGCCTTCGGCACGAGACGCACATGCCGGTGCACCTCGCCGAGTCGCCGCTCACCTGCGTCGCGGTCGGCTCCGGGCGCAGCCTCGAGGAGTTCGACGCCATCCACCGGAGCTCGCGCGCTCGCTCGCGCAACGGCCGAGGGAGGTAGCCACTGAGCCTCCAAGGTGTCAGACACTTTTGACGGTGTCTGACACATTTAACCGGAGCGATCATTCCGCTTCTGGTAGCCTAAGCGGAATTGAGATTCCGCTTAGTGGAGGTGTGAAGTTGGAGGCAGTGGCAACCGAAGTTCCTGGGACGAGATCCCAGACGAATCGCTGGGTGGTGCTGGTGCTCGTCTGCATCGCCCAGTTCATGGTGATTCTCGACGCGACGATCGTGAACGTCGCGCTCCCGTCGATCCAGCACGGCTTGCACTTCAGTGCCTCGAGCCTGCAGTGGATCGTCAACGCGTACACGCTGATCTTCGGCGGCTTCCTGCTGCTCGGCGGGCGCGCGTCCGACCTGCTCGGCCGGCAGCGGCTCTTCGTCGCCGGCATCGTCGTCTTCACGGGAGCATCGCTCTTGAACGCCGTTGCGACCTCGTCCGGCATGCTCATCGGCGGCCGTGCGCTGCAGGGTCTCGGCGCTGCGCTGGTCTCACCGGCGGCGCTGTCGATCATCACGACGACGTTCGAGGAAGGTGCGGAGCGCACCAAGGCGCTGGGCGTCTGGAGCGCGATCGCGGCCGGCGGCGGCGCCGTCGGGCTCGTGCTCGGCGGCCTTCTGACCGAGACGCTCTCGTGGCGGTGGGTGTTCTTCATCAACCTGCCGATCGGGATCGCGGCGGCGCTGCTCTCGCTGCGGCTCATCCCGAACTCGAAGGCGGAGGACGAGCCGGACACGGCGGACGTCGCCGGCGCGGTCACCGTGACCGGAGGCCTGCTGGTGCTCGTGTACGGCATCGTCAAGGCGCCGGCCTACGGCTGGGCCTCGGGCCGCACGATCGGGCTGGGCATCGCTGCGCTCGTTCTGCTCGCGGCATTCGTGGTCATCGAGCTCCGCTCGAAGGCGCCGCTGATCCGCCTTGGGCTCCTGCGCCTGCGCTCGCTGAGCGCGAGCAACGTGGCGATGCTGCTCGTCGCGTCCGGGCTCTTCTCGATGTTCTACTTCATCGGCATCTACCTGCAGGAGGTCCGCGGTTACGGGCCGCTCAAGGCCGGGCTCGCCTTCGTGCCGTTCACCGCCGGCATCGTGATCGGGGCCGGTGCCTCGCAGGCGCTGATCAAGCGGATCGGCATCCGCAACGTGGTCACGATCGGGCTCATCCTGGGCACGTTCGGGATGCTCTACTTCGTGGAGCTGAGCACGACGAGCGGCTACCTGGCGCACGTCTTCCCGAGCATCGCGGTGATGTCGATCGGGATGGGGATGACCTTCGTGCCGCTGACGTTGCTCGCGACGACGAACATCGATGCGGCCGACGCGGGCCTGGCGTCGGGCCTGTTCAACACGTCGCAGCAGGTCGGCGGCGCGCTCGGGCTCGCGGTGCTCTCGACGCTCGCGAACTCGCACACGACGCACCTGCTGCATGAGGGCGTCGGCTCGCCCAGCGCGATCACGCGCGGCTTCCACGTCGCGTTCGCCGGCAGCGCGGTGTTGCTCGCAGCGTCGATTGCGATCATCCTCCTGTTCATCAGGCGGAAGGATGTGGAGGCGATCCAGACGGACGGCCAGATGGAAGTGGCGGTCGAGGCGGCCTGATGACCGTCGCGCCGGAGCGACACCTCCGAGCTGACGCACAGCGAAACCTCGCGCGCATCCTGGAGGCTGCGCGCGAGGTCTTCGCCGAGGAGGGCATCGACGCGCCGATCAGCGTGATCGCGGATCGTGCCGGCGTGGGCGTCGGCACGATCTTCCGCCGCTTTCCGCACAAGGACGAGCTGGTCGCGGCGCTGATCGAGCAGCGCGGCCGGCAGCTCGTCGACGCGGCCGACCTCGCGCTGGCGCGCGAGGACGCGGGTAAGGCGTTCCGCGAGTTCGTCGAGTTCGCGGTCTCGACGCAGATCACCGATCGTGGCTTTTGCGACGCGATCGGCACCGAGCTGTTCGCTCGCGAAGACCTCAAGTCGTTGTTCGACGACGTCCAGGCCAAGCTGGGCGAGCTCGTGGCCCGCGTGCAGAAAGCGGGCGCGCTGCGGGCCGACGTGACGCCCGAAGACGTCCTGTTCGTGTTCCACGGCGTCGCGCACGCGGGACTGATGCTCGAGGATGTTGCCCCCGGCGCGTGGCGCCGCTACCTCGGGCTCGCGCTCGACGGGCTCCGCCCGGAGGGCGCCACGCCGCTGCCGCGGCGGCCGATCAGCAAGCGGCAATACGAAGCCGCTCGCTGCGGCGGCTAAAATCCGCCCTTCTAGTGCCTCGTAACCGGACCGTCCGCCTCGCGGTCCTGGGCAACTCTGTCCAGCGCGCCGCCTCTTCCGGCTACCCCTCATCTCGCTCCAGCGCCCTCAAGCGCCGGATCATCGTGGGTGGCCTGATCGCGCTTTCGCTCGTCCTGATCACTGTTTCCTTTCGCTCGAGCGCGCTTGACGGCGCCCAGGGCACCGCCGCCGGCGTGCTTCGCCCATTCGAGGTCGCCGCCGATCGGGTCTCGGCGCCCTTCAGAGACGCGATCGACTGGTTCCGGGGGCTCGTCAACGCAAAGTCGGACAACGCCAAGCTGAAGAAGCAGGTCGAGGCGCTGCGCGAGCAGCTCGTCCTCGACGAATCGGCGGTGCAGGAGAACGTCCAGCTCCGGGCGCAGCTCCAGTACCTCGGCCCGCCCACGCTCGCGAACTTCGACCGCAAGCACGCCGCCGTGCTGACGAACCCGCAGAGCGCCCTCGACGAGAGCATCACCATCGCCGCGGGCACGAACGACGGGCTCCGTTCCGGGGACCCGGTGATCGACGCGTCGGGCGGGCTCGTCGGGACGATCGACCGCGCGTGGTCGAGCGTCGCGCGCGTCAACCTGCTCATCCAGGGCCAGGACGTGACGGCGATGGATTTGAACAACCCGGCCGCCGCCGGGCTGATCCGCAGCGGCGGCGGTGGTGACAACGTCCTGATCTTCGACCGGGTGCCGAAGGCGCCGAACGTGCAGGTCGGCAACATCGTCATCACAGCGGGGTCGCTCGGCAAAGGGAAGCTGCCGTCGATGTTCCCGCGCGGTCTTCGCATCGGCACCGTCTCGAGCGTGAGCAACAACGATGTCAACACGTTCAAGACGATTCAGGTGCAGCCGTTCGTCGATTTCTCGTCGCTGCAGTCGGTGATCGTCCTGGTGCCACGCGGTTCAAAGAGCGGCGGCTGATGGACGGTCTGAAGGCCGCCCTGGTCCTCTTCATCGCGTCGCTCCTGCAGCTCTCCGTCCTGACCGAGTACCGCTCGTTCCGCACCGCGAGCGTCGTGCTCGTCGCGCTGCTGTCGCTGGCGCTCCTGCGTGGGTCGGTGTTCGGCGCGATCGCCGGCTTCGGCACCGGCCTGCTCCTCGACACCGCGACGCTCGGGACGCTCGGCGTGACCTCGTTGCTCATGACCGTCAGCGGCTTCTGGATCGGCCGCTACGGCGAGACGACCGCGCGCGACCGGTTCCATGCGCCGTACGTCTCCGTCGCCGTCGTCACCGGCCTCTACTCGTTCGGGCAGCTCTTCCTGCAGTTCGTGCTCGGCGAGCCCGCGCCGGGCGGTGTCGTCGTGCACGCGCTGCCGCTCGGGCTACTGCTGAACCTCCTGCTGACGCTGCCGGTGTACGGCCTGATCCGGCGCCTGTTTCCACCGGTCTTGATCGGCGACCGCGTGCGCGAGGTCCGGCTCCTTGGCTAGCCCGGAGCGCTCGGGGCGGTTCCTCCCCGGCGATCCGCGGGTCGAGGGGCCTTACCGGCTGACGCCGCAGATGGCGCTGCGCGTGGCGGTGCTCGGCTTTCTTGCGCTGGCCGTCTTCGCCGTCCTCTTCCTGCGGCTCTGGGCGCTGCAGGTGCTGTCGGGCCAGCGCTACCTCGCCGCCGCCAACGACAACCGCGTGCGCACGTCGAGCGTCGAGGCGCCGCGCGGCGTCGTCGTCGACCGAAGCGGGCACGTGCTCGTCCGCAACGTCGCCGGCACACGCGTCGTCCTGCTGCCGACGCTGCTGCCGAAGACGTGGACGGTGCTGCGCAAGGAGCTGCGCGCGCTCTCCGTCGTCACCGGCGTGAGCGTGAAGGACATGGTCGCCCGCCTCAACCAGTACGCGAGCGACCCGCTCGACGAGGTCGTCGTGCAGCGCGGAATCAGGCGCGACCAGTTCGACTACATCTCGGAGCACGCGCGCGAATTCCCGGGCGTGAAGCTCGAGAACAGCTTCCTCCGCTCCTACCCGTACCAGTCCCTCGCCGCCCAGGTGCTCGGCTACGTCGGACAGATCTCGCCTGAGCAGTACAAGCGGCTCAAGAAGAAGGGCTACCAGGCCAGCGACTCGATCGGCCAGGCCGGGATCGAGTCGACCTACGACACGTACCTGCGCGGCAAGGACGGGAAGCAGCAGCAGACGTTCGATTCGCGCGGGCGCGCCAAGGGCGTGCCGGTGCTGCAGGCGAGCTACACGCCCGGCGACACGCTGCGGCTGACGATCGACATCAAGCTGCAGCGGGCCGCCGAGCAGGCGTTGCGTTACGGCATCAACCTCGCGCACTCGACGTTCCAAGGCCAGCACGCGAACGGCGGCGCAATCGTCGCGCTCAGCCCGAGGGACGGGGCCGTGCTCGCGATGGCGTCGTACCCGACGTACCAGCCGTCGATCTTCGTCGGGCGCAAGGATCCGAAGAAGCTGGCGCCGCTGCTCGAGCCGAAGGTCGCGGACGCCGAAAACCATCCCGGCTTCAACCGCGCGCTCAGCGTCGCCTATCCGCCGGGCTCGTCGTTCAAGCCCGTGACCGCGCTGGCGGCGATGCAGGAGGGCTTGATGCACCCGTACGACGTCATCCCCTGCACGCCGACGTTCACCGACCACCAGCAGGTGTTCAAGAACTGGACGCCGTTGATCGACCAGGGCATGACCCTGACAACGGCGCTCGCGGAATCGTGCGATACGTACTTCTACGAGCTCGGTAAGCGCTTCTACAACC
>JBKPRG010000144.1:0-12278 GCA_046765815.1 Actinomycetota bacterium
GAAGCCGACGAGCTCGGCCTGCCCGCACTCGACGCAGCTCGTCAGGTGCGGCAGGTAGCCGGCGAGCCAGAGCAGCTTCAGCTGGAAGGAGAGGACGAGCGGGTCGAGGGCTGCGCGGTGGTCGCCGTCGGGCGTCGGCGCCTCGTCGAGCAGGTCGAGGAAGCGCGCGAGCGCGTTGAACGCGCGTTCGTTCGCCTCCGGCTCGCCGAAGAGGCGCAGCATCGCCTCGGCGCCGATGAGGCCGACGTTGAGGCGGTAGCCGTCCTCGCGCGTCGCGCGGTGCGAGCGCTTGAGGTCGACGCCGGTGATCGTCTGCAGCTCGCCGCTGCCCTCGTGCAGCATCAGCTCGACGTGCGAGAGCGGCTCGAGCCTGGCGCCGAACCGCGACTTCGTCTTGCGCACGCCCTTCGCGATCGCGCCGATCCGGCCCCGACCGGCCGTGTAGAGATGCAGGATCCGGTCGGCCTCCGAGAAACGGAGCGACCGGAGCACGATCGCCTCCGTCTTGTAGGTCCTTGCGGCCATGTCGTTTGAGTCTAGGCCGCCTTCAGGACCTGACACGTCGGGCAGTACCAGGTGCCGCGCCCGGCGACGCGGATCTTGTCGATCGGCGTGCCGCAGCGGGCGCAGGGCTCGCCGCCGCGCCCGTAGACCTTGAACTCGTCCTGCATCGCACCGCTTGACCCGTCCGGCAGCCGGTAGTCGCTCAGCGTCGACCCCTGGCGCGCGATGCCGAGCCTCAGCGCCTGGCGCACACCGCGATGAAGGGCACGCACCTCGTCGAGGTCGAGATTCTGCGCGGGGGTGAGCGGGTGCACGCGCGCCCGCCACAGCGCCTCGTCTGCGTAGATGTTGCCTACGCCGGCGACGGTTCGTTGGTCGAGGAGCGCGGCCTTGACCGGCGCGCGGCGCTTCTGGAGCTTGACCGCGAGATCGCGAGCGCGGTATGCGTCGGCGAGTGGCTCCTTGCCGACGCGCGCGTCGATATACGTGTCCACTTCGGACGGTTCGAGCAGCAGCCACGTGCCGAAGCGCCTGACGTCGCGATACACGACGTCAGAGCCGTCATCTAGCTTGACAACGGCACGGCGATACGCGTCCTTCGCCGTCGACGCGGCTTGACCTGTCAGCACCGACCCCGTCATGCGGAGGTGGATCAGGAGAGCCCGACCAGTCTCGAACCGAACAATCAAATACTTGCCGCGACGGTCCACCGCCACGACCCGTTCGCCTTCGAGCTCGCGCGCCACCTCGCCGGGGTCGAGCGGTCGCGTCAGCCGCGGATCGAGGATTCGGACCTGCGTCAGCTCGCGCCCCTCGAGCGCCGGCGCAAGCCCCAGCCGGACCGACTCGACCTCGGGCAGCTCTGGCACGACCGCACCGTAGCGACGCGCGAGGGCGTCACTGCTTGAGCGTAGGCTCGACGGAGCTCATCAGTAGCGGAGGCACCGGCTTTGCCGGTGCCATAGCGAAATCGAGCGATAGACTCGGCCGGCAACCACTGCTACATCCAGATCCCGCACTATCGAGAAAGAGGGAGAGAGATGAGCAAGCGACTGCTGACCGCAGCGGCAGGCGTTCTGGTGCTGGCCGCATTCGCTCAGACTGCCACGGCTGGTCCGAAGCCGCCGTACACCGTGACGTGCGCCGTCGGAGGCCAGTCGGGCGCGACCTGGAGTCACTCCAAGCTGAGCGGCCTCACGTTCGTCTGGACGACGAGCGGTACCCCGGTGTCGACCGACGTTCCGGTGTTCAGTGCGCACCCGCCGCACGGTTTCGCCGTGACGGTGACGCCTGTCGGCGCGACGAGCCTCACGGTCACGTTCCACAACACGGACGGCACCGACGACCCTGTGACGCAATCCTGTACGTAACTAACTGATCACCTCGAGGAGGACGGGCCGGGGGCGAACCGGCCCGTCCTGGATCCTGTAGGCGGCGAGCACCTCGCCGGCCGCGAGCTCGGCGGCCGCGTCGCTCGCCGCGTGGATCTCGGCGAGCGGCTCGCCCTCGGCCACCTCGTCGCCCCGCTTCGCGCGGAGGACGATCCCGACGGCGTGGTCGATCACGTCCTCCTTGGTGCGCCGGCCCGCGCCGAGATGGACGGCCGCGGTTCCGACGGCGATCGCGCTGAGCGATCCGACGGACCCGCTCGCGGGAGAGTCGACCGTGCGCACGATCGGTGCGCTCGGAAGAGCGTCCTCGTCAGCCGTGCCGCCCTGGGCCTCGATCCAGCGGCGCCACGCCTCGTCGGCGGAGCCGTCCCGGACGGCCGACTCGGCACGCCGCCGGCCTTCGACCTCGTCGATGCCGAGGTCCGAGTAGGCGAGCAGCTTCGCGCACGCGTCGAGCACGAGCTCCGTGAAGTCGGCCGGGCCGCGGCCCTGAACCGTCTCGCGCGCCTCGCGCACCTCGAGCGCGTTGCCGACGGTTGCGCCGAGCGGCTGGTCCATGTCGGTGAGCAGGCATGTGACCTCGCGCCCCGCGTGGCTACCGATCGCGATCATCGTCTCCGCGAGGAGCCGCGCGTCCTCGACGGCCTTCATGAACGCGCCGTCCCCCACCTTCACGTCGAGGACGATCGCCTGCGCGCCGGCGGCGAGCTTCTTGGACATGATCGACGCGCTGATCAGCGAGATCTGGTCGACCGTGGCGGTCACGTCGCGGAGCCCGTAGAGCATCTTGTCCGCCGGAACGAGATCGGCCGTCTGACCCACGATCGCGAGGCCGATGTCTCGCACCTGGTCGACGAACTCGTCGAGCGAGAGCTCGGTGCGGAATCCCGGGATCGACTCGAGCTTGTCCAGCGTCCCGCCGGTGTGGCCGAGGCCGCGGCCGCTCATCTTCCCGAACGGAACGCCGCACGCGGCCACGATCGGCCCGACCGCGAGCGACGTCTTGTCCCCCACCCCGCCCGTGGAGTGCTTGTCGACGACCTTCCGTCCGAGCCGCGCGCCGAGGTCGATCGTCTCGCCGCTCGCGACCATCGCTTCGGTGAGCGTGAAGGTCTCGCGCTCGGACAGGCCGCGGAAGAACACGGCCATGCAGAACGCCGCCATCTGGTAGTCGGGCACGTCGCCGCGCGCGTAGCCGAGGATGAGCTCGGTCAGCTCGTCGGCGGCCAGCTCGTGACCGTCCCGCTTGCGCTGGATCAGCTCGGCGGGACGGATCACTTGGTCGCGACGAAGACGGTGGAGCGGTAGCGAACGCGAAGCGGCAGATCGTGCGGCTCCAGCGCCGCGGGTGGATCGGCCGCTGACATCGAGCGGAGGTAGGCCCAGATCAGCTCGTCGTCGGGGATCGAGACCCAGCCGGCGGCGTCGCGTGTCTCGACGGACGAGAACGACCCGCCGAGCAGCTCGGCACCGTTCTCGCGGCGGAAGGTCATTCCGGTCCAGAACGCCTCGTGGCCGGCGACCTGGCGCAGTTCGGCGAGATGGTCCGCGGCGTTGGTCACCGCTACAAGCCGCCCGCCCGGCTCGAGCACCCGAGCCAGCTCCGCGATGCCCCGCTCGAGATCGGGAACGTGGTAGAGCATCCACGCCGCGACGGCGCAGTCGAAGCTCCCGTCCGCGAACGGCAACGCCTGAACGTCGCCGACCTGCGCATCCAGTCCGCGGGCGCGCGCGATCTCGACCATCCGCTCCGACTGGTCGACGAACGTCAGCTCGGCACCGAGGTCGCGGACGATGCGCTCCGCGAGCTCCCCTTCGCCACCGCCGACCTCGAGCACGCGACGCGGCGCACAGTCGGCTATCGCCTGGAACGCGACGTCACGAGCGTTCGGGCCTTCCGCGTAGTCGTAGATGGCCTTGCGGGCGCCGAGGTTCGACTCGTCCGCGTACTGCGTGCGGACGACGTCCGGGTCGTCGATCCGCCTCATGGGTCGAGGATCGGCCGGCCCGGCAATCCGCGCGTGGACGTTCTGCCGCCGAGCCACGCGTTCACCGTCGCGCCGACGTCCGCGAACTCACCCTCCTCGTGAATCAGTCCCGCTGCGTTGCGACCTTCGACGTAGGCGAGCAGGAGCGCGTGCTCGCGGGAGTGGTCGGTCGACGGCGTCGTCGGGTCGCAACCGTGGTCGGAGGTGAGGATGAGCAGGTCGCTCGGCCGCAGCGCGTCGAGCAGATCCGGTAGCCGGCGGTCGAAGTCCTGCAGGCAGCGGTGGAAGTTGACCGGGTCGTTGCGGTGTCCCCAGAGCGAGTCGGTCTCGACGAGGTTCGTGAAGACGAGTCCGTTGTCGACCGTGCGCAGGAGCTCTTCCGTCTTCTGGATGCCCTCGACGTTGGACTTGGTGGGGAACTCTTCGTCGATGTCCTGGTGGGCGAAGATGTCCGGGATCTTCCCGACGCCATAGACCTTGTGGCCCGCCTCGCGCACGAGGGAGAGGAAGTTCGGCCGCTTTGGCTCGAGCGAGAAGTCGTGCCGGTTCGGCGTGCGCTCGTAGGCGCCCGGCGTGCCGACGAAGGGCCGGGCGATCACGCGTCCGACGGCGTGTTTGCCGGTGAGGATCTCGCGGGCGGTGCGGCAGGCAGCGTAGAGCTCTTCCAGCGGAACGGTCTCCTCGTGCGCAGCGATCTGGAAGACGGAGTCGGCGCTCGTGTAGACGATCCACTTGCCTGTGCGCTGATGCTCCTCGCCGAGCTCCTGGATGATCTCCGTCCCGCTCGCGGGCCTGTTGCCGAGCACGCCGCGGCCGGTCCGGTTCATGAACGGATCGATCACCTCGTCCGGGAAACCGTACGGGTACGTCGGCATTGCCTGCGGCGTGATCACGCCCATCAGCTCCCAGTGGCCGGTCGTCGTGTCCTTGCCCTTCGAGCGCTCGAGCAGGCGTCCCGCGACGGCCGGCGCGCCCGGTTGCGGCGCGCAGCCCTCCAGCGGCTCGATGTTGCCGAGGCCGAGCGCCTCGAGCGTCGGCAGGTCGAGGCCCCCGACGGCACGGGCGACGTTCGCGAGGGTGTTCGACCCCTCGTCGCCGAACTCGGCAGCGTCCGGCAGCTCACCCGCCCCGACGGCGTCTAGCACGATGACGCACGCACGCGGCACGCGGCTATCCTACGTGCGTGGCTGACGCGTTCGGGCTGGTCGGAATCGTCGTGTTCATCGCATGCGTGATCGCGCTTGCGGCGGGTGTCACGTGGCTGGTCGTCCGCTTCAGCCCGGCGCCGAACAAGAAGAAGAAGACGGCCGAGACCTAGACAGCCGAGAGCGGCAGGACGCCCTCGAGCGGCGTGTAGTCGAGCCCGTGCGCCTCGGCGACTGCCTCGTAGGTCAGCTTACCGTCGACGACGTTCACGCCTTTCGCGAGCGCCGGATCATTCGCCACGGCATCGCGTAGGCCGCGGTTGGCGATCGCCTCCACGTACGGGAGCGTGGCGTTCGTGAGCGACTTCGTCGACGTGATCGGCACTGCGCCGGGCATGTTCGCAACGCAGTAGTGCGTGACACCGTCGACGACGTAGACCGGGTCGTGGTGGGTCGTCGCGTGCGAGGTCTCGAAGCAGCCGCCCTGGTCGATCGCCACGTCGACGACGACGGCGCCGTCTTTCATCTCGCCGATCATCTCGCGGGTCACGAGCTTCGGCGCGACTGCGCCCGGGATCAGGACGGCGCCGATCACGAGGTCGGCATCGGTAACGGACGCCTCGATCTGCAGGCTCGAGCTCATGAGCAGCGTGACCCGGCCCGAGAGCACCTCCTCCAGGTGGCGCATGCGGTCGATCGAGCGCTCGAGGATCGTCACCTGGGCACCGAGCCCGAGCGCGATCACCGCCGCGTTGTAGCCGACGACGCCGCCGCCGACGATCACGACGCGGCCCGGCGCGACACCCGGCACGCCGCCGAGCAACAGCCCGCGCCCGCCGAGCGGCTTCTCGAGGAAATACGCGCCTGCCTGGCTGGCCAGGCGGCCGGCGACCTCCGACATCGGCGCCAGCAACGGCAGTGTCCGCCCAACCTCGACTGTCTCGTACGCGACGGCCGTGATGCCCGAGTCGAGGAGCGCATGCGTCAGCGGCTCGTCGGCAGCGATGTGCAGGTACGTGAAGAGGATGAGGCCTTCGCGCAGCCGCGAGTATTCGGGCTCGATCGGCTCCTTCACCTTGAGGACGAGGTCGGAGCTCTCCCAGACCTCCTCCACGCTGCCGATGCGTGCCCCGACGCGCTCGTAGTCCCCGTCAGGCATCGCGCTACCGAGGCCCGCGCCGGTCTCGATCACGACCTCGTGGCCTTGCCTCGTCAGTTCGAGGGCGCCTGCGGGCGTCAGCGCAACGCGGTACTCGTCTTGCTTGATCTCCTTGGCGACGCCGATGCGCATGGCGGGCGGAAGCCTACAGTTGCGCTGCTTCCGAGCACAGGGCGAGAGTGACGTCGACCATCGCTTCGAGGTCGGCCACGGCGATGTGCTCGTCCGGCGTGTGGATCTGCGTCATCCCGTTCGCCAGGTTGACGCATTGGAAGCCGCGCTCGTTGAAGACGTTCGCGTCGGCGGCGCCGCCCGAGAGCTCGTAGGTCACGGTGTGCCCGCAGCGCTCGAGCGCGGCGGCCGCGAGCGCGACGGCGCGGTCGCTGCGCGCGAAGCGGTAGCCGCGGTAGCTCTTGCGGGTCTTCGTCTCGACATCGCACTCGGCGAGGCCCGCGGCGAACGTGATTGCGTCCTGCATCTCCTGGATCAGCTCCGCGAGGCGTCGCTCGTCGTGCGAGCGCGCCTCGGCGACGAACGTGCACCACTCGGGGACGATGTTCGTGGCGGTGCCGCCGCTGATCGTGCCGACGTTGGCCGTGGAGATGTCGTCGACCCGGCCGAGCCGCATCTCGGCGATCGCCCGCGCGGCGGCGGCGATGGCGGAGCGGCCCTCGTCGGGGTGCATGCCCGAATGCGCGGCGCGCCCGTGGAAGGTCACCTCCAGCGACTGCGAGAACGGCGCGCCGAGGATCACGGTTCCGATCGGCGCCGCCTGGTCGTAGACGTAGCCGACGCGGGCGTGCAGGCGCGAGTGGTCGAAGGCATACGCGCCGACGAGGCCGACTTCCTCCTTCGGCGTGAAGAGCAGCTCGATGCCGGCGTGCGGGCGGTTCTCGGACAGCACCCGCCGTGTCGCATCGAGCATCGTCGCGACGGCAGCCTTGTCGTCGGCGCCCAGGATCGTCCCACCCGCGTTGCGGACGATGCCGTCCTCGACGACGGGCTCGATGGCGGCCGTCGGCGGGACGGTGTCGAGGTGCGCGCAGAGCAGCAGCGGCTCGCCCTCGGCGGTCGGTTCGAGGCGGGTGTAGAGGTTGCCGATCGTGGAACCCGTCTGGGCTCCGGTGTCGTCCTCGTCGACGTCGAGCCCGCAGTCGCGAAGAAAGCCCGCGACGAGGTCGGCCACAGCGCGCTCCTCGCCGGGAGGGCTCGGCACCGCCGCAAGCTCGGTGAAGAGATCCAGAACCTCCGGCGGCACAGCGGCAGATCCTAGACCGCGGCCGCGGACGACCGGCTGCATCGCGAGAATGTGCGACCGTGCCTCGGACGATCGACCTGAACGCCGACGTCGGCGAGGGGATGCCGACCGATCGTGAGCTGCTCGAGCTTGTGACGAGCGCCAGCATCGCCTGCGGCTTTCACGCCGGCGACCCTGCGACCATGCGCGCGCTCTGCCAGGAGGCCGTCGAGCGAGGCGTCTCGATCGGCGCCCACGTCGGCTACCGCGACCGCGAGGGCTTCGGCCGCCGGCCGCGGAACGTCGCGCCTGAGACGGTCGAGGCCGAGGCTGCGGAGCAGATTGGCGCGCTGCGGGAGATCGCCGATTCGGAAGGCGGGCGCCTGGCCTACGTGAAGCTCCACGGCGCGCTCTACGAGCGGGCGAACACCGATGCCGAGTGCGCGGCGGCCGTCGTCCGGGCTCTCGAGCGGCAGGGCCGACCGGCTGTTCTCGCCTTCCCGGGCTCGCGGTTGATCGAGCAAGCCGCCTCGGCGGGAATGGCCACCGCTGCAGAGGGCTTCGCCGACCGCGGCTATACCGAGGACGGCCGGCTCGTGCCACGGAGCGAGCCTGGCGCGGTCCTCGACGAGACCGATGCCGTGGCCCAGGCGCTCCGGCTCGCCCAGGACGACAGCATTCGCTCGCTCTGCATCCACGGCGACACGCACGGAGCGCTCAACCTCGCGCGCCGGATCGCCCAGTTGCTGCGGGGCGCAGGCATCGAGCGTCGCGCGTTCGCGTGAGCGGCGTCGGCGCGCGTCCGGCCGGCGACCGCGCGCTCCTGCTCGAGGTGCCTGGCACCGAGGCGGCGCTCCGCGTCGCGCAACGGCTGAAGGAGGCGTGTCCGGAGCTGACAGACGTCGTACCGGGACACCGGACAGTGCTCGCGATCTGGGAGGCCGTGCCGGGCACCAACCTCGCGGCGCTCGCGGCCGAGGAGCTCGCGGTGCCTGGCACCGCGGTGCCGGGCACCGCGGTCGAGATCACGGTGACGTACGACGGCCCCGACCTCGCCGCGGTGGCCGCCGAGGTCGGCCTCTCGCCCGAGGAGGTGGTCGCGCGGCACGCCGCCGCCGACTACCTGGTCGGCTTCATCGGCTTCGCGCCGGGCTTCGCCTACCTGGTCGGCGGCGACGAGCGCCTCGCCGTCCCGCGGCGCGCCGAGCCGCGCGTGCGCGTCGCGGCCGGCAGCGTCGGCATCGCCGGCCCCTACACCGGCATCTACCCGCGCGAGAGCCCCGGCGGGTGGCAGCTGCTCGGCCGCACCGACACGGTCATGTTCGACCCGAAGCGCGAGCCGCCGGCGTGCCTGGCACCCGGAGACCACGTGCGGCTGGTGCCGCGATGAGCGCGTTCGAGGTGCTCGACCCCGGCCCGCTGACGACGATCCAGGACCTCGGCCGGACCGGCTGGGCTCATCTCGGCGTGCCTCCGTCTGGGGCGGCCGACGTAGACATGCTGGCCGACGCGAACGCCCTCGCCGGCAACGCCGACGAAGCGGCTGCGCTGGAGGCGACGCTGGTCGGTCCGACGCTCCGCGCGCTGGTGCCTGGCACCGTCGCCGTCGTCGGCACCCGCAACAGCGACGGCACGCATGCGCTCGCAGCCGGTGACGTGCTCGAGACCGGCCCGACCGCCGGCGCCCGGGCCTACATCGCCCTCCGCGGCGGAATCGACGCCGAGCCGACACTGGGCAGCCGCTCGACCGATCTGCTGACCGGCCTCGGCCCGCCACCCCTCGCACGAGGCGACCGGCTCGCGGCCGGGGACGCACCGCCGACCGAGACCCAACAAACCCGCGCAACCCGCCACGAGGGACCCTTCCGGCTCCATCCCGGCCCGCGCGACGACTGGTTCACCGCCGCCGCGCTCGAGCAACTCCTGGAAGCAACCTGGCGCGTGACGACGAGCGCCAGCCGCGTCGGCATCCGCCTCGACGGCCCGCCGCTCGAGCGTGCCCGCGACGACGAGCTCCTCTCGGAAGGCCTGGTCACGGGCGCGCTGCAAGTCCCGCCGAACGGCCTGCCCATCCTGCTCCTCAACGACCACCCGACAACAGGCGGTTACCCGGTGATCGCGGTGGTCTCGACGCGAGACCACCCGCGCGCCGGTCAGCTGAAGCCGGGCGACGAGCTCCGGTTCGCGCTCGCGTAAGAGCGCGAGCGGGCGCGGACGAGCGCGGCCGCGACGAACTCGCGGAAGAGCGGCGCCGGCCGCGTGGGCCGCGACTTGAACTCCGGGTGGAACTGCGACGCGACGAACCAGGGATGCTCCGGCAGCTCGACGATCTCGACGAGCCGTCCCTCCTGGAACGTCCCGCTGACGATCAGGCCACCGTCGAGGAGCTGCTGGCGGTACGCGTTGTTCACCTCGTACCGGTGGCGGTGCCGTTCGGTGATCACCGGCTCGCCGGCGTACACGTCGCGCGTCCGGGTGCCCTCGGCGAGCTCAACCGCCTGCGCGCCGAGCCGCATCGTGCCGCCGAGATCCTCGACCTCCTTCTGCTCCGGTAGCAGGTCGATCACCGGGAACGGTGTCTCGGGATCCATCTCCGTCGAGTTGGCCCCGTCGAGGCCGCACACGTGCCGCGCGTACTCGGAGACGGCGACGTGCATGCCCAGGCAGATGCCGAGGTACGGGATCTCGTCTTCGCGCGCGACGCGGCAGGCAAGGATCTTGCCCTCCCACCCACGCGAGCCGAAGCCGCCGGGCACGAGCACGCCGTCGGCGTCCGCGAGCTCGGCGCGCGCCTCTTCGAGCGTCATGTGCTCGGCATCGACCCAGCGCACGTGCACTCGGCAGCCGCTCGCGATACCCGCGTGCTTGAGCGCCTCGTGCACCGAGAGATACGCGTCGTGCAGCTGAATGTACTTGCCGACGAGCGCGATCTCGACCGAGTCGTTCCGCTCGTTGATCCGCTCCGTGAGCTGAAGCCATTCCCCGAGGTCCGCCTCAGGGGCGTCGATCCCGAGTTTCCGGCACACCAGCTCGTCGAGCCCCTGCTCCTGGAGCGCGAGCGGCACCAGGTACACGTCGGAGACGTCGGGATTCGTGATCACCGCGTCGACGTCGACGTCCGCGAACAGCGCGATCTTGTCGCGGATCTCCCGCGCCAGCGGCTCGGTCGAGCGGCAGACCAGGATGTCCGGATGGATACCGATGCGGCGCAGCTCATTGACCGAGTGCTGCGTCGGCTTCGTCTTCAGCTCGCCCGCCGTGTCGATGTACGGGACGAGCGTGACGTGCAGGTAGGCGACGTTCTCGGGGCCGGCCTCGCGCCGGAACTGCCTGATCGCCTCGAGAAAGGGCTGTGACTCGATGTCGCCGACCGTCCCACCGACCTCGGTGATCACGACGTCCGTGTCGGTCGCCTCCGCGACCGAGCGGATGCGCGACTTGATCTCGTTCGTGATGTGCGGGATGACCTGCACGGTCGAGCCGAGGTACTCGCCCTTCCGCTCCTTGCGCAGGACGCGGTCCCAGATGCCTCCCGCCGTGTGATTCGCGGCGCGCGACAGGTTCTCGTCGACGAACCGCTCGTAGTGGCCGATGTCGAGGTCGGTCTCGGCGCCGTCCTCGGTCACGAACACCTCGCCGTGCTGGAACGGGCTCATCGTGCCCGGGTCGACGTTGAGGTACGGGTCGAACTTCTGCACCTGCACCTTCAGCCCGCGCGCCTTCAGGAGACGCCCGAGCGACGCGGCGGTGATTCCCTTGCCGAGTGACGAGACGACCCCGCCTGTGACGAAGACGTACTTCGTCACCGCCGGCCGCCTGTCCCCGTGAAGAAGCTCACGGGCTTCGATCGTAGCAGCCACTCTGGACGGCCTCAGCTGCGTTCGAGCGTCGCGAGGAACTCGGCGCCGCCGAGCATGCGCTCCAGCTCGTCTCGCCGCTGCGCGTCGTCGAGCTCCGCGATCCGCGTGTGTGTCGGATCGCCGGCGACCTTCTCGACGCTGAAGTGGCGGTCGGCGACGGTCGCGATCTGCGGCAGGTGCGTGATCGTCACGACCTGGGCGCGCTCGCACAAGCGCCGCAACGTCTCTGCAACGGCGTGCGCGGTCGTCCCGCCGATCCCGGCGTCGATCTCGTCGAACACCATCGTGCGCCCGCCGGCGACAGCCGCGAGCGCGAGCGCCACGCGCGAGAGCTCGCCGCCCGAGGCGGTCTCGGCCACTGGCCCGAATGGCAACCCGGCGTTCGGCCGGATGAAGAACTGCACCTCGTCGGCGCCGGAACCGCCCGGCTCGCGCTCGCCCAGCTCGACCCGAAACTCGCCCTCGCCGAGTCCGACCCCGGCCAGCTCGCGTGCCACCGCATCGGCGAACGAGCCGCATGCGGCCTCCCGCGCCGCGTGCAGCTCCGCATGGATGCGCCGTACCTCGGCCTCGGCCGCCGCGAGCGCATCGCGCGCGGCATCGACCGGATCGCGTCCGCCGTCGAGCGCTGCCAGCTCTGCACGCGCGGCCGCCGCGCGCTCGAGCACCTCGGCGAAGCTCTGCGCGCGGTACCGGCGCCTGAGGTCGGCGAAGCGATCGAGCTCTGCCTCGACCTGCTCGAGCCGTCCCGGCTCCGCCTCGAGCGAGTCGAGAAACCCGCGGAGGTCGGACGCGGTCTCGCGCAGCTGCAGCTCCGCCGAGCGCAGCGCGTCGCCCGCGCTCGCCAGCTCGGACGCGAGGCGCTCCAGCGGCGCGACGGCTCGTTCCGCCGCAGCGACGAGATCTGTCGCCGCGGCGCCGTCCTCGGCGGACAGCGCCGTCACGGCCGCGGCTGCGGCCTCCGCGAGCTCCGTCACGTGCCGCAGCCGCTCGC
>JBKPRG010000145.1:0-15738 GCA_046765815.1 Actinomycetota bacterium
CGCCTGCTCGAAGCGGGGTTCGGCGACGGCGACGTCGAGCGCATCCTCGAGCTCGTCCCGCTCGCGACGCACAACCAGCGCGGCAAGGGGACGCTCCTCGTCGGCACCGACGCAAAGATCAACGCGGAGCACCTGGTCGACATCGTCGAGCGCTCGATGAGCTCGCCGATCTACGAGCTGCTCAAGCGGCCCGACGAGCTGTTCGTCGTCGAGCACGCACACCTGCAGCCGCGCTTCGTCGAAGACTCCGTGCGCTACTCGCTCGCTGCGACGCTCGATCGCTACGCGGCGCTCGACGACTCAGACTTCCTGTACGCGCAGCAGGTGAACCTGGAGACGATCCACCGCCACGACGTGCTCGCCGAGCGGTCGAGCACGGTCGGCGAGCTGCGCGCCGAGCTGGCGGGCCGGCCGGCCTCCCAGCCGGTCGAGCTCCGCGAGTGGCTTAAGTCGCCGCCCGCCTGAACGTCGCGCGCACGCTGAGCGCGAAGTCGGTGGCCGGACGGCACAGCGGAAGCCTGCCCTTGCAGGCGCCGCTCCAGGCCGCGAACCGCCAACCCTTCGCCGCCACCGCCTTCAGGATCAGCCGGTTGCCGCCGCGGAACGTCTTCGTACATCGCGGCGTGCAGCGCACGACGCCCTTGCCCGCAACAGTGACGCGCAGCGGGATCCGCAGCGGCCCGAAGAGCGCCGTCACCGAGGCCGGCTGGTCGAGCTTGACGACGCATGGCGAGCTGCCCTTGCAGCCGCCGGTCCAGCGAACGAACCGCGTGTTCGCGGACTGCGCCGTGAGCGTGACCGCGTAGCCCTGATCCCACTGCGTCGTGCAGGTGGCGGTGCAGTCGAGACCCGGCAGGTCGCTCTTCACCTCGCCGGCTCCGTCGAGCGTGACGCCGAGCGCCTCCTCGGGCAGGTCGAGGCGGTGCAGCCACGGCGAGTCCTGGATGTCGGGCCACGTGCCGGAGTGCGCGTAGTAGTCGTCGTGGTTGTAGTCGAGCACCTTCGACGAGAGGGGCTCGCCCGACGTCGTCGGGTAGAGGATGTCGGTCTGCGAATCACACACGTGACCCGTGTCGCCCGGACACGTGTGCGGGTCGCCGGGCGGCACCGCTCCCAGCGCGTGGATCAGCTCGTGCGTCGCCACCAGGTCGATGGCGACGCCCGGACAGCCCTGTAAGAGGACGATCGCGTACGACGGCCCGGTTCCGAAGGCGCGTGTGCCGCCGACGCCGCAGACATCCGCCTCGACCGGGGGCCCGTCGTAGTACACGAGGTAGTCCTTGTAGATGTTCGCCGTCCGGCTGAGCTCGGCGACGATCGCCTGGAAGGCGCCCGAGGCGCCGCCGGCGGTGTACGAGGCGGCGGTCCCGGCCAGCCGGACGAAAGTGATGTCGAGGCAGCCCGTGGTGTCGAAGCTCGCCTGGTCGAAACGCGGGATCCGGGTCGTGTCCTGGCCCTGCCACCACGCGAGCATCGACGTGACGTCGTCGGATTCCTTGTTCGCGTCGGCGACGAAAGTGTCGGCGCCGTCGGAGGGGACGGCGACGATCGCGTGCACCTGCTGACCGGTGACGATGTCCGGCCGGTCGGTGGCCGTCTCGCTGTTGCCGCACCAGCCGGAAGCGAGCGCGCTGGGGGCGAGCCAGAGCGCCGCCGCGAACGCGACGACGAAGGCGGCTTTACGCACGCGCGGGCCGCCTGAAGTGGAAGCGGTTCTCCGTGCCCGCGCGCAGGCGCCCGAGGTTCGCGCGGTGGAGGAAGAGAATCGCTCCGGCGGCCGCGGCGCCGAAGACGACGACCTCGGCCGGATACCCGTAGAAGAGCGCGAAGACCGGCAACGCGATCCCGGCCGCGATCGAGGCGAGCGACGCGTAGCGCGTTGTCAGAAAGACGACGCACCACGCCAGAAGCGCGCTCAGCGCGACCCAGACGGCGACGCCGAAGAACACTCCGCCGCAGGTCGCGACCATCTTCCCGCCCTTGGCGAAGCGCAGGAAGAGCGGCCGCCAGTGCCCGAGCATCGCGGCCGCGCCGGCGACGATCCCCGAGAGATGGTGCGGCGAGACGAAGAGCATGCCGAGCAGGGCCGGCACGAACCCCTTCAGCGTGTCCAGCAGGACGACAGGCACGCCGAGCCACCGGCCGTACGTTCGCCAGACGTTCGTCGCGCCGATGTTGCCCGAGCCGACCTTGCGGATGTCCTCACGTTTGACGACCCGGACGAGCCAGTAGCCCCACGGACACGAGCCGAGCAGATAGCCGAGGACGACGAGGGCAGCGAAGCTCAAGTGCGGATGCCGTACTTCTGCGCCCAGTCGTTGACGACGTCGTAGTCGAGGTTGTGGAAGAACGAGTCGATGTAGGCGGCGCGGTCGGTGCCGAAGTCGATGAAGTAGGCGTGCTCATAGACGTCGAGGGCCACGATCGGCGTCGCATTCCAGACCGGGAAGGTGTTCTGCGCGTCGCCGATGTAGTTGAAGAGGCGTCCCTCGTCCCAGTCGTACGCCGTCCACGCCCAGCCGCGCCCGGCCATGCCGGTCGCCTTCAGGTCGGCCTTCCAGTCGGCCGCCGAGCCGAAGTCACGCTTGACGAGGTCGCCGAAGAGGCCGCTCGGGTCGCCCCCGGTGCCGCCGAGATGCTCGAAGTAGATCTCGTGGTTCTTGATCCCCCCGATCGCGAACGTCAGGTCGAGCTTCAGCGCCCGGATCTCCGAGTAGACCTGGTTCGCAGCGGCGAGATCGACGCCGCCGAGCTTGCCCAGGATCTCGTTCCGCTTGTTCACATACCCCTGGTACAGCTTGTAGTGCGCCTCGATCGTCTCGCGGGAGATCCCGTCGAGCTCGAGCAGGGCGGGCTTCAGCTCGCGGGGCGTGATCTCCTCGTAGTTCGCCATGGCTCTCCTTCTCGGTTCCCGGGTGCGGCGCGGAGCATATCTTTGCGGGACGAGATCGACCCGAAGGAGACGGCATGCCCTACGAGCTTCCACCCCTCCCGTACGACTACAACGCGCTCGAGCCCACGATCGACGAGCAGACGATGCGCATCCATCACGACAAGCACCACCAGGCGTACGTCGACAACGTCAACAAGGCGCTCGAAGGCACCGAGTTCGCCGACAAGCCGATCGAGCAGATCCTGGGCACCCTCGACCTGATTCCCGAGGACAAGCGGACGGCAGTTCGCAACAACGGCGGCGGGCACGCGAACCACACGCTCTTCTGGTCGATCATGCAGCCGGGCGGCGGCGGCGACCCGTCGGGAGCGCTCGGGACCGCGATCGCCGACGTCTTCGGCGACGTCGACAAGCTGAAGGAGCAGATCAACGACGCCGGCGTGAAGCGCTTCGGCTCAGGTTGGACCTGGCTGATCTGGGACGGCACCGGCCTGGCCGTCGTCTCGACGCCGAACCAGGACTCGCCGCTGATGAACGACGACGTGCCGTTGCTCGGCATCGACGTGTGGGAGCACGCCTACTACCTCAAGTACCAGAACCGGCGACCCGACTACCTGGGCGCGTGGTGGAACGTCGTCAACTGGGACGAGGTCGGGCGCCGCTACGACGAGGCGCGTTCGAGCTAGCGCTGGCGCCAGTTGATCGTCGGTCCGACCACGCCGAGGTAGCCCGCTCCTGCCTGGTTCACCGACATCGTGAGGCGGAGCTTGTTCAGCCCCTTCGGGAGCTTGAGGCTGAAGCGTGCCGACGAGCTGCGGTCGAGCTGCACACGCTTCAGCGTCACCCACTGGCCCGTGAGGCTGCTCCAGCGCTGGAACTGGACGATGCGCCCGGCCATCGAGCGGCCGGCGTAGGCGTGCACGATCCACCCGTTGGAACGGCCTAGCACGAGCCGCGGCATGACCTGCACCGTCGTCGGCGTCGCGAAGGCGCCCTTCCAGGAAGCCTGGTACGTCGTCAGCACGCCCGGTGCGACGATGAAGCTGTAGACGCCGTCGGTCGTCGTGAGCACGGTCGCGCGCTGGATCAGGCTCGGCTGCGGGTACGGCTGGTAGTAGATCGTCACCTGCTCGCCGGCCTTCTTGTTGGAGACGAAGCCGCTGAGCGTGATCTTGTCGCCGGCCGTGGCGATCGGCTGCGAGGCGGTGAGCGTGAGGCTCGGCGGCAGTCCGTTGACCTTGATCGTCCCGGTCAGCCGCGGGTGTAGCTCGTCCTCGTAGTTGTAGGTGCCCGCCGCGCGGAAGACGAACGAGAAGCTCTGGCCCTGGTGCAGGATCGGCGAGACGAACTGCCCCTTGGTCGCGAGCACCTGGTGGTTCGCGCTGTCGCGGTTCGTCCAGGTGACCGTGTCGCCCTCGGTGATCGTCGCCGACTTGGGCGAGAAGCCCGATGCGTAGATGTTGATCGCCTTCGTCGCTGCCTGTGCGGGCCCTGCGATCGCAAACGCCGCAACCGCTGCCAATATGACCGTCAACCGCTTCATGCCGCGATTGTTGCCCCAGTCAGCGCCGAGCGGAACCACTTCGCGTGCTGTTTTACTCACCTGCGAGCATGTCCTTACACGACCCTGACAGAGGGGCCCTGATCGCCGGTGGAACGGGTCGCGTCGGTCGCGCGATCGCCGCCCGGCTCCGCGCCGAGGGGTACGCTGTGGTCGCCGCCGGCCGGGCCGACGGAGACCTCGCCACGCGCGCCGGCGCGCACGAGCTCGTCGAGAAAGCGAACGCCGAGCTCGGCCGCCTCGACCTCGTCGTGCACGCGGCCGGTGGGGGCTTCGTCCCGGTTCGGCTCGAGGATGTGACGGAGGAGCTCTGGGACGAGGCGCTCGACGTCACGGCGAAGGGAACGCTGTTCCTGGCGCAGGCCGCGGCGCCGGCGCTGCGCGAGTCGCACGGCTGCCTGGTGATCGTCGAAGACGTCGCGTCGTACCAGGCGTGGTCGTCCTTCCCACCGCACTCGGCGGCGAAGGCGGCGCAGGCGATGCTCACGCGGGTGCTCGCCCGCGTGCTCGCGCCCGACGTGCGGGTGTGCGGTGTCGCGCCCGGGCCGGTCGCAATCGACGCCGACCAGGAAGAGCGCCGCGCCGCGGAGACCCTGCTCGGCCGCGTCGGCTCGGCAGAAGATGTGGCGGATGCCGTCGCCTATCTGGCCAACGCGTCGTACGTCACCGGCAGCACGCTCGTAGTCGACGGCGGGCAAATGTCTAAAACCGGAAGAAGATCGCCCCCGTAACCGTTCATGTGACGGTGGCGATCTCACTTCGTACGATGCCGCGGATGACCAGTGACGGGGATCTGATCCAGCGCGCGGCCACGGGCGACCGGTCGGCGTTCGAGGATCTCTATCGCCGCTACGCACGGCCCGTCTTCGGCCTGGCCCTCCGCCGCCTCGGCGACCGCGGGCGCGCCGAGGATGCCGTGCAGGAGACGTTTGCGTCGATCTGGCGCTCGGCCGCCTCGTACAAGCCCGAGCGAGGTCCGGGCGCGCCGTGGCTGTACGCCGTCGCGCGGAACGCAATCGTTGATCGCGCGCGGGCACGCACCGAAATGCCGGCCGAGATCCCGGACGAGCCGGCCGCCGGGCCGGGGCCTGCCGACCAGGCCGAGCAGGGCTGGGTCGCGTGGCGCATCCACCGCGCGCTCGAGGAGCTGCCGGAGCGTGAGCGGGAAGTGATCGCCCTCGCCTACTGGAGCGGGCTTTCCCAATCCGAAGTCGCGGAGTTTCTGGCCATCCCGCTCGGTACCGTGAAGACACGCACCCGCGCGGCCCTGCAACGGCTCGCGGACATTCTGGGAGACGAGGATGTATGAGCGACTTCCGTGACATCGTCGATACCGAGGGCCTGGGCGAGGAGGAGGAGGCCCGGCTGCGGCGTGTGCACGAGCTGCTCGTCCGCGCCGGCCCGCCGCCGGACCTGCCGCCGTCGCTCGAGCGCACGCCCGAGGCGGCGGAGGCGGAGATCGTCCAGTTCCCGCTCTTGCCGAGGCGGCGCTGGGCGGTCGCGGCGCTCGTGGCGGCGACGCTGGTCGCGATCGCCTTCGGCGGCGGCTACCTGCTCGGCCATTCGCACGGCGGGCCGAGCGGCTTCGCCGTCAAGCACATCGTGCCGATGCACGGCAGCGGCACCTCGGAATCGCAGGGCTTCATCAAGGTCTCGGAGCGGGATGCTGTCGGCAACTGGCCGATGGAGCTGGTGGTGAGCGGCCTGCCGGCGCAGCCACAGCGCGAGGCCTACTACGAGCTGTGGCTGACCAAGAACCACAAGCCGACCGAGCTCTGCGGCGCTTTCCGCGTGCACGGCGACAACACCGAAGTGCGCTTCTCCGTCCCCTACGACCTCAAGGGCGTCGACGGCTGGGTGGTGACCGCGCAGCCACAGGGCACGCGCAAGCCCGGGCCGGTCGTGCTCACGACTTAGTCTTCGACGAAGTCGGCCAGCAGCTTCGACACGGCACGAAGCCGCCGGCGCGACAGGCTGTAGAGCACGTAGTAGCCGTCGCGCCGGGTCTCGACGACGCCTGCCTCGGCGAGGATGCGCAGGTGCTTCGAGAGCCCCGCTTCCGAGATGCCGACGAGCGCCGCCAGCTCCTGGGTCGAGCGCGGCGCTTGCGCGATCAGCCGGACGGCCCGCAGCCGCGTGTCGTCGGCGAGCGCGCGCAGCAGCCCGAGCAGCTCCGCGTCCGGCACCTGCGGCCGAGCGGTGCGGGACACCGAGGGCGCCGGATAGACGAGTGACAGCGGGAACGGCGCATCGCAGTTCACCTGGAGCCCGGGCCAGATGAAGACGCTCGGGGTCAGCGTCAGTGGATTCGCGGCCGTCGGCTCGACGCGATGGTCGTGCGGGATGTCGATCCCGAACTCGTGTAGGGCAGTGTCGACGCGCAGGCGCGGTCGCAGCGGCTCGAGGAGCGAGTAGACGCGGCCGCCGGCGACCTGCGGCCTCGCCTCGTCGACGGCGGCCGCAAGGCGCGGCTCAACCTCCGCCCACTCGGCTTCGAACGCCTCGTCCCAGTAGTCCGCGAGCAGCTCGAGGAAGCGCGCTCGAAGGGTCTCCGGATCGTCGAACAGGAGCTGGGCCAGCTGTGGGTCGCCGCCGATCGCCAGGACACGGCGCCCCGCCCGAGCGCGCACGGCTGCGTCCGCGAGCGTTTGCGGGTCACGGTCACCGCCGTGATCCCACAGCGGGCGCAGGAACTCGAACGCCACGAGCTCCGCGGGCAACTCGCGGAGACGCGTGAGCTCGTCCTCGAGGCTGCCGCCGCAGGTGAGCGGAAGCATGAAGTCCGGCGGGCCGTAGATCCACCCGAAGCGAAACGCGTCCAACCGGCGGCGGAGCGACACCGGCAGCCGGCGCGCTCGGCGCACCCAATGGTGCTGCGCGGCGTGGCGCTTCGGCGCCGCGAGCACGTGCAGGCTCAGCGCCGCTTCATACGCGGGCGAGTATGCGAATCGAACCCGATCGACTGCGTCCGGCTGAAGCCGGAAGCGAATGCCCGGACGTTCGCCTCGCGTCGCGATCGAGTGATCTTCGCACTCGGCTAGAAGACGCGGAGGACCCCGCGGAGCCGTTGCGGGTCGCTGCCGAAGTGGTAGACGCCCGGCGCGAGCCGCAGCCTCCACGTCGTTCGCCCGACGAAGGCTCGGCCTGTCTTGCGGTTCACCCCGGCACCCACGAGATGGAAGTTGTGGCCTGCGGCGTCATCGCGAACAGTGATACGTACCGAGCCGGACTGGACACGCGCCGGCCGCAGCGAGGTGAGGCCGCCCGCGGTAACACGCGCGGCCAGCGACGGCGGCGGCGGCGTGACCGTTGTTGTCGGGGTCGTCGTCGGGGAGTTGACGAAGAAGGAGCCGTTCATCACCTGCCAGTGCGGCTCGCAGGCGTACGCGTACTCGATCCCCGGCTTGAACGTGACCGTGAAGGTCTGGTCGCCGACGAAGTCGACGTCGGTGCGGATGTCCACGCTGCTGTCGAAGTTGCTCGCCATGTGGAAGTTGTGCAGCGCCGAGCGGTCGTGGACGATCACCGTGTACGTCCCCGGGTCCAGCGTGACGACCTTGTTCCCGTTCGCGTCGTTGAGGGTGATGTTGAGGCCGTCGTTGGTGCCGACGATCGCGTCGAGAACCGGGTTGTCCTTCGGTGTGCTCGCCGCGGCGGCGATCCAGACGCCCGCAGCGCCTGCGACGACGAGCAACGCGAGCCTGATCACGGCGCGAACGTAGCCCTGCGCACGCCGCGGCGAAACTTCTTCGCTCGATAGCTAACTAGTAGTCGAGCCGTGAATCCTCGAGGTCGATGTCGCGCTGCACGCGCTGCATCACCTCCTCGGTGATGATCCCCTCGTTGCGCAGCGCAAGCACGGCCGTGCGCTCGGCGTCGAGCAGCTCGCGCCGCAGGCGCTGGTAAGCGGCCGACCGGTCCTCGACGCCCTCCTCGTCGACGCCGTTGTAACGCGCGCGAAAGCGGTTGGACCGGAAGCGGTACTGCCCGCGCATCCGTTCGAGCGTGTCCGGGCGCACCCAGTCCTCCTCGGCGAGCTCGTCGAGCCGCTGCAGAGCAGCCTCGGCCGCCTTGATCCGCGCTTTGGCGTCCTCGCGCTCGGCGCCGCCGTCTCCCGGGACGCGCAGCGCTCGGATCAGCGGCGCCAGCGTCAGGCCCTGGCCGACCAGGGTGACCAGGATGACGCCGAACGTGAGGAAGATGATGAGGTCGCGGTCGGGGAGATTCGTGGGAAGGGCGAGCGCGGCGGCGAGCGAAACTGCGCCGCGCATCCCGGCCCAGCCGATGATGAGCGGGAACTGCCACGGCGGATAGGGGTCGCGCTCGCGGATGCTCCGGAACAGGAATCGCTGCCCGTACGCGAAGATCGGCAAGGAGACGAGTCGGAGCACGATCACCGCCGCGGTCACGTACGCGGCATCCGCGATCAGCGAGCCCGTGACCTGGAGGCGGTCGACGATGCCGTGCAGCTGCAGGCCGACGAGCGCAAACAGCAGCGCGTTGACGAGGAAGACCAGGATCTCCCAGAACGCATTGCCGGAGAGCCGCGTCTGCACGGTCGTCAGCTGCGGCGTGTACCAGCCCATGTAGACGCCGATCGTCACCGCTGCCAGCACACCGGAGACGCCGAGCGCCGCCGCGGGGAGGTACGCGAGGTAGCCCGACAGCAGCGCGATCGCCACCTCCGTCGGGGTGTCGTCGACCCGCCGGCGCACCTGACGCACGAGCCACGCGACGACAAGCCCGACTGCGACGCCGCCGACGACGTTCAGGACGAGCCGCCCGGACGCGTCCCACAACGAGAACGTGCCGGCCACCGCCGCCGCGACCGCAGACTTGTAGAGCACGAGCGCCGTGCCGTCGTTGACCAGGCTCTCGCCCTCGATGATCGTGAGCACGCGCCGCGGTGCGCCGACGCGACGCGCGATCTCGCCCGCGGCGAGAGCGTCGGTCGGCGAGACGATGGCGCCGAGCGTGAACGCAGCGCCCCACGAGAGCCCGCCGATCGCCGAATGCGCGACCCAAGCGACGCCGACGGTCGTGACGGCGACGAGGCCGATCGAGAGATTCAGGATTGGTCGCAGGTTCGCGCGCAGGTCACGCAGGCCGGTGAAGAACGCCGACGAGTAGAGAAGCGGCGGGAGGATCGCAACGAGCACGAGGTCCGGCGGCAACGTCAGCTGCGGCACAGCGGGAATGAACCCGAGCACCAGCCCGCCTAGGACGAGCAGGATCGCCGGCGGCAGCCCGCGCACGGCGGCAGCGACGAGCACCGCTCCGAGGCTCGCGAGGAGCGCGAAAAGCTGCAGCTCGTCGTGCGCGGTGAAGGCCAGCATGGCGCCCGACACCCTACGGGTGACGGGCGCCTAGAACTTACGCAGCGTCAGCGAGGTCTTCGTTCTGCGCCAGCTTGCGCAGAGCCTCGGTCTCGATCTGGCGCACGCGCTCGCGCGTTAGGCCGAGCTGCTTGCCGATCGCCTCGAGCGAGGCGGGGCCGTCGCCGACGAGGCCGAAGCGGAGCTCGATCACGTCGCGCTCCCGGTCGGGCAGGTTGGCAACCGCCTGGCGGACGGCCAGGTCGCGGAGCGAGGCGGACGCCTCCTCCTCGGTCGACGGGCCGGTGCCGGCGATCAGGTCGCCGAACGACGCGTCGCCGTCGTCGCCCACGGGCATGTCGGTGGAGGCAACCGCGCGGGCGGCCGCCATCACTTCGTGCACGTGGTTGATCGGCAGCTTCGAGTGCTTCGAGATCTCCTCCGGCGTCGGGTCGCGCTCGAGCACCGCCACAAGCTCGCGGCGGGCGCGGGCGACCTTCTGCTCGCGCTCGACGACGTGCACGGGGATGCGGATCGTGCGCGCCTTGTTGGCGACGCCGCGCTGGACGGCCTGGCGAATCCACCAGGTCGCGTAGGTCGAGAACTTGAAGCCCTTGCGCCAGTCGAACTTCTCGGCCGCGCGGATCAGGCCGAGGACGCCCTCCTGGACCAGGTCGCCGAGCGTGATGCCCTGCGTCTGGTAGCGCTTGGCGATCGAGACGACCAGGCGGAGGTTGCAGTTGATCATCCGCTCCTTCGCCGCCATGTCGCCCTTCTCGATGCGCTTCGCGAGCTCGACCTCCTCCGCCGCGGTGAGCAGCGGGTAGCGGCCGGCCTCGTTGAGGAACATCTGGAACGAATCGGTCGTGTACAGGCCGTGTCCGATCGAGAGGTCGAGCTCGGGCTCGTCCTCCTGCTCGGGGGCAGCCCCGTGCGCGTCCAGCTCGTGCTGCAGCGCCTCGGTCTCGGCCTCGTCGAGGTCGTGAGCGAGGACGGCGTCGGCGATGTCGGCAGGGGTGATCGCCCCGTGCTCATCGCGCAGGTGCAGGAGCGCCTCGAGGGCTTCGGCCACAGCCGTGGTCATGGTGATTTCGGTCAACGAACTCCTTCTGTCTTCGAGGTGAACGGGGGCACCGGATTGGCGCCTCGCCCGTCACTTTTGAAAACGCCCTGCAAAGCAGCGTTATTCCTTGAATTGCGGTCTGGGCTCACAGAACTTAGTGACAGTCTGTTACAAGACTGTTAGGAACGGGGTTGAGGCCCGATTAAGGGGCGACTCGGTTGTTTGCCACGAATGCCGCATGCGTAACCGGCATTTCGCGGGCGAAGAAGGCCTCGACGGCCTCGGCATAGCGGCGGATCTCCAGCTGGGCGAACTCGGAGTTGCGGAGCGAGACGAAGTTCATGAGGGCGCGCGCATTGACCGTCCAATAGAACTGGGTGTACGAGCCGACCGGCATCACGGACCGGGCGAGCTCGCGGGCGACGCCCTTCTCGACGAGGCGCGCGTAGGTCGCGTAGGCCTGCTCGTAGAGAGCCTCGAGCTCCCGGCGGGTCTCCTCGGCCAGCTCCTCGTCGACCGGCTCGAAGGTGTAGGCGCCGGGCTTGCCGACCTGCGTCCGGACGTCCTCCGGCTCCGGGACGTAGAAGTCGTCGGTCGCCTTGGCATAGCGCATCGAGAACTCGTTGAACGAGCCGATGCGGTGCCGGAACCACTCCCGGGCGACGAAGATCGGGCAGCGGACGTGGAACCGGAAGGCGTTGTGCTCGAACGGCGAGCCGTGCCGATCGCGCATCAGGAAGCGGATCAGCCCCTCATCCGTCGCGTCCATCTCGTCCTTGCGGCGGGCGAAGGAGACGCGAGCGCCATTGACGACGGAGAGATCGTCGGCCATCGCCCCGTCAAGCCGAACGAACCCGTGGTCGAGCAGCTCGATCGTGTTCTCGGGGATGACGTCGGCGGTCACGGTCAAAGCTCGCGGACCCTAGCTCGTACTGCGGACGGTAGACACTTTGTGCCAACTTGGCACTTGCATGATCAGGATCGGCACCTCGGGCTGGTCGTATCCGTCGTGGCGGCCGGGCTTCTACCCGGCGCACCTTCAGCCGGCAGAGTTCCTCGGCTTCTACGCGCAGCACTTCGACACAGTCGAGCTGAACTCGACCGGCTACCGGCTGCCGAGCGAGGATCAGTTTCGCCGCTGGGCCGAGGCCGCGCCCGACGGGTTCAAGTTCGCCGTCAAGCTGCCGCTGACGCGGCTCGACCGCGTGACGCCGTTCCTCGAGCGGGTGCTTGCGCTCGGCGACCGGCTCGGTCCCATTCGGATCGTCGTCGACGCCGCGCGCGACGACGGCCTGCTCTCGTTCGTCCAGGGCTCGGCCCCGCCGGACCTCGAGCTCGCGTGGGACTTCCGCCACGAGACCTGGGCCGGCACGACCGGGCTCGTCGCGGTCAACGACCCCGCCGCCGAGCCGTTCCGCTACATCCGCCTCCGCGAGCCGCCGTACACCGACGCCGACCTGCAAGCGGTTGCGACCACACTTCGCGACCCGGCCTACGTCTTCATCCGTCACGAGGACGAGCCGACCGCGCCCGAGACGGCCCGCCGGCTCCGAGAGTTGCTGGACTGACTGCCTGGGGCGCCTTCGTCTGAGGCCGCGGCGGCGGCTTCGAGTCGACGAGCACGGCAGCCACGAGCAGCACGCAGGCACCGACGAGGCTCTCGCCGAGCAGGCTCCGCCCGATGCGCGTGAGGAAGCCGACGTCCGCGCGTTGCAGCGCGGGCAGCACGACGAACTTGTGGAACGCACCCCACAGCAGCGCGAAGTTGACGAGCCCGAGCTTCACCAGCAGCACGCGCCCGTACCCGGTCGACCAGAGGTCGTGCAGGTGCGGCAGCCGCACGATCGCCAGGTACGTGCCCGCGCCGAGTACGAGCGCGATCGAGACCGTCGCCATCTGCGAGAACCGCACGAACATCGTGCGTCTCAGCTCCGGCGCCCCGAACCAGACGAGGCCCGCCATGGTTGCGAGTCCCCCGACCCAGAGCGACGCGGCGCCGATGTGCACCCAGTCGGCGAGCTCGGTCTTCCACGACGAGCCCGGATCGACGGCGTCGTGCCCCGACACCGAGAGCCCGCCGACGAACACGAGCGCGATCGCGAACGCCGGCACGAGCGGCTCGACGCGGTCGAGCAGCCACGCGAGGTAGACGAGCGCGAGCACGAGCGCGAACGCAAGCGTCATCGCGACGAACGCTCGCCCGAAGCGGGTCTGCGCCATCGGCGAGAGGTCGCCGTAGAGGAAGCGCCCGAAGGGCAGCTGCAGCGCGTCCTCGGAGCGGAGCGAAAATGCGCCGATCCCGGCCTGCAGCGCGACGACGGTGCCCGCGCCGGCGACGACGGCGATCTTCCGCTCCAGCGGTCGCGGAATCGCGAGCCCTCGCAGCACGATCAGCCGCAGGCCGAGCGCGCCGATCGTGAGCGCAAGGCCGAGGAACCACAGCCAGCGCACGACGTGCTCCTGGGTGGTCGGCCCGCCGGCGCCGTACGCGGCGGTGATTGCCGGGGCCGGCACACGGACGCCGAACGTCCACACACCGGAGACGACGTGCGAGTCGGCCGACACGGCGCGCCACCGCACGGTGTATGCGCCGAGCTTGAGCGGGCGCACGGTGGCGACGACGTCGGTGCCCTCGACCCGCGCTCCACCGGCGAAGTCCTTGCCGACGCCGTTGAGCACGCGAACCGCACCGGGAAGGAGCGTCACGCTCTGGTCGAAGTGCAGCCGGATCGTCCCGGGGCCGCGCTGCAGCTCGGTGCCGAACCGCGGCGTGGTGAAGCGAAGCGTCGCGTGCGCCGAGGCGACGGCGGGAAGCGCAAGCGCGACGAGCAGGGTGACGACGAGGGCTCTCATCGGTGCGGCTCCCCTGCAAGCGGCGACAGGTGCCCGAACACCGGCGCCACGTCACGATCGGCGAAGAGCTGCACCGAGACGACGACGATCATCAGCGCGAACGCCGCGCGCAGCGCGTTCGAGTTCGGGCGCCAGATGAGGAGCAGCGGGAACACCGCCATGGCGATGAACGTCCAACCGAGCGTGTGGTGCAGGAACGCCGAGCGGGCGAAGAGCCACGAGTTCTGCTCGTGGACGATGAACGCGACGCCGGTGACGACGAAGGCCAGCGGCCACGTCAGTCGCCACCACGGCGACTTCAGGCGCCCGCGGACGAGCGCCAGCTCCGAGCCGCCGGCGAGCATCAGCACCTCCGCCCACGAGCCGTGCGCGTACATGTGGATCGCGGAGTTCGTGAAGAACGCCATCACGGGCCAGAGCAGCACGCCGAGCGCGAAGGCAAGCCCGGGCCACAGGTAGGCGCGCCACGGCCGCATCCGCCAGACCTCGGTGCCGACGATCGCCTCGCACAGGAGGCAGAGGCCCACGAACAGAATCCCGGCCCCGAAGAGCCAGTGCACCATCTCAGCGCGAGGTTGCATCTCGCGCCTCGAGATCGGTGATCAGCGGCCGCGCTACGAGCAGCGCGAACAGGAGCGCAGCGACGATGACGAGCAGCGGGGGCTCGACGACGAGCCACCAGAACGACTCGCCGCGGGGATGCAGCAGCGTCACTCGGTACGGCTGCAGGATCGCCCAGATCAGGCCGGCCGCGCCCGTGGACGGCCCGACGAGCGAGATCGCGTGCACGCGACGGCTGATGGATCGCGCTTCCGCTCCCGGATGAGAGCGGACAAATGGAGTTTGCATGGTCCTCCTCGCAGAGTCGAAACGACAGCGACTCCCGCGGGGCTGGGCGTACCCGCGGGTCAGCCCGTCAGCGGAGGCGGACGCGACTCGAACGCGAGCCCGAAGCGCCGGCGCGGCGCGGTGTCGTCGGCCGCCGGATGGTGCACGGCAACGCGGACCGCGGCGGTGAGGATGCGACGGACGCGTGCGAAGGTTTGTTCGACGTAGTCCTCGACGTCGTGCAGCCAGCTCGCGAAGCGCCACGCGAAAGCGACGCCGACCGCGAGCAGGGCGAACACGGGCAGGGAATAGCTGTGCAGCCAGGCGTCGAGCGAAGGCCCACCCTCCGCGTTGGCCTGCAGGAGGTACACGACTGCGGTGGAGAAGAACGCGGCCAGCCAGACGTTGAAGGAGAGCTGCGGCCGCAGCCTCGGCGCGCGGCGCTCGTGCCCGTGACCGAGGTGAGTCAAGAGGCGCTCGCAGGCGTCGGCGGCAGCCCGGGCGCGTGTCGCTCGGGCAAGCAGCGCCGCGAGCGCGACCGCGCCGACGATCTTCACCCCGACGAGCAGGAACGGGTAATAGTCCGCGCCCGAGTTGGCGAGCGGCCGGACGTGCAGCCGCGCGTCGACACGCGACGTGAGGCTGCGTCCTGCAACCTCCGCCATCACCACCAGCAGCGCGAACGTCGCCCACCCGCGCCGCCGTAGCAGCCGCGAGACCATCATCGTTCGATCATACGCCCAGATCAGCGCCCGGCAGAAGCCGCGACGAAGGCGGCGACGGCGCTGATCTGCGCGGGCGTGAGCCGGCCGCGGAACGACGGCATCCCGGCCCCGCCGCCCAGCACCTGCGCCTGGACGGCGGTCGCAGTCGGGCGGAGCTTGTCGAGATTCGGCCCGAGGTTGCCGCTTGCGCCCGCGGCGGCGAGGGTGTGGCAGGTGCCGCACCCGGCCGACTTGAAGACGGCCGCGCCTGGGCTCGTCGCCTTGACCTCTGGTTGCCGATAGAGCCAGAGCGCGCTCGTGTACCAGACGGCGATCAGGATCGTGAAGAGGAGGCCGCCGGCGACCGGCAGCACGAGCCTCGGGAAGCGGTGCAGCCGGAGGACCGTCACCTTCGCCGCGAACGCGCCGTACACCGCGCAGCCGAGCAGCGAATGCGCGAGCACGCGCGTGCTCGGATTGCGGAAGCCGAGCTTGAAGATGCAGTGGTAGGCGACCGGCAG
>JBKPRG010000146.1:0-8182 GCA_046765815.1 Actinomycetota bacterium
AGCGGCTTCCTCCCGCGGATCGTCGCCCAGTCGGTGGAGGCGCTGCACGGGCGCATGGGGCGCTACGTCTTCGTCTCCAGCGTCTCCGCGTACCGCGACCTCGGCACGCCGCCCGAGGAGGGCGCGCCGCTCGCCGGGCACGAGCACGTCGCCACCCTCTGCAATGCGCACCGGCCAGTAGGTGAAGCGGTTCGTCGGGTCATAGGGACCGGCAATCAGGCCGGCGCGAACGTGCGTCGCCCGGTCGCCGTACAGCTCGTCGAGCGCGCGCTCGCAAGCCGCCTTGAGCGCGCCGTAGTGCTCCTGGACGTCCTCGCTCCCGGGATCGTCGAGCTCCGCTGTCGGCGAGCTCTCGTCGATCGGCACGCTGAAGTCGGCGTAGACCGAGATGCTCGACACGAACACGTAGCGCCCGACGGCATCGCGGAGCAGCTCGCCCGACTGGCGAACGATGCGCGGCACGTAGCCCGATGTGTCGATCACGACGTCCCACCGGCGCCCTGCCAGCGCGTCGAGGTTCCAGTCGCGGTCGCCGTGCAGGTGCTCGGCCTCGGGGAAGAGCTCCGGGTTCGTGCGCCCGCGCGTGAAGGTCGTCACCTCGTGACCGGCAGCGAGCGCCTCGGCCACGATGTGCCGGCCGAGGAACACGGTGCCTCCGAGGACGAGGAGCTTCATCTCAGACACGCTCCGCCAATTCCGGATAGACAACCACGAACCCGTCCTCGTCGACGACCAACTCGCTCGTGAACCCCGCGTGCGTGCCGAGGTCGGTGTAGCGAACGACCGAGGCGCGGACATGCTCGTACCGCTGCCGCGAGGCGTGCAGCGTCAGATCGGGCACGGAGACCCAGGCGGCGACGATCTCGACAGCTGCCGCCTGCCGGTGCAAGTCATGGCGGCGAATCGGCATCAGGTTCGTGAGCGGCGAGAAGCCGAGATCGCAGTCGAGGGCGCCCGCGACCGACGAAGCTTCCTCGGAGTTGCTCCGCCAGGCACCGTTGCCGTCGTGCTCCAGGACCAGTCGGCGCCACCAGCCCTCGCCGACCGCCGTCACCTCGACCGACTGCGTAACGAAGTCCTCCGGCGCGTCGAGCGCGTAGTCGAGCCGATACCCGAGCCCCAACTGCGTGCCGCGGGCGCTCAGGCCCGTCGGAGTCAGGGAAACAAGCGCGGCCTCGGCCCGCCACTCGTCAAGCCCGCGCCACAGGAGGAGGCGATCCGCCAAGCCGACACTCTAGGCTCCGGTCGTGCGGGAGCTTCTCCTGACCTGGTACGCGGACAACGGCCGCGATCTGCCCTGGCGGACAACGCGCGACCCGTACGCGATCCTCGTCAGCGAGGTGATGTTGCAGCAGACGCAGGTCGAGCGCGTCGTCCCGCGCTGGCACGCCTGGCTCGCGCGCTGGCCGACGGTGGAAGCGCTCGCCGCGGCCTCACCCGCAGACGTGATCGTCGAATGGCAGGGCCTCGGCTACAACCGGCGTGCGATCAGCCTCCACCGCGCGGCGTACGCGGTCGCCGCGAACGGCTGGCCCGACGACCTGACGGAACTGCCCGGCGTGGGGCCGTACACCGCGGCTGCGGTCTGCAACTTCGCTTTCGGCCGGGACGTGCTGCCGGTCGACACGAACGTGCAGCGCGTCCAGCAGCGGACCGGTGAGAGCTTCGACCCCTCGTGCGCGCAGGCGCTCTTCGACCTCGGCGCGACGATCTGCCTCGCGCGCATCCCGCGCTGCGGCATCTGCCCGCTCGCCGTGCAGTGCCCGTCGCGCGGCTCGCGCTACGAACCGCTCCGCAAGCAGGGCCGGTTCGAGGGCTCGTTCCGGCAGCGCCGCGCAGAGACGCTGCGCGCAGTCGCGGCAGGCGGCCAGCCCGACGATCCCGAGGCACTGGCGTCGCTGGAGCGAGACGGCCTCGTCGAGTTGCGTGAGGGAATCGCCTCGCTGCCGGATAGAGCAGTGTGAGGACGCTCTGCGCGGTCGTGCTCGTGCTCGTCGCTGCCGACGGGGCGGCCGGCCGATCGACCCGCGTCATCGACGTGCCCGGCGACCAGCCGACCATCGCCGCCGCCGTCGCCGCGGCGTCGCCCGGTGACACCGTGCTCATCGAGGCGGGCGTGTACCGCCCGTCGCTGAAGATCCCGGCTGCGAAGCACGACGTGACGATTCGCGGCGCCGACCGGAACGCGGTCGTCTTCGACGGCCGCGGAACGATGCGCGACGCGATCGACGTCGAGGCCGATCGGGTGACGATCGAGAACGTCTCCGCGCACTCGTACCTCGGCAACGTCTTCTACTGGGACGACGTGACGGGCTTTACCGCGCGGTACCTGACCGTCTGGAACGTCCTGGGCTACGGCATCTACGCCGAGCACTCGACCGGCGGGATCGTCGAGCAGGACTACGTCTCGGGAGCCGCCGACGCGGCCTACTACATCGGCGAGTGCAACCCGTGCAACTCCGTGATCAGACACGTCGTCTCCCGGCTCTCCGCCGTCGGCTACTCCGGGACCAATGCGAGTGGCAACCTCTCCATCACGGACTCGCGCTGGGACCGGAACGGCACCGCGATCCTGCCGAACTCGTACGCGAATGAGGAGCAGCCGCCGCAGGAGCGCGCGACGATCGCGCGCAACGTGATTACGCGCAGCGGAACCGTGCCGGTGCCGCTGCACACGCCGCTGGCGGCGTTCTGGGGGATCGGCATCGGCATCGCCGGCGGCCACGCCGATCGCGTTACCGGCAACACCGTCACCGGCAGCGCCCGCTACGGGATCGCGCTCTTTCCGACCGAGTACTGGATCCCGCTCGACCCGCGGCCGAAACCGCCTGGGAGACACCGGCCGTGGCGGGCCGTGGACAACGCGGTGACCGGCAACCGCGTCTCCGGCAGCCGGCTCGCCGACCTCGCGCTCGCCGGCGGCCGTCACAACTGCTTCGCCGGGAACGCCGCGGCGACGGTCGCGCCCGCGGGTCTCCGCGGCTGCAGCGACTCGGGCAACCCGAGGGTCGCCGCCGACCTGACCGCGCCGCTGCGCACGATGCTGAGGCGCGCGTACTCGCGCTTTCGGCCGCCCTCGTTCGAGAGCATGCCGAAGCCGCCGCCGCAGCCTACGCTGCCGCGCTGAGCCGCTGGCCGGCGACGGCGCGGGCCAGCGCAGGCTCGTCCGTCACGAGGCCGTCGACGCCGAGGTCGATCAGCTCGGCGAGCCGGCGCACGTCGTTGACCGTCCACGGCACCACGCGCAGCCCGAGAGCGTGCGCCGCGTCGAGCAGCTCGCGATTGACGAGCTCGTGCCGCGGGCCGATCGTCCGCGCCCCGGTCGCGACGCGCAGCGGGCGCGTGAAGAGCAGGGTCGTCTCGACTCTTCGAAAGCGGCCCACCTCGTCGAGGACGCGCTCGTCGAACGAGCTCACCGCGACACGGTCGAGATACGGCCGCAACGCGAGCGCGAACGCTCGCGGCGACGCGGTCATTGGCGGGAGGCACCTCGCCTCGAACACGAGGCGCGTGTCGCCGGCGGCGGCGAGTGCGCGCTCGATGGATAAACCCGACGCGTCCGCGAGGTCGACGTCGTGCGCGACGACGAGCTTGCCCTCTCGCAACCCGACGTCGAGCTCGACCGACGACGGCGCGGCAGCGAGCAGTCGCCGCAGCGTCAGGCGGTCGTTGCCACGATGAGCCTGGATCTCGAGCCGCACGCCGTCTCCTTCGACGCGCGTCGGCCGGTCCCTACACCGAATGTCGCAGCCAGACGTTCGGCTCGACGTGCACGCCGATGCCGTTGCGGACCTCGAGCGGCGCCAACATCTCGGGGACGACGTAGGTGCCGTCCTCCGGGAAGCGCATTCCGGTCCACTTCTCCCAGTCGCCGGCCGGCGCCTCGATCACCATCGAGTTCGGCGCAGGCGCCAAGATCTCGCCCCCGACGCGCTCGTGGATGCGGACCCACGGGTCGAAATGCGAGCCGTCCTCGCGCCGCCAGGCGATGAACCGGTCGATCGGGATGAGCGGGTAGCGATGCTTGAGCGTCGGGCGGACCGGCGCGAGCAGCCCGGTCAGGCCGCCGGCGCGGGCGGCGTCCCTCATCGCGTTCACCATCCGCGACGAGAGCTGCTCTCCCTGCCGCTCAGGCAGCACGGAGATCGCGAGCGCGCAGAGGACCGTCGCCGGGCGACCGCTCTCGAACGAGCGGGCGAAGCCTTCGTCCCAGCCGCTCGGCAGGTCGGCGAGCGTGCCCTCCCACGGCATGGGCACGGAGTGGAGCTCGGCGACGAGCGCGTCGCCGTCGACGAGCGCCAGCTGGTAGTCGGGGTGCTCATCGTAAAGGCGGCGCCAGAACCGGGTGCCTGACTGGTTGTGGTGCATGTACTCGGGGAACGTGCGGCGGGAGAGCGTCTCAAGGCGGATCCCCCTCAGGTCGGGACGGTCGGCGTAGCGGACGAGCTCCATCAGCGCTCCAGCAGGGCGACGGCGTGCGCGGCGAGGCCCTCGCCCCGCCCCGTGAAGCCGAGCCGGTCGGTCGTCGTGGCGCGAACGTTCACCTCGCCGCCGTCGACGGCCGTGGACAGACGGCGGCGCATCTCGTCGCGATGCTCGGCGATCTTCGGCTCCTCGCCGACGAGCACGCAGTCGGCATTGACGAGCCGCCAGCCGGCGTCTTGCACGCGCCGGTAGGCCTCGCCGACGAGCTCGAGGCTGTCGGCACCACGAAACCGCTCGTCGCCGGACGGGAACAGTGAGCCGATGTCGCCCAGCCCCGCTGCGCCGAGCAGGGCGTCGATCAGCGCGTGCGCGAGGACGTCGCCGTCGGAGTGCCCGGCGAGCCCGCGTGGATGGTCGATCGCAACGCCGCCGAGCACGAGCGGCACGCCCTCGGCGAGCGCATGCGCGTCGACGCCGATCCCGACGCGGTAGCTCACAGCAGGGCCGGCAGCCCGGCCAGGCCGTGGATCTCGAGCGCTCCCGCGGGCGTCTCGTGCAGGAAGCCCCAGGGACCGCGCCTGATGCGGACGGCGACGAGCCCCGCAGCCAACGCCGGCAGGATGTCGTTGTCGACGCGGTCGCCCACGTACGCGATCCTCTCAGGCTCGACGCCGCACTCGGCGACGAGACGTGCGTAGAACTCCGGTGACGGCTTCTCGACGCCCCACCTCGCGCTCGAGCCGACCAGGTCGACGTACGGGGAGAGCATGGCCTCCGTCTCCCGCGGCGTGTTGCCGACAGCACCGGTCCGCAGCCCGTGGTCGCGCAGCGCATCGAGACACGGCAGGGCGTCGGGGTAGAAGTCGGCCTCCGTCCAGGCCGAGACCGGATGCTGGACGCCGAGGATCTCCCAGACGCGGTTGTGGTGCTCGCCGCGCGCAGCCAGGCCGCCGAGGACGCCCATTAGGGTGAAGCGCGGGACGCCGGCGGCGTCGGCGGCGCGCTCCCACAGGCCGGTCTCGTCGACGAGCGTCTCGCCGATGTCGAACACGACCCAGCTCAGAGCCATGCCGCGACTCGCTCCAGGTCGTCGCGCGTCGTCACCTTCAGCAGCCGCTCGTCGCCGTCAACGGTCGTGACTCGCCCACCGATCGACTCAACGAGTGAGGCGCAATCCGTGCCGCAACGGCCTTCTAGCGCCCGTCGCAGGACGGGCGCAACGAAAGCCTGCGGGGTCTGCACGGTCACCAGGCCGTGGCGGTCGAGGGTCTCCACGACCACGCCGCGGTCGATCCGTTTCACGGTGTCCGCCACGGGCAGGGCCGGCACGGCGCCGTCGAAACCGGCCCCGAGCGCCTCCAGGAGGCGCTGCACGATCCCGGCCGGGAGCACCGGGCGCGCCGCGTCGTGGACGAGGATCGCCGCCGCGTCGTCGGCCACCTCGGCCACACCGAGCCGCACGGACTCGGTGCGCGTCGCGCCGCCCGTCACGCACGCCCCCGCCTTCGAGGCGCCGATCTCCTCGGCCAGCAGGATCGCCGGCTCCTCCCACTCGGGCGGGGCGACGACGACCACGTGGTCGATCCACTCGCACTGGTCGAGCCGGCGCAGCGGCTCCGCGAGCAGGGGGAGATCGCCGAGGCGGACGAACGCCTTCGGCCGATCTTCCCCGAGCCGCTCTCCTCGCCCGGCGGCGACGAGAACGGCCCAGACACTCAACGGCGGCTTGCCGTCTTCTTCGCGGAGGCGGTCTTCGACGCGGCGCGCGAGGCGACGGTCTTCGCCTTCGCAGGCGCGGCCTTCTTCGCGACCGGCGCCGCCTTCTTGAGGGCCGGTCTGGCCGTCGGGCGCTTCTCGACGACGGGCGCTTCCTTCGGCTTCGCCCCGTTCGTCAGCGTCTCCTCGAGCCACTCCAGCGCCTCTTCCTCGCTCATGTTCTTCGCGTACATCAGCTCGGAGGCGAGGATCTTCTTGGCCTTCACGTACATCTGCTTCTCGCCGGTCGAGAGCCCCTTCTCGCCGTCGCGCAGCGCCAGGTTGCGAACGACTTCGGCGAGCTCGTAGATGTCGCCCGTCTTCATCTTGTCGCGGTTGTGCTTGAACCGGCGGTTCCAGTTCTTGGGCATCTCGGTGCCACCCGAGGTCAGATACTTGACGACCTTCTTGACCGCCTCCTCGTCAATGACCTTGCGGAGCCCGACCAGTTCGGCGTTCTCTGCAGGGACGTTGACGGTCATGTCGTTGTGCAGGATCTTGATCGTCAGGTACTCGCGCTTCTCCCCGAGGATCTCGCGCTTCTCACGCTTGACGACCGTCCCAGCACCGTGGTGGGGATACACCACCTTGTCGCCGACCTTGTACAAATGCGCCTCTTTCCGTCTGTAGTCGCGAAAGTGCCGGCGGCCCTGAAGGCTCACCGGCGAGGGATTCCAGGGTAGCAGAAACCCTGCAAATCCGCCATTTTTGAGCAAAATCGCTGCTAATCGGCCGAATCGGACAGGGCCGCGGCGAGGGCCTGGCGGAGCGTCTCGGCGGTCACCGGCTCCACTCCCAGCTTGCGGCATTCGTCGACCCGACGGTCGCGCTGCGCGGGGGCGCGCAGACGGCCCGTAAGGCCGATTTCGCCGAATGCGGCCGTCCCCTCGCGCACCGGCACGCCCTTCGCGGCGGACGCAATCGCGAGCGCGATACCGAGGTCCGCACCCGGCTCGTCGATGCGAACGCCGCCTGCGACATTGACGAACACGTCCGCCCCACCGAGGGCCAGGCCCGCATGCCGGCCGAGCACGGCGACGATCATCGCCAGCCGCTTCGGGTCGACGCCGGTGCCGACGCGCCGCGGCATCGCGAGGTCGGTCGGGGAGACAAGAGCCTGGATCTCGAGCAGGAGCGGCCTCGTCCCTTCGAGCGTGCACGCCACCGCGGAGCCGACCTCGCCGCCATGCGTCCGGCCGAACAGCTCCGACGGGTCGGGGACGCCGACCAGCCCGGCGCCGGTCATCTCGAACACGCCGAGCTCGTTCGTCGAGCCGAAGCGGTTCTTGACCGCGCGCAGAACGCGGTGCGCGTGGAAGCGATCGCCCTCGAACTGGAGCACGCAGTCGACCAGGTGCTCGAGGACGCGCGGGCCGGCGACCGAGCCGTCCTTCGTGACGTGGCCGACGAGGAACGTCGCCACGCCGGCCGCCTTGGCCACGCGCAGGAGACGGGCCGCGGCCTCCCGCACCTGCGACACGGAGCCCGGCGCTGAGCCGACCTCGGCCGACCAGAGCGTCTGCACCGAGTCGATGACGCAGACCGCTGGGCGCTCGCGCTCGAGCGTCTCGCAGACGGTGTCCAGCTCGGTCTCGGCCAGGATCTCGACGTCGTCGCAGCCCCCGAGCCGCGCCGCACGCAGCTTCACCTGCGCGACCGACTCCTCGCCGGTGATCAGCAGCGCCCGGCGCTCCCCGGACATCGCGCCGAGCGCGGTCAGCAGAAGGGTCGACTTGCCCACACCGGGCTCGCCGCCGACGAGGACGAGCGAGGCAGGCACGAGCCCGCCGCCGAGGACGCGGTCGAGCTCGGCAACGCCCGTCGAGAGGCGCTCCGTCTCCTCCGCGACGACGTCGACCAGGCGAAGCGGCGGCCGGGCGACCCCCCGTGCGCCCGCCCGCGCCACCGGCGCCTCGGCGACCATCGTCCCGAATGCGCCGCAGCCGGGACAGCGGCCGAGCCACCGCCCGGACGACGTCCCGCACTCGCTGCACACGTGCTG
>JBKPRG010000147.1:0-39848 GCA_046765815.1 Actinomycetota bacterium
GGCTACCACCTAGAGCAGGCGGCACACCAGCACGCAGAATCCGGCACTAGGCGACCTGATCTCGAGCGGGAGGCCGGAACCTCGTTGGGCGTAGCCGGCATCCGTGCTCTGAAGCGCGTCGACGCGTCACCTGCCTCGGCCTTGCTGACGCGAGCTATTGCCCTCCTGCCAGAAGACGAGGCGCGGCTCGAGTATGACTGGGCGCTCGCGACATCAATGAAGTTCGCCGGCGACTGGCCTGCCGCGGAGGCAATGCTCAAAGAGGTCGCGGCACGATCGGCGGGTCTGGGCGTCGAGACGATCGAGCGCCGCGCGCGCGTCGAGCAGCTGCTGCCCCGTATGTCCGCCGGGGATATGGAGCCGCGCGTTGCGCTTGAGGAGCTGGAGGCCGCGATTCCGGTGCTGGAGGCCGCTGGTGACGATCTCGGGCTTGGGCGTGCGTGGCATCTCGTTGCGGGGGTGAAGGGTGGCTTCCAGCTTCGCTACGCCGAGGCCGAAGAGGCGGCGGGACGCGCCCGGCACCACTACCGGCGTTGCGGGTTCCTACGCGCAGCGGGTCTCCCGCTTTCTGCAGGGACCTTTTGCCGGGGACCGATGCCGGCGGGTCAGGTAATCGTTGCGTGCGAGCGGCTGCTCGACGACGCGGAGACGCCGGTCTGGCAGAGCTTCGTGTTGCCGTTCCTGGGGATGGCAGAAGCCATGCAGGGGCGCTTCGACGAGGCGCGCGGTCATCTGCAGGAAGCACGCGATCGGAGACGTGAGTTTGCGGACTCGGGCACGATCCTCACAAGTTGGTCAGCGCTCGCAGGAGAGGTCGAGATCCTCGCTGGTGAGTATGGTCGGGCAGAAGAGATCCTTGCGCCGTCCTGCGAGGCGCTGCGCTCAACCGTCGACCGCGGCTGGCTCGCGACGAATCTCGGTTACCTCGCCGATGCGCTCTATCGTCAGGGGCGCTTCGAGGAGGCCTTCGAGGTCAGCGCCGAGGGTTACGCGACCGCGCCGGCGGGCCACTTAACTGCCTTGGCGATCGTCGGCCGCGTGCACGCGAAGGCACTGGCCCGGGTGGAGCGACTTGAAGCGGCAACGTCGCTTGCGAGGCAGACGCTTGAGCTCATGGAAGGAACGGATGCGCTGCACGACCAGGGGCTGGCGTTCGCCGCGGCGGCCGAGGTGTCTGAGCTCGCCAATTTGCCCGCCCAAGCACGAGATCACTGGGCGTCCGCCCTCGCGATGTTCGAGAGGAAGGGCAACGGAGTTTCAGCCGAACACGCCCGTGCGCGGCTGTCCGACGCTGCGAACCAGGGGAAGCCTCAGTGAGGCTTCCCCCTGAACTTCGATCAGCACATCGGCGGGCACCAGCTGTAGTGCACGGCGTGGCCGGTGCTGGCCGGCGCGGCGGCGACGGGGGAGGCCATCAAGGCCGCGATCGCCGCCAGCAGCGCAAAGAGCAGACGCTTGCGAGAAGCCGCAGTCGTCATCTCCACCTCCTTTCGACGGTGTGGAGAACCTACGCCGTGCCCGACGCGGCCTGAAGCGATTCGGGCATTGGGGAGGCCTTTGGACAAGGCCTCCCCAGAGCTGCCGATCAGCAGATCGGTGGGCACAGATGGCGCGGTGCCTTGGCCGCCGCACTGTGCGTGGCACCGGCGAACGGCGTCGTCGCGACTGCCGCGACGGTGGCGAGTAGCGCCAGGATGGCGCGCCGCCGAGGGATTGCCCGCTGCATCTTTGTCACCTCCTCTCGCATCGCGTGCAGCGAGCGTCGGAGGCGCCTCTAACGGGCCTGTCACGGATCGCCAACGTTCGGCTAACGGCGCGGTTAGTTTTCTGTTAGGCGGGCTTCGTAGCTTCGCGACGTCTCGGGGCCCGGCGGCCGCGTGTCGGGCCCTGAGTCATTCCAGCTCTTCGAGCAGCCGCCACAGCAGCCGGTCCAGCTCGCGCCGGTCGGCACGCCTCAGCTAGGAGAAGCTGTCTGACACCTTTGAAGGTGTCAGACACCAGTTAGGAGGCGTGGATGCGCGCAGTCAGGCTGACCACCGACGGATTGAAGCTGGAGGAGATCGACACGCCGGAGCCCGGCCCCGGCGACGCGTTGATCCGCGTCCACGCGGCCGCGATCACGAAGGACGAGCTCGAGTGGCCGACCGACCGCCTGCCGGCGATCCCGTCCTACGAAGTCTCCGGCGAGCGTGTTGCCGGTGGCGACGAGGTTTACGCGCTCACCGACTTCGGCCGTGACGGTGTCGCCGCCGAGTACGCCGTCGTCCCCGCGAGCATGCTCGCGCCGAAGCCGCGCTCGCTCGACCACATCCAGAGCGCCGCTGTGCCGATGCCGGCCCTCACCGCTTGGCAGGGCTTGTTCGACCACGGCCGGCTCGAGGGAGGACAGCGCGTGCTCGTCACCGGCGCCTCGGGCGGCGTCGGCCATATGGCGGCGCAGCTCGCGCGCCACCGGGACGCGGAGGTGATCGCGCTGACGAGGCAGGACCGTCTGGAGGACGTCGAGCCGGTCGACCTCGTCTTCGACACCGTCGGCGGCGAGCTGCTCGAGCGAGCGGCTGCACTAGGAAGACGCGTCGTCGGCGTCGCGACGGAGCCGGCACCGCCGGGGATCTACTTCGTCGTCGAGCCGAACGGCGGGCAGCTGGCCGAAATCACGAAGCTGGTCGACGCCGGTGAGCTTCGGCCGGAGGTCGACTCGGTCTATGTGCTCGAGGAGTTCGAGGCCGCGTTCAAGCGTCTGACCGAGCCGGGCAAGCACGGCAAGGTCGTGCTCCAAATCGCCTAAAAGAGGCTGGCTTCGATCACTGCGTCGGCCGCGCGACCGGCTGCGTGTGCCGCCTCATACGCTTCGTCGCCGAGCCGGTCGCGGGCGGCGGTCTTCGCCGCCTCGAACTTCGCCTCCTCGGTGGTCTGCAGCGGGACGCCCGCGTCCTCGAGCAGGCCGTCCGTGACGCCCGCGAGCCGAGCGGCCCGCTCGAACTCGCGCTCCGCGACGCTGAGGCGCACGGCCACGCCGAGGGCATACGCCATCAGCTCGGTGTACTTGAGCTCGACGGCGAGGCTCAGGCAACGGCGCAGCCACCCGCGCGCGCCGTCGTTGTCGCCGCTCTCCTGGGCGTACGTGCCGAGGTTCATCAGCGTGATTGCCTTGTTCGGCGTTCGGCCGAGCTGTTCTTCGATCGCCAGCGCCTCTTTGCTCACCTCGATCGCCGTCTCGTAGTCCCGTAGCTCGCCGGCGACGTGACCGAGGTTCGAGAGCACGATCGCGAGCCGCTTGTCCTCACCGATCTCGCGGAAAACGACCGCGCTCTCGTCGAGGAGCTTGCGGGCGGTCTCGAACTCGCCGACGCCCGCTGCGACGGTGCCGACATCGCTGAGCGAGCGCGCGATCTGCCCGGTGTCGTCGAGCTTGCGCCAGATTTCCAGGCCCTCCTCGTAGCGTTCTCCCGCGCGCGTCAGATCGCCTGTGCGAAAGGCGATCGTGCCCGCCACGCTCAATGCCTTCCCACGAACCTGCGGCGGTACGTGGTCGTCGCGGGCGAGGGCTTCCTCGATCCAGCGGCCGCCCTCGGGGAAGTGCCCGCGCACTTCCCAGAACGTGCGCAGCGCGGTAGCGAGCCTGAGCGCGGTCTCGACGTGCCCGGTGTCGAGCGCCCAGCGGAGGGCCGACCGAGCGTTGTCGAGCTCGTCGCCGATCCGGTCGAGCCAGGCGACCGGGTCGCCGCTGGTGAGCCAGTGTGCCTGGGCAGCCTCGGCGAGCTCGACCATCCAGTTGGCGTGGCGTCGCCGTACGTCGTGACCATCGAGCCGATCCGTCGCGAAACGGCGGACGGTCTCGAGCATGGTGAAGCGCGGTGCGCCGTCGCTTCCCTCTCGCTGCCGTAGCAGGCTGTTGTCGACGAGCGAGGCAAGCGCGTCGAGCCCCGCGTTGCAGACGATCTCGGCGGCGTCGATCGTGCAGCCGCCGGTGAACACGCCGAGCTCGACGAAAATCAGTTGTTCCTTCGAACCGAGCAGGTCGTAGCTCCACTCGATCGTCGCAGCGAGGGTCCGCTGGCGCGCGGGCGCGTCGCGGGGGCCTGTCGGAGGTAGGTCGTCGAGCCGGTCGAGCATCGCCGCCGGGCGCAGGAGCTTCGACCGTGCCGCCGCCAGCTCGAGCGCGAGTGGCAGCCCGTCGAGCCGGCGGCAGATGGCGGCCACTTGTTGGGCGTTCGACTCGTCGAGCGAGAAGCTCGGCGCGACCGCGCGCGCCCGGTCGGCGAACAGGCGGACAGCCTCGCTCCGCGTCAGCTCCTCGAGGGGCGCGCCCGCGGTCGGCAGCGGGAGCGGCGGCACCGGGTACTCGTGCTCGCCGTAGAGGCGCAGCGGCGCGCGGCTCGTCGCGAGGATGCGGAGGCATGGAGCGGCTCCCAGCACGTCGGCCAGTTGCGGCGCCGCCTCGACGATCTGCTCCAGGTTGTCGAGGACGAGCAGCATGGTTCGCTCGCTCAGGTGAGCCGGAAGTAGCGCGGCGGCCTCGAGCCCGAGCTCGTGAGCGATCGTCGGCAGCAGGAGCTCGGGATCACTGATTGCCGACAGGTCGACGAACGCGGCGCCGTCGCGTAGCTCGGGTGCCAGGTCGGCGGCGACTGCGACCGCCAGCCGCGTCTTGCCGGTGCCGCCTGGCCCCACGAGCGTGACGAGCCTCGCGTCGGTGCGGAGCAGCGCGGAGACCGCAGCGATCTCGAGCCGTCGTCCGATCAGCGGCGTGGGCGGGACGGGCAGGTGGTACTTCGCGCCGGGTCGCGCGGCCGGCGCTGCGAGTGATGGGTCGTGCCGCAGCACCGCTCGCTCGAGCTCCTGGAGCGCAGGCGTCGGCTCGATGCCGAGCTCGTCGTCAAACGTCGTGCGCGCGTTTCGGTAGGCCTCGAGCGCCTCGGTCTGCCGGCCCGCCCGGTAGAGCGCGACGATCTGCTGGGCGCGGAAGCGCTCGCGGTAGGGGTGCTCGGCGATCAGCGCGTCGATTCCGGCGAGGACGACCTCGTGCCGACCGTCGTCGAGGTGCGCGTCGTTGCGCAGCTCGAGCACCTCGACCCGCTGCTCTTCCAGCGCCTGCGCCGCTGCGGCGACCTCGGGCTCGCCGGCGAGGTCGGCGAGCGCCGCTCCGCGCCAGAGCGCGAGTGCGGTCTCCAGGTCGTCGGCGGCGTCGGCAGCACGGCCCTGGCCGAGCGCGCTCCGGGCACGCGCGGCGAGCGACTCGAAGCGCTTCAAGTCGAGCTCGTCCGGCTCGGCGCGCAGCCGGTACGAGCGTCCGCTCGTCTCGATCCGGTCGGCGCCGAGGAGTCGCCGCAGGCCGTGGATGTACACCTGGAGCGAGCCGTCGGCCGTCCGCGGCGACTCGTCGCCCCAGACGAGGTCGATGAGCTGCTCGCGCGAGACCGCGTTGCCGGCGCGCAGCAGCAGCTGCGCCAGCACGGCGCGCTGTTTGCGCCCGCCGAGGCGCAGCGAGCCGCCGTCGACGACCACGTCGAGCGGCCCCAAGATCCGGAATTCCGTTGTCCTTGCCAAGACCCCGGGCGGATCGTAGAACGGGGCCGCGCCGAGGTGGGCGCGGCCCCAAGGAATCGGTCAGGTCGAGGCGATGCCTTCGATCCCTGCCGGCAACCCGGTGGTGGTGCCGAGCGCGGTGAGCGAGCCGTCGGAGTTCGACACGAACTCGTCGACGGTGCCGCTGCCCGTCTCGCGTCGGCAACGTCGCCAGGACGGAGCCGGGTCCGCGACCGGGCTGCGTGCCGGCGGCGCACCGCTCGCACCCGGTGCGAGCAGGGCCGCGAACAGCGCAGCGAGCCCGATTGCGAGCACACGATGGTTCATCGGCTCCTCCTTCGTCGTTGGACCGGAAGGGCCGTTCCCGGCCTCCTGCGAGTGAACCGGGATTTCAATACGGTGCCCTGAACTCTCGTGAGCGGTAAGAGACTGTTCATACTTCAGTGGGACGGCGACACGGATGACTGTCAAGCCGGATGAACTGAAGTCGGCGCTCGTCGAGAAGGCGGTCGGCCAGGTTCGCGAGCGGATCGACGGCGCGCAGGCGCCGATCGTCGAGTCGTTCGTTCGCGCGTACTACGGCGACGCACCGCCGGAGGATCTCGAAGGTCTCGACCTCTACGGCGCGGCGCTCGCGCATTGGCACCTGGCGCAGCGGCGAGCCCCAGGCGAAGTGAAGCTGCATGCGTACACGCCGACCGCCGAAGAGCACGGGTGGCGGTCGACGCACAGCGTGATCGAGATCGTCTCCGACGACATGCCGTTCATCGTCGACTCCGTCGCGATGGCGCTGACGCGGCGAGACACGGCGATCCATCGCTTCATCCACCCCGCGATCAGAGTGCGGCGCGACGATTCCGGCAACCTCGTCGAGCTACTCCCGTGGGAGGCGGAGGGCAGCGCCGAGTCGCTGGTGCACGTCGAGATCGACCGGCAGGAGCGCGGCGTGCTCGCCGAGCTGGCGGAGGAGCTCAAGCGCGTGCTCGGAGACGTGCGCGCCGCGGTCGAGGACTGGCCGGCGACCCGCGCGCGTGTGCAGCAGCTCGTCGCCGACCTCGCGGCCAACCCGCCGCCGGTCGACCCGCAGGAGGTCGAGGAGGCCAGAGCCTTCCTCGAGTGGATCGACGACCACAACTTCACCTTCCTCGGCTCCCGCGAGTACGTCCTGAACACTGTCGACGGCGAGGACATGCTTTCGTCCGTCCCCGGCTCGGGACTCGGGATCCTGCGCGAGCACGAGCAGAAGTCGCACTCCCACAGCTTCAAGCGCCTGCCGCCGGAGGTGCGGCGCCTCGCGCGCGAGCCGAACCTCCTCAACCTGACGAAGGCGAACTCGCGCGCGACCGTGCACCGGCCCGCGTACCTCGACTACGTCGGGGTGAAGCGCTTCGACGAGCACGGCGCCGTGACGAGCGAGGTGCGTTTTCTCGGGCTCTACACGCATACCGCCTACCGCGTGACGCCGTGGGAGATCCCGGTCGTCCGCCGCAAGTGCGAGCACGTCATCGAGCGGAGCGGCTTCGCGCCCGGAGGCCACGACCACAAGGCATTGGTCGAGATCCTCGAGACCTACCCGCGCGACGAGCTGTTCCAGATCGACGAGGACGAGCTCTACGACACCGCGATGGCGATTCTGCATCTCGGCGAGCGGCGGCGCGTGCGCCTGTTCATCCGGCGCGACACGTTCGGCCGCTTCCTCTCGTGCCTCGTCTACGTGCCGCTCGAGCGGTACAACACCGACGTCCGCCACCGGGTCGAGCAGATCCTGCTCGAGGCACTCGGCGGCGAGAGCGTCGAGCTGATCGCCCGCGTCTCGGAGTCGGTGCTGGCGCGGCTGCACGTCGTCGTCCGCACCGACCCGGCGCGGGCGGCGCGCGTGTACGACGTGGCCGCGATCGAGGCGCGGATCGCCGACGCGACCCGCACGTGGGCGGACGACCTGCACGACGCGTTGATCGACCAGCTCGGCGAGGAGCGAGGGACGACACTCTTCCGCCGCTACGGCGGCGCGTTCCCGGCCGCGTATCGCGCGGACTTCATGCCCGAGGCCGCGGTCGCCGACATCGAGCGGATCGAGCGGCTCGAGCCCGGCGGCGATTTCGCGATGAGCCTCTACCTGCCGCTCGAGCTGCACGCGGGGCAGCTTGCGTTCAAGCTGCTGCGCTCGAGCCAGCCCGTTTTGCTCTCCGATGTGCTGCCGCTGCTCGAGAACATGGGCGCGAAGGTCACGGACGAGCGGCCGTACGAGGTGAAGCCGGTCGGCCGGGAGCCGGTGTGGGTCTACGACTTCGGCCTCGACTACGGCGAGCTGGCCGAGCTGCAGGCCGACCGTGTGCGCCAGATCTTCCAGGACGCATTCGCGCAGGCCTGGCGCGGCGCGATCGAGAACGACGGCTTCAACCGTCTCGTGCTCGGCGCCGAGCTCGACTGGCGCGAGGTCGCGCTGCTGCGCGCGATCGCGAAGTACCTGCGCCAGGCCGGAAGCACCTTCAGCCAGACGTACATGGAAGAGACGCTGGCGCGCCACGCGCCGCTCGCGCGCCGGCTCGTCGACCTCTTCACGCTCCGCTTCGAGCCGCCGCGCGACGAGGAGCACGAGATCGAGGCGGCGAAGGTCGTGAGCGAGATCGAGGCCGGCCTCGACCGCATCACGAGCCTCGACGAGGACAGGATCCTGCGCGCATTCCTGAGCGTGATCCGCGCGATGCTGCGCACGAACTACTTCCAGAGCGGTTCCGCCGGGGAACCGAAGGCGTACCTCTCGTTCAAGCTCGACCCCGCGGGTGTCCCCGACCTGCCCGCGCCGCGGCCGATGTTCGAGATCTTCGTCTACTCGCCGCGAATGGAGGGCGTACACCTGCGCGCCGGCCCGGTCGCGCGCGGCGGCATCCGCTGGTCCGATCGTCGCGAGGACTTCCGCACCGAGGTGCTCGGGCTGATGAAGGCGCAGACGGTGAAGAACGCCGTCATCGTCCCGACCGGTGCGAAGGGCGGGTTCGTCGTCAAGCGGCCGCCCGCCGAGCGCGACGCGCTGCGCGAGGAGGTGGTCGAGTGCTACCGGCTGCTCGTGCGCGGGCTGCTCGATCTCACCGACACGCTCTCCAGCGGCGGCGTCGTGCCGCCCGCCGACGTCGTGCGCTACGACGGCGACGACCCGTATCTCGTCGTCGCCGCCGACAAGGGAACCGCGACGTTCTCCGACATCGCGAACGCGCTGTCGGCGGAGTACGGCTTCTGGCTCGGCGACGCGTTCGCCTCCGGCGGCTCGACCGGCTACGACCACAAGGGCATGGGCATCACCGCGCGCGGCGCGTGGGAGTCGGTGAAGCGGCATTTCAGCGAACTCGGCACCGACATCGAGCGGGCGGACTTCACCGTCGTCGGTATCGGCGACATGTCCGGCGACGTGTTCGGCAACGGCATGCTGCTCTCGCGCCACATCAAGCTGCTCGGCGCGTTCGACCACCGCCACGTCTTCGTCGACCCGAACCCGGACCCGGAGCGCAGCTTCGAAGAGCGCAAGCGGCTGTTCGACCTGCCGGGGTCGTCGTGGGCGGACTACGACGAGCAGCTGATCTCGGCCGGCGGCGGGGTGTTTCCGCGCACGGCGAAGTCGGTGCCGCTGTCGCCCGAGCTGCGCACCGCGCTGCAGACCGACGACGAGGCGCTGCCGCCGAACGAACTGATCCGCGCGCTCCTCCGCGCGCCGATCGACCTGCTCTGGAACGGCGGAATCGGCACGTTTGTGAAGGCGCGCTTGGAGAGCCACGCTGAGGTCGGCGACCGCTCGAGCGACGCGATCCGGGTCGACGCGGAGGACCTGCGCTGCCGCGTCGTCGGCGAGGGCGGCAACCTCGGCCTGACGCAGCGCGCGCGCATCGCGTTCGCGCTGCGCGGCGGCCGCGTGAACATGGATGCGATCGACAACTCGGCCGGCGTCGACTGCTCCGACCACGAGGTGAACATCAAGATCCTGCTCGACGCGATCGTCGCGGAGGGCGATCTCACCGAGAAGCAGCGCAACGCGCTGCTCGCCGAGATGACGGACGAGGTGGGGGCCCTCGTGCTGCGCGACAACTACGAGCAGACGCAGGCGCTCAGCACATCGGTCGCCCAGTCGGCGTCGATGGTCGACGTGCACGCGCGTTACATCCGTAGCCTCGAGCAGTCGGGTCGCCTCGATCGCGCGCTCGAGTTCCTGCCCGACGACGAGACGCTTGCCGAGCGGAAGGCGTCCCGCGACGGCCTGACGGCGCCCGAGTTCGCGATCCTCCTCTCGTACACGAAGATCGCGCTGTACGCCGAGCTGCTTTCGTCCGACCTGCCGGACGATCCGCTTGCGGCCGGCGAGCTCGAGCGGTACTTCCCGATCCCGCTCGTGCAGCGGTTCCGCTCGCGGCTCGCGCGTCATCCGCTGCGGCGGGAGATCATCGCCGACCAGCTGACGAACACGCTCGTCAACCGGGCCGGCACGACGTTCGTCTTCCGGCTCCGCGAGGAGACCGGCGCCGGCGGTGCGGACATCGCGCGGGCCTTCACGGTCGCGCGCGAGGTCTTCAACCTGCGCAGCCTCTGGGCCGAAATCGAGGCGCTCGACGGGCGCGTCGCCGCCGGGACGCAGCTGCTGATGCTGCTGAAGGCGCGTGTGCTGCACGAGCGAGCGACGCGTTGGCTCCTGCGGAACCGTCGGCGTCCGATCGACATTGCGGCGGCGATCACGCGCTACGCACCCGCCGTCGGGGCCCTGGTCGCGTCGGCGAGCGAGGTGGTGTGCGTTGCCGATCGCACCGCGGCACGACGCGTGGCGGACGGCCTGATCGGTGGGGGCGTGCCGGCGGAGCTGGCCGAGCGGATCGGGCACCTGGACTCGCTGCTGCCGGCACTCGACATCGTGGAGGCGGCGGAGAGGACCGCGCTCGGGTTCGACGACGTCGCCCGCGTTTACTTCGCGATCGACGACCGGCTCGAGCTGCACGCTCTACGCGGCCTGATCGCGGCGCTGCCGCGCGAGGAGCGCTGGGATGCGCTTGCGCGCCGCGCGCTATGGGAGGATCTGATCAGCGAGCATCGCGCGCTGACGGTGAGCGTGCTGCGAAGCTCCGACAGCCCTGTCGGCCAGCGGCTGCCCGCCTGGACGGCGCAGAACGCCGCGGCGCTCGAGCGCTGCGTGCAGGTGCTCGCCGACGTTCGTGCGGGCGGCGCAGCCGATCTCGCGACGCTGTCGGTCGCGGTGCGCGAATTGCGCAACCTGATTGACGCCACCGCGCCCGCGGCGGCGCCGGCGCTCGAGCCGGGCGGGAACGGGGCGGCGGCCGAGGCCACCGTGCAGGCGGCGCGCTCGGAGGCGTAGGCAAGAGGACCTCTCGCCGGAGGAGATCGCTGCCCGTGGAAGGCCGCGATGGCGACGATGGGCGGCTAGAGGCTAGAGGCTCGGTGCCTGGCACCAGCTTTACTTGTCCCGTGGCGACGATGAAGGACCTCGACGAGCTCGCGCTCGCGATGCCGCAGGCGACGAAGGAGCTCGCCGACGACGGGCGGCCGTCGTACAGCGTCCACGGCAAGTACTTCTGCTTCCATCGCCGGCCGAGGCCGGACGCGCTCGACGAGAAGACGGGCGAGCGGCTCGACGACGTCCTCGTTTTCCGCGTCGAGGGCCAGGATGTGAAGGATCTGATCCTCGCGGACGGCCGGGGCATTTTCTTCACGACGCCGCACTGGAACGGCTACCCGGCGGTGCTGATCCGGATCCCGAGCCTCAAGCGGCTCAAGAAGGCCGAGCTGCGCGACCTCGTCGTCGACGCGTGGCTGACGCGTGCCCAGAAGCGCGTCGCCAAAGCGTGGCTCGCCGAGAACGAGAGCGACTAACCGTCCGTGCCCGACGTCTGCAGTCAAGCGTCGGGTGCCCGGCACGGTGCAAGCATCAACAACCCCTGCTCGTCGGGGTCGCCGCGGCGGAAGCCGCACGCGGCGTAGAACGCCTCCGCCCCGGGGTTGTCGGCGAGGACCCAGACCTCGTCGATCCGGTTTTCGCGCGCACAGCGGAACATCTCGTCGACGAGCCTGCGGCCGACACCGCGCCGGCGGTCTGCTTCGCGGACGCCGATCGAGTAGAGCAGCATCTCCGCGCCGCGATGCGGCAACGGCAGCACATGGCAGACGAGGTCGCCCAGCACGCGGCCTTCCTCCTCGGCGACCCAGTGCAAAACCCACGAGCTCGTCAGGTAGTCAGCCGCGGCCGCCGGGGCGAGCGGAGGCTGCGGCTCCCGTCCCGGCAGATCGAAGTCGGGCGCCTCTTCGGCGAGAAGCCGCAATACGTGTTCGTCGCCGGCGCTCAGACGTCGTACGGAGAATGGCACGCGATGAGTTTCGCGCACGCCGCCGGTCGTACCTGCGACAACCATGCAGAAGGAGACTTGAGATGGGACGCATCGTCGTAACGGAGTTCATCTCGCTGGACGGCGTGATCGAGGATCCCGGCGGCGCCGAGGACTACGAGCACGGCGGCTGGACGTTCCAGTTCGACGCCGGACCGGAGTTCGAAAAGTTCAAGTACGAGGAGTTGCAGGCGAGCGATGCGCAGCTGCTCGGCCGCATCACCTACGACGGCTTCGCAAAGGCATGGCCGTCCATCGAGGGCGAATTCGGCGACAAGATGAACTCGATGCCGAAGTACGTCGTCTCGACGACGGTCGAGCATCCGGAGTGGAACAACACGACGGTCATCCGCGGTGACATCGCCGATGAAGTGCGCAAGCTGAAGGAGCAGTACGAGCGGGACATCCTGATCGCCGGTAGCGCGCGACTCGTGCAGTCGCTGATCGAGCAGGACCTCGTCGACGAGCTACGGCTGATGGTCTTCCCGATTCTCCTGGGCACCGGCAAGCGCCTGTTCGGCGACACGAGCGATGTGAAGCGGCTGCAGCTGGCGGAGACTAAGCCTCTCGGTGACGGCGTGACGATCCTGACGTACCTGCGCTAGCGTCCGGCGGGCCGGCGTTCACGAGGATGCCGACCGTGTCCGACGTGTAGTTGGCGACGACGAGATCCACCTCGCCGCTGCCGGTGAAGTCGCCGTGAGCGACGCTGACGGGGCCGAGCCCGTCGGTGGCGTAGGTCTCGGCTTCCCCGAACGAGCCGTCGCCGTTCCCGGGGAGGACTGCGACCTCGTTGCCGGCGGGGTTGGGCACGGCGATGTCGAGGTGCCCGTCGCCGTCGAGATCGGCGACGGCGAGCTGCGTCGGCTCGGGCTGTGCACAAGAGTAGTCGCGCGCCCCGAACGGATAGAAGGCGGGCGGCGCGAACCGTCCCTTCCCGTCCCCGAGTGCCACGGCGATCGTTGCCCGCCCCGACGCGAGCCCGCGGCTGCCGATCGCGGCGATGTCGGGGCGGCCGTCGCCGTTGAAGTCACCGGCCGCCACCGCGCCCGCCGCAGTGAGCGAGATCGCCGCCGCGAACGTGAAGTTGCCTGTCACGTCGCCTCGGAGCACCGTCAGCCCCGGCCCGTTGTTCGTGACCGCGACGTCGAGATGTCCGTCGCCGTCGAAGTCGGCGAGCGCGATCGCCTTCGGTGCGTTGAACTGCGGAATCAGGCGCGGCGCCGCGAGCTGCCCCGTCCCGTCGCCGAGCAGCACCGAGACCGCGCTCGTGCCCTCCCCGGCGCACGCCAGGTCGAGATGGCCGTCGCGGTTGAGATCACCCGCCGCGACCGCGGAGTAGTTCGTCGAGCCCGGGCGACCGGGCCCGACGGAGAACAATGCCGGCGGCCCGAAGCCGCCGGCGCCGTCGCCGAAGAGGACGGCAACGTGGTAGTCCGAGATCGCGACCGCCGCGTCGAGGCGGCCGTCGCCGCTGAAGTCGCCGAGCGCGACCGAGCGCGGATGGTCGCCGACGACGAAGTTCGTCGGTCCCGCGAAGTTGCCCCGGCCGTCTCCGAGGAGCACGGACACAACGCCGGAGTCGCAGGCGACGACGAGGTCGAGGTTGCCGTCGCCGTTCAGGTCGCCGACCGCGACCGCGGCCGGTCCGGCCGCGGTCGGATGGCTGACGGCGGAGTGAAACGAGAACCTGGTCGCGCCTTGATCTTGACGGCTCTGTTGTCTTTGGTCAAGCGAAGAGGCAACTAGTTGCCAAACGTGGCCACGCCCAGCTCCTGCTGGATGCGCAGCCCGCGCTTGAGCGTCTGCAGTGCGTCGAGCGGCCGGCCCAGGTCCTCGAGCAGCTGCGCGAGCTGACCGGCGGCCTCGACCACATACGGGCGGCCGTGCTCTTCGAGCAGCTCGAGCGCGAGCTCGTAGAGCTCCAGCGCGCGCTCGGCCTCCCCGTCCGCCTTGAAGACGCGGGCAAGAACGACGTACGACCGGCCCCGGTCGCCGGGGTCGAGCGCCTCCATCAACGCGAGCGCTCGTGACGCGGCGCGGGCGGCGTCCTTCAGCCGCCGTAGGGCGAGCAGCGCTCGGGCCTCCTCGATCGCGAACTTGGCGTCGTCGACCGGCGCCATCGTCGCGGCGAACAACTCGCGGCCGCGTTCGAGGTGCTCCAGTGCGGCTTCGGCCTCGCCCGCCTCGACCTCGGCATAGGCGAGCAGGTGGTACGCCATCGCGGAAAAGCTGTCGTTCTCTGTGCGCTCGAAGATAGCCAACGCCTTGCGCGCGTAGCGGGCTGCGAGTTGCGGTTCACCGTTCAGGATGTGGAAGCGCGACTGCGCCCAATAGACGCGTGCGTGGGTGAGGGGATCCCGGCTCTCGTCGGAGATGCGGATTGCTTCGACGAGAAGCGCTTGGGCGCGCGGGAACTGGTTGAGGTCGATCAGCGCATGCGCCAACAGCACGCCGAACCGCAGCACCTCAACCGTCGCTGACGCATTCCGAGCCTGCTCGACTGCTTCTTCCAGCACCGCGACTGCCCGCTCGAGCGCTCCGGTGGCCGCGTATGCCCGCGCGAGCGTGTCGACGGCGGCGGGATCGCGTAGGAGCCGGCGTTCGTCGAGCGCGAGCGACTGTTCCAGCCGGCGCACGGCCTCGTGTATGCGACCTGCGCGGAACGCGATCTGGCCGAGTCCCGCGAGTGCGCGCGCCTGGTGCGGCCCCGGCTGATCCGCGAGCGCCTCGAAGACGTTCGAGGCTTCGTCCACGGCGCCCAACCGCAGCGCCACCTCGGCCTGCAGGAGCGGGGTCTCGGGGTCGTCGTCGGGCGCTTGGCCATGGGAGATGTACTCGGGCGCGACACCGAGGCGGCGCGCGAACTCGTGGATCACCTGCAGCGACGGGACGCGCAGCCCGGCCTCGATACGCGAGATGTACGCCGGCCCGCAGCCCGTGAACGCGAGCTGCCGCTGCGAGAGCCCGGCGGCGAGCCGTGCCGCCTTCAGCCGTTCGCCGACCCCGGCCGGGTCGTCGACGTGGGTGGCCGGTCCGCGTGGCATGTTCGGCAAGTTTGCTGCCAAGAGTCAGCGTTGGCAACCCCGATCTTGCAAGAAGGGCATTTGTCGCCAAAACTGACATCAGGCTCCCGGGGGCCGTCCGAAATCAATCTGCGAGCAAAGGACGGCCTCGATGTCTGTGCGTCTGCGGTTGCTCGCGCTCCTCGCGTCTGCGGTAGCGCTGGCAGCAACACTCGGCAGCGGGCCCTACTGGGGCCCGTAAGGCGATCCGGTGCCTCGCCGCGGGTTCAGTCAGCGCCCGCGGCGAGGTAGCGATCCTCCGCCGCGTAGTCGAAGTACGAGTCGTCGAGCGAGGGCGCCTGCGCGACGAGCCAGTCGACCTCAATCGTGACGGTCGTCGCGTAATCGCCGGCGGGCACGTAGCCGAGCCCGAGGGCGGCGCTCGTGTCGAGCACGAACGGCGGCAGCTTGTCCCACGGGTGCTGCCCGAGGCTCTGGTCGTCGATCAGCACCTCGCGCCACGTGTGCCCGAGGTGCTGCGCGATCGCCCGTGAGATCTCGAGTGCGGTCGGTGCGTCCGGATCGGCGCTGTTGAGAATGCGCGCGCCCGGCGTCGTAGCGACGATCTCGACGAGCGCAGCGATGTTCGCGGCGGCGGTGGGGTGATCGACGCCCGCGCCGCGCCGGGCGAGGAACACCGCGGGTCGCCGGTCGAGCACGCGCTTGACGTAGATCCACTCGCGCGGCGGGTCGGCGCCGTCGCCGTGGATCTTCGACGGCCGGAGGACCGTGACGGGGAGGCCGCTATCGAGGAGCACGCGTTCGGCGGCGATCTTGTTCGCGCCGTATCCCTCGCGCGACCGGTAGTCGCCGTAGCCCGGCGCGACAGTCGCCTGCGTCTCGTGCACGGGACCGGCGAAGTGCGGCGACTCGTCCGAGTTGGAGTGGCGGCCGGCGTCGTCGACATAGACGGCCTTGCTCGAGATCATCACGGTCGACGCTGCGTGACGCGCGAGCGGAAGCAGGAGCTCGGCGTCTGCCGCGGTGAAGCAGATGCAGTCGACCAAGAGGTCAGCGCCGTCGCCGAGCGCGGCCGCGAGCTCGGCGGCCGAGCTGCGGTCCGCGGCGAGGAAGCGGCCCCCCGCGGAAGCGACGTCGGCGGGCACGTGTGCTGCGTCGCGGCCGACGAGGTCGACGTCCCAGCCGGCCGCGAGCAGCCGCCGCCCGATCGCGCGGCCGACCAGGCCGGTTCCTCCGAGCACGAGCGCGCGCGGCACCCGCGCGAGGCTACTCGACCACGAACGTGAACGTGCCCAGGGTGCGAATCCGGAGGTACTGCGGGCAGAGCGCTCCGCGCGGGCAGACCAGGCTCACGAGCTCGACGAGCTTGCCGGTGTACGTGCCGGAGCACCAGCCTGCGCCGGCGTGCAACGGCACGCGGACGTGCTGTCCACGCTGCACGGCGGGGACAGACTGCGTCTTCAGGGACTGGCAGCCGCCCGACACCGATCCGGTCTCCGCCCGCACCTGGTCCCGGATGCGCGACGAGCCGACCACGCCGGTCCTCGTCGGCGCGACGTACGAGACCGTGAACGTGCTGGTCGACGCGCCGACATGCGGCGTGACGCTGACGCGTACACCTGAGGCGACGGCGCCGGACGCGCACGTGAGCAGCAGCAGAGTCGTCAGGGCGAGCGTTCGGGGTCTCATCTGGTTCTTCGTACCCCGATTATGAATCCGGCAAGCCCGTTTCCCCAGTACGCCCTTTCGACTGCACTCAACGGATCCGGAGGGAGAAGGGAAATGGCAAGGCACAGGTTGTTGCTCGCAGTTGTCGCAGTCGCGGCGGCTGCGATCGGAGTCGCCGCCAGCGGCTCCGCACGAACAGCGGCGAACATCTACTCGACACACGCGCTCATCTCGAGCGGGCCGTCGGTGTCGGCCGCCGCAGGCGACACAGCGCTCGTGAACGGGTGGGGGCTGTCCGCAGGCCCGACCACGCCGTGGTGGAGCGCGAACAACGGCTCGAACACGTCGACGCTCTACAACGGCGTCGGCTCCAAGCAGGCGCTCACCGTCGCGGTGCCGGGCGGCCCGACAGGGACCGTCTTCAACGGAGACAGCAGCGCTCTCGTCGTCAGCCAGAACGGGAAGAGTGGCGCCGCCCGCTTCCTGTTCGCGACCGAGGCGGGCACGATTCTCGGCTGGAGCCCCGCCGTCAATCCGGCACAGGCCGTCGTCGGCGCGGACCGCTCCTCCGCAGGCGCGATCTACAAGGGGCTGGCGATCGCAGGCGGAAAGCTCTACGCGACCGATTTTCACAACGGCCGTGTGGATGTGTTCGACTCGACCTTCGGGCTCGTGTCCGCGAGCGGCTTCCACGACGCAAAGATCGCGAAGGGCTACGCGCCGTTCGGCATCCAAACGCTGGGCGGGAACATCTGGGTGACGTACGCGAAGCAGGACAAGGCGCGTAAGGATGACGTCGCCGTCCCAGGCGGCGGCTTCGTCGACGAGTTCACGCCCGACGGCAAGCTCGTCGCGCGCGTGGTCGTCGCCGGCAAGCGGAACGCACCGCCGAACGCCCCGTGGGGGCTCGCCCTCGCGCCCGCCGACTTCGGGGTCTTCGCCGGCGATCTGCTCGTCGGCAACTTCGGCAACGGCCGGATCAGCGCGTACCTGAACCGGAACGGCAAGTGGGTCTACAAGGGTCAACTGCGACACGCCGACGGCGCGCCGATCGAGATCGACGGGCTCTGGGCGATCGCGTTCGGCAACGGCGCGGCCGCCGGTCCGACGAACACGCTCTACTTCCTCTCGGGCCCTAACGACGAGAAGGACGGGCTGTTCGGCTCGATCACGGTCGGCTAGCGAGGACGTCCTGGAGCGGCCGCGTGTTCAGCACGTCGGCCGCTCCGGCTCGTCCGCGCCGCGCGGTGTGCACCGAAAGCGCCATGTTGTTCAGTCCGGCGATCGAGTGCGCGTCCGTCGAGCAGGTGATCTTGACGCCCGCCTCGATCACCACGCGCACATGCTCGTCGCGGAGGTCGAGCCGGTCCGGGAGGCCGTTCACCTCGAGGGCGACCCCGGTCTCGAGCGCCGTCTCGATCGCGCGCTCGAGGTCGAGCGCGTTCTCCGGGCGATGGCCGATCAATCGGCCCGTCGGGTGACTGAGGCAGCGAACGGCGGGATGCCGCATCGCGTTCGTCACGCGCGCGGTGAGCTCACGGCGCGGCGCGCGCTGGCCCGCGTGCAGCGACAGCTGCACCCACTCGAGCTCGGCGAGCACGTCGTCCGGTAGGTCGAGCCTGCCGTCCGGGAGGATGTCGCACTCCGTCCCGCGCAGGATGCGGAACGGCGCGAGCAGCTCGTTCGCGGCCGCGATCTCCTCGCCCTGGCGCCGCAGCTCGTCGGCGTCGAGTCCAGGCACGACGCGAACGTTGCGCGTGTGATCGCAGATCGCGAGGTAGTCGTAGCCGCGCTCGCGCGCCGCCCGGCCCATCTCGAGCACCGAGGCACGGCCGTCCGACCACGTCGTGTGGCAGTGCAGGTCACCGCGGATGTCCGCGCCCTCGACGAGCTGCGGCGGCTCCGCCGGCGCCGGCAGCTCGCGCAGCTCGGGCTGGAGGTACGGCAGGCCGAGCCGCTCGTACACAGCCTCCTCGTCGGCCGCCTCCGGCAGAGGCCCGAGCGTCCGGACGTACTCCTCCGATCCCGTCGCGCGCATGAGCGCCGTGCCGAGCGAGTCGGCTGAGGCGAGTACGAGCTCGACCGGCGTCCCCTCGAGCGTCACGCCGACATCGCCCTGCACGAGCACGATCTCGGCAAGTGCCGCGAAACGAGCGCGGATCTCGTCAGGACGGTCGGTGACCACCACGACGGCGAGCCTGCTCGACGCGTCCTTCCAGCGCCGCGCGTCGCCGGCCGGCATGCCGCCGAGTGCGTCAGCGATGCGTTCCGTGAGCGCCTTCGCCCTGTTCAGGAGCAGCGGCTTCGACGGCGACAGCTGGTCGCCCTCGAGCGCCTGCTTGATCTTCGCCTCGGTGCGTGGCCCGATCCCCGGCACTTCCCGCAACCGGCCCTGGCTCACGGCCTCCCGCAGTTCCTCCGGCGTATTGATGCCGAGCGTCGACCCGATCGCCGCGCCGAGCTTCGCGCCGAAGCCGAGCATGCGCCCGAGCGCAGCGAGCTCGGGCGAGCTGCGTGCGCGCAGCTCCTCGAGCTCCGCGATCCGTCCGGACTCTGCGAGCTCGCGCAGCCGCGCTTCGATGCCCGGGCCGATGCCGCGCAGCTCTCGCACCCGTCCGGCGCGGGCGAGCTCCAGCACCGAAACCGGCAGCGTTCGGATCAGCTCGGCCGCGCGTCGGTACGCCCGCGACGAAAACGACGTCGCGCCCGCCAGCTCGAGTAGCGCCGCGTATTCGTCGAGCGTGGCCGCGACCCGTGCGTTGTCCAACGCTTCCACCGGGCGAAGGGTACGAAGATGCACACATGCGAGTCCTGGCGACACGCCGGCTACCCGGTCCGGCCTTCGACGAGCTCGACGAGGTCACGATCGCCTCCCTCGGCGAGCTCGCGCCCACGCCGGGCGTCGGGGCGCTGATCGCCGCCAACGAGACGGTCGACGACCGCGTCCTCGGTCTGCTGCCGGACCTGCGCCTCGTCGCGAACTTCGGCGTCGGCTACGACCGCATTGACGTCGCGGCATGCCGTCGGCGCGGCGTCATCGTGACGAACACGCCGGGCGTGCTCGATGCCGCGACGGCCGACCTCGCGATGGCCCTGTTACTCGCCGCGCAGCGCCGCGTCGTCGAAGGCGACCGGGAGGTACGCGCCGGCGCCTGGCGCGGCGGCTGGGCCGACGGCGGCCTCGCCGCCGAGGTGACCGGCTCGACGCTCGGGATCGTCGGGCTCGGCCGGATCGGCGCTGCAGTCGCGCGGCGCGCCGCGGGCTTCGAGCGTCGCGTGCTCTACACGAAGCGGACGCGTCTCGATCCAGCGACGGAGCAGCAGCTGAATGCCGAGTGGCGCACGCTGGACGACCTTCTGCGCGAGTCCGACGCGGTCACGCTGCACGTGCCGCGCACGCCCGAGACGACGGGGCTGCTCGACGCACGACGGCTGGGACTGCTGCGCGACGGAGCGGTGCTCGTCAACACGGCGCGCGCCGAGATCGTGGAACGCGATGCATTGGTGCGGGAGCTCGTCAGCGATCGTCTGCGCGCCGGGCTCGACGTCTTCTGGGACGAGCCGCAGGTCCCGGCCGAGCTGCTCGAGCTGCCGAACGTCGTGCTCACCCCGCACATCGGCAGCGCCACGGAGACCGCGCGCTTCGGGATGACGCGCCTTGTCATCGACAACGTTCGCGCGGTGCTCGCCGGCGGCGAGCCGTTGACGCCGGTCTAGCCGCGGACGAGCGCCCGTGCCCCGGCGGCCTTCACGGCCTGCGACAGCGTCCCGATGTCGTACGCGCCGTAGTGGCGCCGCCCGTTGATGAAGAACGTCGGCGTGCCGGTGACGCCGCTCAGGTCGGCGCTGTCGACGTCCTCCGAGACCCGCGCCGCCCCCGCGTGCTCCTGCAGGAAGCGCGTGAACCGATCCACGTCGAGCTCCAGCTGCCCCGCATATCCGGCGAGGTCGCTCGCGCGCAATGCGTCCTGGTGGTCGAGCAGCAGGTCGTGCAGCTCCCAGAACGCACCCTGGTCGGCGGCCGCCTCCGCTGCCTCGGCCGCGAGCTGCGCGTGCGGGTGGACGTCGGTCAGCGGCAGGTGCCGCCAGACGTAGCGCACATCGCCGAAGTCGTGTAGCAGCTCGCGCACGGCGGGCTCCGCCTGCCCGCAGTACGGACACTCGAAGTCGCCGTATTCGACGATCGTCACCGGTGCCTCCCGTGGGCCGCGGTAGTGGTCGCGGTCGGGATCGACCTCGCTGTACAGGTCGGTCAGCTGCTCGGCCGTGCCGAGGAGGACACGAATCCGCAGCCGGCGCGGTAGCAGCGCCGTCGCTCGGAACAGGAGCCAGGTGACGAGCGACGCTGCGAGTGCGGAGCTGAGGATGCCGAGCTTCGCCTGCTCGAGCTGCACGCCGTCGAACGCCAGCGTGGCGACGAGCAGGGAGACGGTGAAGCCGATGCCGGCGATCGTCCCGGCGCCGGCCACCGACGCCCAACCGACCGGCGGCTGCAGCCGGCCACGACTCAGCCTCGTCGCGAGCCAGGTCCCGCCGGCGATCCCCATCGGCTTGCCGACGACGTAGCCGACGAGAATGCCGAGCGTGATTCGCGAGGTGAAGGCGTCCGCGAGGAAGCCGCCGCGGATGCGGATGCCGGCGTTCGCGAGCGCGAAGAGCGGGACGATCCCGTAGCTCGTCCACGGGTGGAAGAGCTGCTGCAGCCGTTCGTTCGGCGACGTGGCGGCCCGCAGCTCAGCGCCGGCGGAGCGGGCGAGCTCCGCCGTCGGCTGTTCGCGGAACTCCCGGAAGCGCTGCGTCGCGCGTTCGAGGTTCGACCGTGGCGCCGGGTTGGCGAGCGGCAGGACACCCAATGCCAGGCCGATCACGACCGGCTCGATGCCGGCCTTGAGCAGTGCCACCCAGGCGGCCGCGCCGAGTGCGAGCTTGACGAGGCCGGCCTGCACCTGCAGGCGGCACAGCACGAACACCACGGCATAGAGCACGATGCCGATCAGCAGCGCGGTCGCGTGGATCGACGTCGAGTAGAACGTCGCGATCGCGATCAACGCGACGATGTCGTCCACGACGACAACGGTGAGCATGAAGGCGCGCAGCCGGTCGGGGAACCGGGGGCCGACGAGCGCGAGCATCCCGAGTGCGAACGCCGTGTCGGTCGACATGGCGACACCCCACCCGTGCGCTGAGGTGTGTCCGGCATTGAACACGAGGTAGATCGCGACGGCCCCGAGGATGCCGCTCACTCCCGCGAGCAACGGCAGCGCGAGCCGCCGCCGCTCTCGCAGCTCCCCGAGGTCGAGCTCGCGCCTGGCCTCGAGCCCGACGACGAGGAAGAAGAAGGTCATCAGGCCGCTGTTCACCCAACCGCGTAGGTCGAGCGCGACGCTCGCGCCGCCGAGCCTGATCGACAGGCGCGTCGACCAGAGGGAGTTGTAGGAGTGGGCGTCGGCGTTGACCCAGGCGAGCGCCGCCAGGGCCGCCGCGAGCAGCACGGCCGCGCCGCCCGTTTCGGTGCGCAGGAACTCGCGCAAGGGCGTCGGGATGCTGCGACCCCAGGCGGTGCGCCCGGTGAAGGCCGTGCTGGTCACGAGGTGACGGTACTTGCCGTGGGCGGCGCTGGAGACCGCGCCGCATCAGTGACAATGTCGGCGCGTGACCACTCCGCCCCCGTCGCCTCGCGGCTCCACGCCCGCACCTCGGCCGAACTTCCGGCCGAGCCGCGGCTGGATCCTCTTCTTCCTCGGGCTCCTCGTCGTCAACTTCTACCTCGGCTCGCGCGTCACGCAGCCGAGCTCGCGGGTGCGCATCCCGTACAGCCCGGCCTTCCTGCAGCAGGTGACCGCGGGTCACGTGAAGCAGATCACGTCGACGGGGACGCACATCCAGGGCACGTTCACGCGGAAGGAGGCGTTCGGCAGCTCGAAACCGACGGCGCTGTTCAAGACAGAGATCCCGTCTTTCGCGAATACGGACGCGCTCTCGAAGCTGCTCGAGGACAACGGCGTGACGGTGAACGCCAAGCCGCTCGACACGGGCGCTCCCTGGTGGGAGGACCTGCTCATCGGCTTCGGGCCGACGATCCTCTTCGTCTTCCTGCTCTTCTGGCTGATGCGGCGTGCGGGCAACGTGCAGAACGTGCTCGGCTCGTTCGGGCGATCGCGGGCGCGCCGCTACCAGCCGTCGGGCGACCGCGTCACCTTCGCCGACGTCGCCGGGATCGACGAGGCGAAGGACGAGCTGAGCGAGGTCGTCGACTTCCTGCGCCATCCCGAGAAGTACCAGAAGCTCGGCGGGCGGATCCCGCACGGCGTGCTGCTCTCGGGCCCGCCCGGAACCGGCAAGACGCTGTTGGCGCGCGCGGTGGCCGGCGAAGCGGACGTGCCCTTCTTCTCGATGGCGGCGTCCGAGTTCGTCGAAGCAATCGTCGGCGTCGGCGCGTCGCGCGTCCGCGATCTCTTCGCGCAGGCGAAGGAGGCGGCGCCGTCGATCGTGTTCGTCGACGAGCTCGACGCGGTCGGCCGCTCGCGAACCTCGGGCATTGCCGGGTTCAGCGGCGGCAACGACGAGCGCGAGCAGACGCTGAACCAGATCCTCACCGAGATGGACGGCTTCGACTCGAAGACGAGCGTGATCGTGATCGGCGCGACCAACAGGCCCGACGTCCTCGACCAGGCGCTCCTTCGTCCCGGCCGCTTCGACCGGCGCGTGGCCGTGCAGCCGCCGGACCGCCAGGGTCGCGAGGCGATTCTCGCCGTGCATGCGCGCGGGCTGCCGCTCGGCCCCGACGTCGATCTGCGCCGGATCGCTGCGACGACACCCGGCATGGTCGGCGCCGATCTCGCGAACCTCGTCAACGAGGCCGCGCTGCTCGCCGCCCGGCGCAGCCACGAGGTCGTTCAGGAGGCCGACTTCACCGATGCGCTCGAGCGCATCGTGCTGGGCGCCGAGCGTCAGGTGATGATGAGCGTGGAGGATCGCCGCCGCACCGCGTACCACGAGGCGGGCCACGCAGTCGTCGGCATGCTCACCGAGGGCGCCGACCCCGTGCGCAAGGTGTCGATCATTCCGCGCGGGCTCGCGCTCGGCGTTACGTTTGCGGCGCCCGACAGCGACCGCTTCAACTACCGGGAGCCGGAGGTCTACGCGAAGATCAAGGTCGCGCTCGGCGGCCGGGCTGCGGAGGAAGTCGTGTTCGGCGAGACGAGCACGGGCGCGGAGTCGGACATCCAGCAGCTGACGGAGCTCGCCCGCCAGATGGTCGGCCGCTGGGGGATGAGCGAGACGCTCGGGCCGGTCGCGCTGATCCCGCGCGACGGCTCGGGGCCGCTCCTGCCGGGCGTGTCCGAGGTGTCGCCGGAGACGCAGCGGCTGGTCGACGAGGAGGTGCGCCGCATCGTCGACGACTCGCACCGAGAGGTCGTGGCGCTGCTGCGCGAGAACAAGCACCGGCTCGATTCGCTCGTCAAGGCGTTGCTCGAGCACGAGACGCTGGACCAGGACGACGCGTACGCGGCCGCCGGCGTGGAACGCGCAGCGGTTGAGGGCGGCGACTCGTACGCGGTCGCCGCGCGCTCGCGTGTCGAGTGAGATCGAGCGCAAGTTCGTCCTCGAGGGGCCGCCGGACCTCGGCCTCCCGCCGCTCGACGGCGCTCGCAGGCTCGCGATCGAGCAGACGTACCTGCTCGGGGAGCACGGGAGCGAGCGCGTGCGGCTGACCCGCGAGGAGGGCCGGCCCGAGCGGTACTTCCACACGACGAAGACGCGCGTCTCGGCCTTGACCCGCGAGGAGGTCGAGCGCGAAATCGATCGGGAGGAGTACGTCCGACTGCTCGAGCGACGCGATCCCGAGCGGGGCACGATCCGCAAGACGCGCCACGTCTTTCCGTTCGGCAACCGGGTGTTCGAGCTCGACGTGTTCGACCAACCGTCGGGTGTCGTGCTGCTCGAGGTCGAGTTGCCGAGCGAGGACGCGCCGGTGGAGCTGCCACCCTTCGCCGGCCTCCGCGAGGTGTCGGGCGACGACCGCTTTTCCAACGCGCAGTTGGCGCGGCAGGCGCGCGACTCGTGACTGTCCTCGTGGTCGACGTCGGCGGCTCGCACGTCAAGACGCTCGTGACGGGCGAGATCGAGCCGCGTCGCTTCGACTCCGGCCCGCTCCTGACGGCGCGCCAGATGGTTGACGGCGTGCTGGAGCTCGTCGAGGGCTGGTCCTGGGACGTCGCCACTGTCGGCATCCCGGCACCGGTGCGCGGCGGCAAGGTGGTTGCCGAGCCTGTCAACCTCGGTGACGGCTGGGTCGCATTCGACTATGAGGGTGCACTCGGCAAGCCGACGAAGCTCGTGAACGATGCCGCGATGCAGGCGATCGGGAGCTACGCCGGCGGCCGCATGTTGTTTCTCGGCCTCGGGACCGGGCTCGGCTCGGCTCTGATCGTGGACGGCGTCGTCGAGCCGCTGGAGCTCGGGCACCTGCCGTTCCGCAAGAAGACGTTCGAGGACTACGTCAGCGAGCGGGTGCGCAAGCGCGTGGGGAAGAAGAAGTGGAGGAAGTCCGTGTTCGAGGTCGTCGAGCGGCTGACCGCGGCGATGGAGCCCGACGAGGTCGTCCTCGGCGGCGGAGGCGTCGATGCGCTCGCCGAGCTACCGCCGGGCTGCCGGCGGGGCGCGAACGAGAACGCGTTTGTCGGCGGATTTCGCGTGTGGGACCCGGACTGGGTCGCGCACCTCGGCGAGACCTAAGCGGGCGCGGCCCGGAATGTGTCTGACACCTCCAAGTGTCAGACACATTTCTGTTCCTGGCGTTCGCTGTGACTGAGATCCCGGCTTAAGCGCGCTGGATGTACGTCCGCTTCAGCCGGATGTCGTGCCCGGCGAACGGGCCGGTGCCGGCCGCGTGGAACTCGGCCGTCGGCTCGCGGCCCGGCGGGATGAAGCTGCTCGCCTCGCGATAGTCCTGGTTCACGGCGACGAGCGCTTCGAGCAGCGCGGCGCGCAGCGGCTCGACGTCGCCCGGCGGCTGCCGTCCATCGGCAAGCTCGAACGCGAGGCTGAGCTTCTTGTTGGCCTCGGCGTCCTCGCCGACGATCAGGGCGAACGAGGTGACGAGCTCCTGCAGCTCCGGGACCGAGAACAGCGCTTCCTGGATGTCTGCGGGCGTGACGTTGGCGCCGTAGAACGCGACAGTGGCGTCCGACCGGCCGTAGTGGAAGAGGAGCGGCAGGTCGAGGTAGCGCTCCGTGAGGTCGGTGGGCGCGATGCCGAACTGCGCGAGCGCGCGTTTCAGTTGCGGGAATCGGACGACGCAGCCCGTGTCGTGGAGGTTGTAGCGAAGCTTCGGCGACAGGCTGTCGAGCCGGCAGACCGAGAAGAGCAGCTCGCCGTTCTCCGTTGTCTCGACGTAGTAGTCGAGCGGGTTGTACTGAAACACCATCGGCAGCGCGTGGCCCGGCAGCCCGAGCGCCCCGCCGAGCTCCGGCCGGTCGCGGAGGAGCCGGCGGACGGCGATCGTGAAGTCGTTCTCCGCTGCGATGTTGATCTCGAGGTCGGAGGCGCCGAACGACGAGTAGACCGCCTTGAACGACCTGAGCAGGTAGGTGCGGAGGGACTCGCTCAGCCCTTCGCCGCCGACCGCCGCGACGACGTCGAACTCGGTGAGGTCGATCTCGCCGCTGTCGACGAGCTGTTTGAGGAACGGCGGGTAGCCGCAGATGAGGTAGTGGTAGCGCGGGCCGAAGCGCCGGAGCGTGCTGACGATCTTCTTGATGTCCGGCCCGGTCGACTTGAGCACAGAGACGTCGACGATCGACATCGAGACGTTCATCCCCGTCGCCCACGGCCCGAGCGCGAACGCGTTGATGACAAACAGCTGCTGGTCGCCGAACTGCTGGTGCAGCGCCAGATGAAGGAGCTTCCGTCCGTCGTCACGCTCCGCCGCACCGCGCACCCAGTCGTTCGGCTCGCCACTCGTGCCCGAGGACTCGTCGATGACGACCCCGCGTGCTGGGAGCCGCCCCTCCCGGCAGCGCTCCTCGACGGAGAAGCGCTTGACGTAGGACTCCTTGTCTGTGATCGGAATCGCCGACAGGTCGGGGTCGAGCCCGTCGAGTTGCACCTCGGGGCAGCCGTGTTCCTGCCAGATCGTCCGGTATGCGGGCACGTCGCGGCGCGCGTCTTCGAACAGCAGCCAGAGGCGCCACTTGCCGATGCGCCACAACGCCGCTTCGAACCCGGGCCTGAGCAGCTTGTCCGCACGCGGGCTCGCGATGAGCGCGCGGCGGACGCTCCGCGCCGAGTAGAGGAACCCGAAGACCGCTGCCTTCTTGGCCGCGCGCGTCCTCAAATGAGCACCTCTGCCGTCGGGCGCCGCAGGCTGCGCGGCGGCGCGGAGCAGTAACCGAGGCGCAGCAGCAGCCAGACCTCACCGGCGCGTTCGTCGACCTGGAGCTTCGCCGTCATCAGCGCATGGGCTGTCGGATTCGTGATCACGGACCCGAACGGCTGCAGGTAGAGGCCGTGCCGGGTCAGCTCCAGCCAGAAGCGCATGAACATCCGGCCGGCGGCGAACCAGTCCTGCGGCGAGGCCCACGGCCCGCGCAGCCAGCCGACAGTCGCTGTACCGCGAGTCGTCCACAGGAAGAGGTGGCGTACGAGGCGTCGCATCACCCGGCTGCCGAACAGGCGGTGGTGGAAGAAGAGGTTGACGAGCGGGCCGGGAAAGCCGAGGGCCGCGGGCGAGAAGCCGTCGCCGGTCCGGCGCGCCTCGCCTTGCGAGGTGCGGATCCATCGTCCGATCTCGGCACGCGTCCGGTCGTCTTCGAGGTCGAAGAAGAGGGTGTCCGCGTTCAGGCCGACGACCCAGTCCACCAGCTCGCGGTCGCTCGTGAATCGCGCCTCGTGCCCCGCTTCGGCGGCGACTGCCTGCAGCGCCGACAGCGCCTCCGCATCGGCGGACCGGCCGTCGTAGGCGCCGCGCGCCGTCCGCCGGCGTGCGAGGAGCTCGACCGAGAAGCGTGGCGCCTCGCGGCGCTCGGCGAGACGGAGTCGCGCGAAGAGCGGCCGCACCTCGGAGTCCGCGCCAAGCTTCGGGAAGAGCGGCTCCACTTCGAGGGCGAGTCCGTCAGCGCTCGCGGCGACGTCGAGTGCCTCGACGTAGATCCCGAGCGCGCAGGTCATGAAGGCACCGCTCGCGTCCGTGTAAGGAAGCGTCCGCTCGGCGGGCACGAGGAGCTCGGCCTCCGTGTCCGACAGCGGGTGCACGAGCCACGGCTGCGTGTTGTGCGGCGACGGCGCCCATGTCGCGCGCTCGACCAGACTCGACCATCGTCCGTTGCCTGCCATAGCTGCAGCATCGGGCATTCAGACCCCGCGTGCGAACCTCGCGTCGCCGAGCGGCGCCCGCCGGTCGTTGTGCGGCGCGCAAGCGCGACTAGCCTTCGGTGGTGGCGCGTGTCGTGATTCCGGTGTTCGCGGCGGCGTTCGTCGTGGATCTGCTCAGCAAGGAGTGGGCGATCTCGCATGCGGGCGGCCTCGTCTTCAACAACAAGCCGAGCGAGCTCCCGCTCCGTGTCTTCGTCTCGCTCGTGACGATCGCCGGCGCGTTCGTCCTCGCGTGGCTGGCGAGGCTGCGCGGGCTCGGGCGGCAGTGGGGGCTCTGGGTCGGTGTTGCGCTGCTCGTGGCGGGCGTTCTCGCGAACGGCGTCTCGACGCTCCTCTGGGCGCGCGGCGTGCCGGACTTCATCGACGTCCGCGGCTGGGTCTGGAATGTCGCCGACTTCGAGATCGCCGTCGGCCTGACGGGCGGCATTCTCTCGCTCGGAGTGAGCGCGCTCGTGGTCTACACGCGCGAGGCCGTCGCCCAACGCCGCGCATCGTCCGACGCCGCTCCTTAGGAGATGCGCGTCAGCCGGCTCGGTCGCGGACGACGAGCGATACGACGGCAACGATCGATGCCGAATCATGAGCTCTATAGTCGTTCGGGTGGTTCGGGCCGTCCCTCTGCTCGCGAGCGGTGACCTGCAGGCGACGGCCGCGTTCTACGGCCGCCTCGGATTCACGAACAAGGGCGCGCCGCCGGAGGAGTGGGACTACCTGATCATCGAGTACGGAGGCAGCGAGTTTCACTTCGTCGGCCCGATGTTGGGCGAGCGCGCGCCGGGTAGCTGCTGGGTGTACGCGGACGATGTCGAGAGCGTCTACGAGGAGTGGAAGGCCGGCGCGGTCGGGTCGGCGCGCTTCACGCCGCTTGCGCACACGAACTTCGGCATGCGCGCCTTCACGATGTTCGACCCGGACGGCAACGAGATCAGGGTCGGCCAGCCGGCTCGGTAATCGCCCACGCTCTTTTACATGATGAGACGCAGCGATAGGCTCCGCACACGGTGGCGGGGGATGCGGTCGTCGAGCGTCTGGCGCAGCTCGCGCTGTTCGCGGATCTCAGCTGGCCCCAGCTCGAGGCGATCAGCCATCTCTTCGACGAACAGGTCTTCGCGTCGGATCAGCGCGTGCTGCGCCGCGGTCTCGGCGACGGCGGCTTGTTCATCGTCATCGAGGGCGCTGCGGTCGTAGAGGTCGAGGGTCGCGAGCGGAGGACGCTCGGGCAGGGCGACTTCTTCGGCGAGATCTCAGCACTGACAGGCGAGCCGCCGAGCGCCGACGTCCGTGCGACGACCCTCCTTCGCTGCCTCGTCATCCCGGGCGGGGACGTCGAGGACTTTCTGCTCGGCCATCCGCGCGTGTTGTTGCGCGTCCTGCACGCGGAGGCGCGCCGGCTTCGCGACGCCGATCGGTGGGAGTGACGGCCGACAGCCGTCCGTTCCCGCCGGGCGACTACCCCGTCGTGATCGTCGGCAGCGGACCCGGCGGGCTGCAGACCAGCTACTCCCTGCGCCGGCTCGGGATCCCGCACGCGATGGTGTCGTCCGACGAGGCGCCGGGCGGCATGTTCCGGCGGTTCCCGCTCTTCGAGCGCCTGATCAGCTGGACGCATCCGGTCGCCGACGTGCCACGTGAGTCCCGTGCGTACGAGGCGCACGACCAGAACAGCCTGCTGGCGGATGAGCCCGAGCTGCGAAGTCTGGTCACGACGCAGCTCGGCGAGGGTCGGCGGCGGCCGACACGGCAGGAGATGGAGGCGGGGCTGCAGGCGTTCGCGGAACAAGCGCCGATCGAGGTCCGGTATGGCTGCACATGGGAAGCGACCCGGCACGACGGCGAGTACCTCCATCTCACCACGTCGGACGGCGAGTATCGCTGCCGCGTCGCGGTGTTCGCCGTCGGCGCGACGGAGCCGTGGGTGCCGCCGATCCCGGGCCTCGAGCTCGAACAGCACTACGTGAACGTCGAAGGGTCGGCCACGAGGTATCGGGGGAAGCGGGTCGTGATCGTCGGCAAGCGCAACTCGGCGTTCGAGGTCGGAGAGTCACTCGTGCACCGTGGCGTCCGCGAGCTGACGCTCGTCTCGCCTCGGCCGCCCGACCTCGGGCGGCTGGCCCGGTCGCCGCTTCGGCCCTGGTACTTGACGCCGCTCGACGAGCACACGCGCGGCGCCCCCGGGCGCTACGTCCTGAACGGATCCGTCGAGAGGGTCGAGCAGGTCGCGGATGAGTATCTCGTGCGCGTCCTCGAGCCGACGTCGGCCGAGCCGCTGTCGCTGTCGGCAGACGTCGTGATCGCCGCCACCGGCTTCGCCGCCCCGCTGCGGGACCTGCCGCGACTCGGCCTCGCCACGCATGCCGACGGGCGCATGCCGGCGTTGACGCCGTTCTGGGAGAGCGCGACGTTACCGCACGTTTTCTTTGCCGGCAACATCACACAGGCGGCGCCGGGGCTGCGGAAGCCTGGTGTGGCGAGCCTGTCGAGCATGGTCTGCGGCTTCCGCTACAACGCGCGGATCCTGGCGCGCCGGATCGCGGAGGAGGTGTTCGACGTCAAGGCTGAGCGAGCGCCGATCGCGCGCTCCGACGTGACCCGGCATCTCATCGGGCTGCTCAACGACGCTGCGGAGCTGACCATGCAGAAGGGCTACCTCGCTCGGGTGGTGAGCATCGAGACCGACGGAGTGTGGGACGAGGGCGCACTGCCGCTCGAGGCGTTCGTCGACGGCAGGGGCGACGCGCTGGCTGTGACGCTCGAGTTCGCTCCGGACGAGACGATTCAGCCGATGCTCTACATCCGGACCGCGCGCGATGTCCGCGAGGTCGCGCTGCCTCCGCATCCGCTCCGCCGCTACCACGCACTCGCGTACGCGAGCGTCGTCGACGACGCTCTCGGCTCGGTGCTGCGGCGTTCTTAGCCGTTTACCGGCCCGTTACCGACATGTAGCGGGCCGGCGAGATCCTCGTTATGCAGCCGACCGCATGGGGCGGTCGCCAGAAGGGAGTAACGATGAGACTCGCATTCGCCACCGTTGTCGTCCTGGTCGTCGCGAGCTGGACTGCCGTCGCGCTCGCAGATCCTCCCGGTCTGATCACCAGGCCGGACGACCGCGCAGGGATCCACGGCGCCAACGCGCCCGCGTCGACCATGCAGGCCCCGGCGGTCCGCCCGGACGATCGCGCCGGCATCCGCGGTGTCGGAACCGACCTGACCCAGAGCACTGCAGTTCGCCCGGATGATCGTGCAGGCATCCGCGGCGTGGGCGTGCCGGAGCTCGGTGCCGCTGAGCTATCCGCGTCCGACGTGTCGGGCTTCGACTGGGTCGACGCCGGCGTCGGCGCCGGCAGCACACTCGCGCTCATGTTCGTCGCCGGGGCCGTCTTCCTCGTCACGGCCCGTCGCCGGGGCTCTTCGCCGACCCCCGCGCTGCACGGGTGAGCCGGCTGCGGGGCCGCGGGTCATCTGGGGGCCGCGGCCCCGCTCGTCCGGGCAACGCCGCGCGGCATGCCGAGCTCCTCGTAGGTCCGTCGCGCCTCCTGGAGAAGGGAGCGCGCGCGGGCAGCGTCTCCGGGAGCCGCGCGCTCGAGCAGGAGATCCGCGCAATCCGCCTGCGCGTGTGCGAGCCAGGGCCGGGCACCCATACGCGAGTTCATCTCCATCGCCATACGGAAGTGCTCCTCGGCCTCATCGTGGAGCTCGAGCTGGGCGGCCAGGCGGGCAACGTGCTGCGCGATGGAGCCCATGCAGATCTCCCCGCTGGCGACGGCGTTTTCGCTCGTGAACGGGAGCAATAGCTCGTGCAGTGACCCGGCACGGTTGCGATCGTCCAGTGAGGCGCAGACCTCGCTCAGCAGCGTGAGGTTGACGAGCCAGTCTTCGTCACGGCTGAGCTCGGCAAAGTCGGCTCCTGCGAGTCGCTCGAAGATCTCGCCGGCCTCGTCGCGTAGTCCCAGGTGCGCGTAGGCGCGCGCGAGGGCGCACTCGAAGATGCGGTAGCCGGGATACTCGTCGATCGAGCCCCGCAGCACGGCCTCGTAGCCGTCGAGCCGATCCTGCTGGAGTCGCAGCATGAAGATCTGGAGCCGGTGTGGGGTCTGGACGTTCCAGCTCTGTGCGCGCTCGCCGAGGCGGAACGCCTCGCCGATCAGCGTCTCTGCTTCGGCAAACCGGCCTTGCGCGGCGGCGAATTCGGCGTCGAAGACGGTCACGAGCGACCGGAACATCTGCAGGTTGAGCTCCTGCACGAGCCGCCGCATCTCCTCGATCGTCTGCTCCATCGTCTCTCGATCTCCGAGCGACCAGGCCGTGTACAGCACGTGCTCGCGGCCGTCGAAGACCCGTTCCAAGTCGCCGGCCTCGCCGGCGAGCTCCACGAGCCTCGCGGCGTCTCGGAATCGCGTAGCAGTGGTGTCGGGGCCGCCGGCCGCGGCGAGCTGTCCGTCGAGCGCGTAGAGGATTGTTGAGCGGTCGCCCAGCCGTTCGGCGATCTCGTATCCCTCGCGTGCGAGCGAGACCAGTCGTTCGCGGTCGGCGTCGCCGCGCAGCGCGCTGGCCATCCGTGTCAGCAGCCTCGAGCGAACCACGCTGTCCTGCTCGCCGCTGAGTGTCAGCGCCTCTTCCAGGAGAGGCAGGTAGCGAGGATCCCACTCTCGGCGCGGGCCCCAGATGTCGCGCCCGCCGTAGGCGAGCGCGGCGCGGCCGAAGAGGCCGGCGTCACCGTCAGCGCGCGCGATCCCCGCTGCCCGCAGCAGCGTCTCGCGCGCTGTCGGCCCGTCGCCGGCAAGCACCTGCGCCTCCCCCTGCGCCAGCATCAGCTCGCCCCGGATCCGGCCGGGCGCCGCACAGAGGTCGGCTGCCTCGAGCGCGACCTGGTAGAGACGCGCCGCCTCTTCGTAAGCCAGCGACGCGAGCGCGCGATCGCCGGCGCGCCGCGCGAAGTCAAGCGCACGCTCGAAGTCGCTCCCGGCGATAGCGTGGTGCGCCAGTTCTGTGAGATGGGCGCCTGGGTCGGGTCCGTAGAGACCGGTGAGCACATCGACTGCGAGGCGGTGCAGGCGGACGCGGCGTGCGGTGGTCAGCCCGTCGTAGAGGGTGTCACGCATGAGAACGTGCGCGAAGCGAAGCTGATCGAGGGCGCCCGGAATGGACGCGACGACGCCGGCGGACATGGCCTCGTCGAGCGCTTCGAGTAGGTCGTCCTGCGAGACCTGTGCAAGGTCTGCGAGCGCGGCCGGTGTGAACTCTCGCCCCAGGACCGACGCGAGCACGAGCACGCGGTTGCACTCGTCTGACAGGTGGCTGAGCCGGCGCGAGATGACGTCCCGGATGCTCTCGGGGATGTCGAGCGCTGTCTCCGGCGTTCGTTCCTCGATCGCGAGCAGCCGGACCATCTCGACGAGGAACAAGGGATTCCCGTCGGTCTCTTCGTGGAGCGCCGCCACGACCTGGGACGACGCGGCGTGGCCGGCCGTCAACTCCACGTACTCGCCGACGTTCGACTCCGTCAGCCCCGCGAGGGCAAGACGGCGCGTTGTCGGTTCGCGGACGACGTCCGCGAGCATCGCCCGCAGCGGATCTCCCGGAACCGGGTCGACGGTGCGGTATGCCCCAACGACGAGGATTCTGCTCGCGCCGATCTGGCGTGCGAGATACCGCAGCAGGAGCAGCGAGGGCTCGTCCGCGGCGTGCAGATCGTCGAGGAAGAGCAGGATCGGTCGGCGCTCGGAGGCCCTGTGCAGGAACTCGGCCGTCGCATCGAAGAGGCGGAACCGAGCACCCTCGGGATCAAGCGTCTGCGCGGGCAGGCCCGGCAGGATTCGCTGCAGCTCCGGGACGATCGGCGCGACGTCATCCGCCCTTGCTCCGAGGTCGGCGCGGAGAATCGCTGGATCGAGGCCGCGGATGTAGCCGCGCAGCGACTGCACCCAGGGCCAGAAGGCTGGGGCGCCGCCCGCCTCCCAGCAGCGTCCGATCAGGACGTCCGCGTTGTGGTCGCGCGCGCGGCGGATCAGCTCATCGGCAAGCCTGCTCTTGCCGATGCCGGGCTCGCCCGTCAGGAGGACGAGCCCGCCGCGGCCGTCGAGCGCGTCGTCCAGCGCCGTGGTCAGCGTGGAGAGCTCCGCCTTCCTGCCGACGAAGGCGGTCACCGCGGGCTCGCGGGCGTCGACGTCCGCAGGTCGGCGCGCGTCGAGCGACGGGTCTTGGCTCAGGATCGCTCGCTCGAGATCGCGGAGTGCACGACTCGGCTCGAGCCCGAGCCCTTCACTGAGCTCGCGGCGCGCATCCTGGTAAGCCTCGAGCGCCTCTGCCTGTCGGCCGGTGCGGTAGAGCGCGAGCATCAGGAGCTCGCGGAGCCGTTCCCGATGTGGATGCTCCGTGACGAGGCTCTCGAGCTCGCCGATCAGCTCCGCGTCTCGGCCGCGACTGAGCTCTGCTCCGAGTCGACCCTCGGTCGCGACGAGTCGCAGCTCCTCGAGGCGTGCGATCTCCGCCTGCGCGAATCGCAACGCTGCGAAATCGGCGAGCGGTTCGCCTCGCCACAGCGACAGCGCCTGCTGCCATGTCGCGCTCGCCTGCGACGGGGTCTCGGCAGGTGCCCGCCTCACGAGCTCGTCGAAGTCGTGGACGTCGTACTCGCCGGCGTCGACCCGGAGGATGTAGCCGGGCGCCTTCGTCTGCAGCCGAGCTGCGCCCAGCAGCCGACGGAGTTGCGAGACGTGAACCTGAAGCGCCTTCGCTGCTGTATCCGGGATGCGGTCCTCCCACAGGGCGTCGGTGAGCGTGTTGGTCGACACCACCCGGTTCGCGTTGAGAAGCAGCATGGCGAGCAGGGCCCGCTGCTTCGGGCGGCTGATCTGGAGGATCCGCCCGTCGTCCTCGACGTCGAGCGGACCGAGAAGCCGAAATCGCATGGCCGCAGGTCCTCGTCGGGGACGTTACGACGGTTTCGGCCGCGTGCCTACTCCTCGAAGCGACCCGCGGCGTCCCGATCGCGCTCGTAGCGTCTCGTCAGCGGAAACGGCGGCAACCAGGACTCGCGACGGACGATCCAGCCTTCGTAGGTCGGCATCAGTTGGTCCGCGGCGTCGAGCGATCCGAGGTGCACTTCGATTTCGTCCCCGGTGCGTGCGAAAACGGACGAGCCGCAGCGGGAACAGAAGAATCGCCCGGCGTAGTCGTGTGGTTCGCCGTCGATCGTCACCGCATCCTGAGGGAACACCGCGGACGCGGAAAAGAGGGCCCCATGATGCTTGCGGCAGTCGAGACAGTGACAAAGGCCAACCCGGTATGGGCGTCCCGACGCCACAATCCGGACGTCGCCGCACAGGCAACCGCCCGTGAATCGATCCATGCTTCGTCTCCTCTCAGGTGTCTGAGCGTCCGAGCGCCTCTTCTATCTGCTGCGCGATCGCCACGGGATCGTGCGGCCCCCTGATCCACTGCTCGCGCACGTCGCGACCTGGATGGTCCGGCGCAAGAGCTGAGAGAGCGGCGTCGACGTCGTACTTGGTCGAGCGAAGCTCGACGTCGTCTCCGATCAGAGCCCAATACGCCCCTGGCGACGCCTCCCAGGCGGCGCCGACGGATCCGGCGTTCACGATCCGATAGCCGTCGACGCGGCGATCGAACTGCGTGTGCGTGTGGCCGATCACAATCGTTCGTTGATCGATGCCGCTGACCATGTCGCGTAAGAGGCTCTCAGGCGTGAGCATCGTGACGAGCTCATCGACGCTACGGGGAGAACCGTGGCGGTAGAGCACGTCGTCGAACACGAGCTCTTCCGGGAAGTTCGCGACGAACGCGCGTTGGTCGTCCCTCAGAAGGTTGACCATGTACGCCACGTTTGGCTCGTCGAGCCGGTCGGCATTCCCGAGTAGGAAGCGCGCATTCGGAAGTGACCGTGCTAAGTCGACAACTTCGGCCGGTTGTGCTCCGCAAAACAGGTCGCCGCCGAAAACGATGATGTCGGGAGCGATGCTCTCGAGCTCAGCGAGAACGGCCTCGAGCGCGGGTACGTTCCCCTCCACGTCGTAAAGCGCGGCGACGACCATCGGTTGAGTCTTCACGACTTGTCGTCCACTGAAGCCAGGGTGTACGCGACGACCTGGTCGACCGTCATGGCGCGGCCCTCGGCGATCGCGGCACGAGCCGCTTGACGCGCATCCGCGAACGCAATGAAGAAGGCGTCTCCCTGCGTGGCCACCTCGACCCCGCCGTGGTGGGCGGATGCCTCACGAAGTATGCGCCGCTGATCCGCGAGCGCGTCCACGTAGCGGCCCGAGCTCGTCCAGTAGGCGAGTCGACCCCTCGATATCGCTGAAGAGGAACGTGACGGTCCCGGTCGGAAGCGCCCTCACGCCCGAATGATGTGACACTCAGGCCCGCTGCGCAGCGGGCCCGTCAGACGAGCGGGCCGATGCGCCAGCGGGTCAAAAAGCTGCGGCTATCCTGCTCCGCGGGTTGACATAGGATCCTAGATTTGGATAAGTCCTGCAGTTAGGGGCCTCGGCGTTGAGGTCCGGGGAGACACATCAAAAAGGGGAGGACATGAGGCGGATTCCCGTCCGTGTGCGCGGCAGATGGTTCCTGCTTGCGCTCGCGACGCTCAGTTGTTTGTTCGTGTTCGGCGGCACGGCGATCGCTCTGACAGGCGACGACACGCCAACGCTCGCAGGCATACCGAAGGACGCCGGCGACGAGGAGTCTGAGGAGCAGCTCCGCGAGCTGGATTTCGCCAGGACGAGCGCGATGCTCGCCGGTGACACGCCGCTCGACATCGGGCAGGCGGCTTCGCTGCGCGTCCGCGGCGACGACGTGGGCAAGAAGCTCGGCCTAGCAAAGGGAAGCGATCCCTCCACCTTCTCCGGCAACTGGAGGAGCCTCGGCCCGAACCCGGTCGTCCAGGTCCAGCGGGGCGACAGCGCGTTCGCCGCGGTCAGCGGACGCATCGGCGCGCTCGCGATCGAGCCGAACGGCCGCTTCATCCTCGGCGCCGCTTCAGGTGGCATCTGGACGATGGACAACGGCACGACGGTCGGCGCGAACGGCACCTGGGTGCCTCGCACGAGCGACCAGGCCACGCAGACGATCGGAGCGATCAGGATCGCGCCGTCCAATCCGAACGTCGTGTACGCCGGCACCGGCGAAGGCGCCCTCTCGGGCGACAGCGTCTACGGCGACGGAATCCTCAAGTCGACCGACGGTGGCACCACGTGGAGCCACGTCTCCGGCGATTACTTCGTCGGCGTGTCGATCTCGGCGCTCGTTGTCGACCCGACGAACGTGAACCACCTGTACGTCTCGGTCCTCCGCGGCCGCAGCGGCGAGCGGCGCGTCAGTGTGGCGACGCACTCCCGCTTCGGCATCTGGGAGTCGACCGACGGCGGCCAGACGTTCAACCTGCTGCGCGAGGTGACGGAGGCGAACGGCGCCACCGATCTCGAGATGGATCCGCAGAACCCGAACATCCTCTACGCCTCGTTCTGGGGCGACGCGATGTACAAGAGCACCGACGCGGGTCACACGTGGACGCAGATCATGAACGGCCTGCCCGCCGGCGCGGACTACGCCGGCGCGGGGACGCGGTTCTCGATGGCGATCTCGCATCCGCAGGGCAGCCCGGCAGTGCTCTACTCGGGCTTCGACTGGAACAACGCCGACGGCACGCATCACAAGCCAGAGGTATGGAAGTCGACCGACGCGGGCGCCAACTGGACCCAGCTCCCGGGGAAGGGTGCGACTCGCGAGGACAGCGTCGAGAACTACTGCGCGACAAGCGGATCGCAGTGTTCTTACGACAACGTCATCGAGACCGATCCGAACAATCCGGACGTCGTCTACGCCGGCGGCTCCTACGGCTACGACCTGAGTCCGCAGTCGGGTGGCATCTACCGCTCGACGGACGGCGGCCAGACGTGGCTCAACCTCGGCTGGGACCTGCATCCGGACTTCCACGCGCTCGCGATGGATCCGAACAACGCCGATCACGTCCTGATCGGCAACGACGGCGGCGTCTGGTACAGCGCCGATCGCGGTGGACGCCCGAATGTCACGGACCCGCTGAACTCCGTCGACTGGCAGAACCTGAACGGCACGGTGAACCCGGCGAACGGCGCGGTGATCCACCGCACCGGCCTGGACATCGCGCAGTACTCGTCGCTCGAGATCGCCCAGTCCGTGGCGCCTGGTTTGGACAGCCCGCGCTTCTGGGGCGGCACGCAGGACAACGGCACGCAGCGCAAGTCGGTCAACTCGCAGACGTGGTTCGACGTCGCGGGCGGTGACGGCGGCCAGGTGCTGGTCGACCCGAGCTTCGACGCGGCGAACAACAACTGCGCCGGCGGCTTCGGTGCCTGCTTCGTCTACGGCACGTTCAACGGATTTGCGGGGGCGCTGTACCGGATCTCGGATGGCGGGGCACAGTTCTTCTCCCGGCAGATCATCCAGAGCGGCCTCAATCGTGACCGGTCCGAGTTCTACATCCCGTGGGTGCTCAACCCGAACAACTCGAACCAGCTGCTCGCCGGGTCGTACCGGATCTACCGCACCGACGACGCACGCGGCTCGGCGCACTGGAACCTGATCAGCCCCGACCTGACGACGGGCTGCACCGGTACTGCGCCGAACGGCGCCCGCACCTGCGCGATCTCCGCGATCGGAGTCGGCGGAGGGACGGCCGTCTACGCCGGCACGCTGGACGGGAACGTCTGGGTCAGCCCCGACGCACAGACGGCGGCCGCTCCGACCTGGACGCAGATCGACACGAAGACGAATCATCTGCCGAACCGGCCGGTGTCCGACCTCGCCGTCGATCGCAGCAACTACCGCATCGCATACCTGGCCTACAACGGGTACGACGAGGCGACTCCGAAGGAGCCCGGTCACGCATTCGCGACGACCGACGGTGGCAAGTCGTGGAAGAACATCACCGGCAACCTGCCGGACGTTCCGCTGAACTCCCTGGTTCTCGACCCGTCGTACCCGAACACGCTGTACGCGGGCACCCAGGTCGGCGCGTTCGTGACCCACGACGGCGGTGTTCACTGGGGCATCCTCGGCGCAGGCATCCCGAACGTGTCCGTGTGGCAGCTCGACCTCGATCCGCTGCACCGGATCCTGGGGGCCGGGACGCACGGGCGTGGCGGCTACATGATCACCGACTCCGCAGGTAACGCGGCGCCGGCGCTGGTGCTCTCGAAGGTCGACGCGGGTGTCCCGGTCGGCCCGGCGAGCAACCTCCAGTACACGATCACGGTCAGGAACATCGGCAACGTCGCCGCCACGGGCGTGACGATCACCGATCCGATCCCGGACAACACGAGCTTCGTTTCCGCCGACAACGGCGGGACGTTCTCGAAGAAGGCCGTGACGTGGTCGGGCCTCGGCATTCCTGCGGGCGGAAGCATCTCGGTCCAGCTCACGGTGAGCATCACCGACGCGCTGAAGGCGAAGTTCTCGTCGATCACCAACGACGGCATGCAGGCGTCCGCGACCGGCGGCTTCTCGGTCACCGGCTCACCGGTCGTGACACCGATCGCACCGCAGTTCGCGGTTAGTGCCGCCCCGGCGTCGCAAACAGGTGCAGCGCATGCGGGTTCGAGCGTGGACTACACGGTCGGGATCACCAATCTCGGCTACACGCCCGACTCGTACTCGCTCTCGAGCTCGGGAGGCACCTTCCCGGTCAGCTTCCTCGACTCGAGCTGCACGACGCCGATCACGACGACCCCGACGGTCAACGCGGGTGCCACGACGAACGTCTGTGTCCGGGTGACCGTGCCGGCGGCGGCCGCCGACGGTGCGAACGACACGTCGACGATCAAGGCGACGTCGGTCGGGAGCCCGTCCGTGTCGGCGAGCGTCACGGTGAAGACCGTGG